>NZ_JBSQBF010000001.1:0-374261 GCF_053851755.1 Mycoplasma sp. 3392
TGATTTGTTAAAATAAATAAAAAGCAAGCCCCAAGGGACTTGCCATAAAATTCCATGTTTTTTTGTTCTTGTTTTTTTATTTAACATAAATATTTTTGTTATTTTTTTTGATTTTTTCATTTTAAAGCTTTTATTAACAAATCTTTACTATTGTCATTTGCGTAAACTAAATTATTATCAATTGAATTAGCTCATTGAAGTAGTAAAGTGTTTGTCGAGCATTTAACATCTGGGTTTACTTGAGTTAATGGATTTACACTAGGTGTACTTTCTTTATTTGTTTCAGTGTTGGTAGTAGTGTTTGTTTCAGTTTTGTTTTCAGTGTTTGTTGTGTTATTGGTTGTATCAGACTCTGTGTTTGTTTCGATATTTGTTGTGTTGTTAGTGGTTGTATTGGTTTCAGTTTTGTTATTTGAAGTTTTAGTGTTTTAGTCATCTTTTTTGACTGTTGTTTGACATGAAATAGCTGACACTGCCCCCACTATCGGAACTAAAGTAAAAAGTGAAAATGATAAAAGTTTTTTAGATAGTTTCATAAAATTGCTCCTTCGAAATTAAAGTTATTGACGTAATTATAGACAAGTTTTTGACATTAATTTCGAGAAAAAAATATTTTTATTTTCGCGCTAAAAAGACAAAAAAATGGTATTAGTACCAAAAATTAAAATGTTTTCGATCGAATTTTGTTTATTTAGATTTCCAACTGATCATCAAGTTTGTAGTTATTGACAATTTTGGCATTTGACTATAAATTAAATTTTGATTAAGCGTTTTGCAAGTTCAAAAATAAAAGAAAAAATCAGGTATTCCTGATTTTGAATCACGTATTATTTTTTGAAAACGATATAAAAATCACGTTTCCCTCTTTTTAAAAGACCCTTTTTACCATCAAACTTGTCAAAGTCTAATTTGCTTTGTGAATCTGTTATAACCTCAGCATTAAAACTTAAAGCCTTATTATTTAAAAATTCATTGAATTCACGACGAGAACTTAAAATCGAATTGTTTACAACAAAATCAATGACACTTTCATCTTGATATTCGAAAACTGGTAAAAATCCTTTTAGAAGTTCAAAATCATCGTCGCTTAAGTTTAGAATGTCGTTTGCAAAAAGTTTTTGACTAATTTCTTCACATTGTTTGGCCGTTTTTTCCCCGTGAACAATTTTAATTGTTTCAAATGCTAAAACTTTTTGGGCGTAACGTTGTCTTTTATCAGCATTTGATTTTTTCATAATTTGTTCAATTTCTTCTAAAGAAACAAAAGTTAATCATTTTAAAAGTTTTTCAACGTCTTCATCGCGTTGATTGACTAAGTATTGATACATACTATATGGCGAAGTTTGTTCACGGTCTAATCACAAGCTTCCCCCACCAAACGACTTACCGATTTTGTTACCATTCGAGTCTATTAATAAATTGCAAGTGATACCGATTGCTTTATGATCTTCGCCATGCAATGTTTTGATAATTTCTAGACCGGTTGTGATATTACCTCATTGATCTGAACCACCAAGTTGAATGCAAACATTGTGTTTTTCGTACAGTAAGTTAAAGTCGAATCCTTGAATTAATTGATAACTAAATTCAGTAAATGTCATTCCATTTTTTAATCTTTGTTTTACTGAATCCTTAGCTAACATATAACTTACATTAACTAATTTTCCGTTATATTTAAGAAAATCTAGAAACTTCAAATCTTTATAAAATTCATAATTATCAATTACTTTTAAACCAAAGCTTTCTAATTGTTTTTTAATTTTGGCTTTGTTAAATTCTAGAGTTGATAGATCCATTTCCTTTCTTTCACTTTCACGAAAAGAAGGATCTCCTACCATACCAGTTGCTCCACCCAAAACGGCAATAGCATTAAAACCTGCTCTTTGAAATCTTAGCAAGTTAACAATATGAATGTAGTTTCCTAAGTGTAAAGAAGTAGCGGTTGGATCAAATCCAGTATAAACTCCAGTTGTGTGATCAAAAAGATTGATTTTATCTTCTTTAGAAATATCTTTAATAATCTGACGTTTTTTTAAATCTTCAATTAATTTTTGCATCTTATCTCCTAACAATTTGTGCTTGGCTTCTTAGTAATCTAATATAATTAATATTTAAATTATAAGACTAACAAAATATATCTTTTAATTATAAGTATTTTTTAAATTATTGGAGGAGTAATGAAAATTGCCATTGTAGTTGATTCCAGTTGTGGGCTTACTAAAGTTCAAGCTGAAAAATTAGGTTGATTTTATTTACCAATTCAAATAACCATTGACAACAAAAGTTATTCAGACGGAGTTGAAGTTGATGCTAAAACTATTTGAGCAAAACAAAATGGTGCTAAAAATGTTTCAACTTCTGCTTCTTTACCACGTGATATCGAAGCAATTAAAAGTCAAGTTGCTGAGTATGATAAAGTACTAATTTATCCAATTAGTACTGAATTATCACGTCAATACCAGTCTTTAAAAATCATGTTTGAAGACTGAGAAAGTAAAAATAAAGCATACGTTGTTGAATCAAAAAAAATCTCACACGCGATTGTGCTAGATATTTTACGTTTTCAAAAAGCGATTAAAGATGGTGCAAGTTTTGAAAAAGCTATTGAGATATTTGCTAAACCGCAGGACAAAACTTTACTAATCCCGCAAGAAAACGAAGCATTAGTAAGAGGTGGCAGACTATCTCCTGCTGCTGCAAGCATTGCAAAATTATTAAAAATAGTGCCGGTTATTGAATTTCGTGATGGTTTACTAGACAAATATGCCAAAGGAAGAGTTTTTGAAAAAACTTTAACTAAATATGCAAGAGAACTTTACGAGAACAATACAAATGCTGAAGACAAATATTTCTTGTTTAACAATGCTGATAATGTAGAAATTCAAATGCTAGTAAGCAAAATTTTAGAAGAAAATAATTTGAATCGTGCTTTTGTGTTTCCATTGTGTCCTACTATTGCCATTCATACTGGTAAAGGCGCAATTGCTTTTTCATACCTAACTATTACTAAAGATGAAATAGAAACACTAAAACAATTTGGATACGTATTTAAAAAATAGGAGTAATTTATGGATTTAAGTTTAAGTTTTGTAGCTAAAAAATTAAATTTAAAAGAAGAACAAGTTAGTGTTGTATTGAATCTTTTATCACAAGGGGCAACTGTCCCTTTTATTAGTCGTTATCGTAAAAGCGAGACTGGCGGACTAGATGAAGAAACAATCGGTGAAATTGATAAACTATACAAATACAACACAGAATTAAACAAACGTAAAGAAGCAATCATCGAAATTTTGACTGAAAAAGGCCTTTTGACTGAAGAAATTAAACAAAAAATTAAACTTTCAGAAACTAAAGCAGAAGTCGAAAATATCTATGAGCCTTTCAAAGTTGGAAAGAAAACAAAAGCTACTGAAGCTATAGCTCTAGGGCTAGAACCTTTGGCTAAAATCATTTTTAGTACTCGTAACACCAATTTTGATCCTAAAAAAGAAGCAGCTAAATACGTCAATGAAAAAGTTAAAGATGTCGACTTTGCCATTGAACAAGCTTCATTCATTATTAGTCAGTGAATGAGTCAGGATCTAGGAGTGCGTGATTATGTTAAACGTCAAATCTTGTGAAATGGGATTTGAAAAACTAAGCTAAAGAAAAATGCTATTGACGAAAAGGAAGTTTTCAAAGATTTTTATGATTCCGAACACAAAATCAATAAAACAGCAAATCACAGAATTTTGGCCTTAGCAAGAGCACAAGAACTAAAAATCATCAATGTGTCTTGAGTCTTTGATGAAAAAGCAATCATTGAACAATTAAAAAATAAATATTGCAAAAATCCTGCTACCAGTCAAATTAATCTTCTTGCTTTAGAAGATAGTTTGCAAAGATTAATTTTCCCTTCAATCGAAAGAGAAATTGAGAGTGAATTATTTGACAAAGCACAAAAAGCAGCTATCGAACTTTTTGCGCAAAATTTAGAACAAATGTTACTTGCACCGGCAGTTAAAGATAAGACTATTTTAGCAATTGATCCAGCTTACATCAATGGATGTAAAATTGCTGTTATTTCAAAAACTGGAGCCGTTTTGAAAATTGACATTATTTATCCCACACCGCCGAAAAATGATTTCGTAGGATCCAAAGCAACACTGACAAAATTACTTCGTCAATACAACGTTGACATTGTTGTTATTGGTAACGGAACAGCTTCAAGAGAAACTGAAGAATTTGTTGCAAAAGTGATAAATTCAGAAAAAGATTTTAGCCACATTTTCTATGCAATCGTGAGTGAAATTGGTGCCAGTGTTTACTCAGCTTCAAAGACTGCTATTGAAGAATTTCCTGACCTTAGTGTCGAGCAAAGAAGCGCAATCAACATAGGAAGAAAATTCCAAGATCCACTTAATGAATTAGTCAAAATTGATCCTAAATCTATTGGTGTAGGTCAATATCAACATGATGTTAATCAAAAAGAACTGGCTGAAAGTCTTACTTTTAAAGTTAATAAGGTAGTAAACCAGGTTGGAGTCGATGCTAATACTGCTACAAAAGAAATTTTGACTTACATTTCTGGACTTAGTGCTAAAACAGCAGCCAATATTGTTGATTACCGTAATGAAAATGGAGCCTTTAAAAATCGTAAAGAAATTCTGAAAGTTAAAGGACTTGGAACAAAAAGTTACGAGCAAGCGATTGGATTTTTAAGAATTTATAATTCTGATAATTTTTACGACCGCACTCAAATCCACCCTGAAAGCTACACTCTTGCCAATCAATTAATTAAAGAACTAAAAATTGATCTAAATAACATTGATACTGCAAAATTAAAACAAGCAAATAAAGAAGAACTAGTAAACAAGTTAAATTCAAACAAATATGATATCGACTTGATTCTAGAAGCGCTGATAAATCCAACCAAAGACATTCGCGACCAAAAAGATGGATTTGTCTTAAGAAAAGATGTTTTAGACATTGAAAATATAGAGCAAGGGCAAATTTTTGAAGGAAACGTACTGAATATTACTGACTTTGGAATCTTTGTTTACATCGGAATAAAACAAAGTGCCTTTGTCCACGTTTCGAATCTGTCGCAAAAATTTGTTAAAAATCCACGTGACATTGTTTCAGTGGGTCAAAAAGTTAGAATCAAAATTCTTGATGTTGATGTAAAAAGAGCGAGAATAAGCGCTCAAATAGTTGAATAAGAAAAAGTAAAATCACCGCCTCGGCGATGCTTTTTTTATCATCTTTTATAGACACTTAATCTAATAGAAAGGAGGTTATGTCACGAAAAATATTATTCGCTAAGACAACATTAAAAATAATATCACCTATAACAAATTTAAAAAAGAGACAATCATGTAGGAGTATTAAACATGAAATATAACTTAAAAATTATATTAACCTGAAGAATAAAAAATATAAAAATATTAGACGATTATTTTAAAAGTGAAATATTTAATGATAAGAGATATAAAAAATAAATAAAATATACAATTCAATGAAAATTAATATTATAAGGTTAGGATATTTAAAAACATGAATTGAAATAAACGAAAAATTGAAACTTTTTGTATTACGAAATTTAAGGAGTTTAGGTTTAAATTTCGAACTTTTGACGATTTTTATAAAAATTTGAAAATTATATAAAATAGAGAAAAATAAATAAAAATAAAATAGATATATAAGAGTGAATAAGAGCCCCTACTTTTTCGGCCTAGCCCGGGGCTCTCAAAACTAAGCCGAACTCTTTTTTATCTTTACATAATAATTTTAAGATTTTTGCTTGCTAAAGTATATAAATTTTTAATTTTTTTTGTTTCAGTTTAGTTACAGAAAATATGCTATAATAATATCGATTCGGTTAAAAAGCTAACTGGATTTATTTAATAAATGTCTTACCGAGGTTCATGCCTTATTTCATTGAATAATAGAAAGCAGCGTCTGCGGAGGCTGTTTTTGACTTTTATGGTACAATTTCTTTATGAAAATTGAAAATAAAAAAATGTTAAATGAAAAAGGTGACTTAAAATGAGATTACTATTTTATGTCCCTTGCCAAACTTAGTGCTTTGCGCTCAAAAGATCCTACTACTCGTGTTGGAGCTTGCATTGTTAATCAGCAAAAATATGTTGTTTCACTGGGATACAATGGAATGCCAACTAATTTTCAAGGTGATGCAACAATAGTTGACAATGACAAAATTTTCCCTTGAGAAAGACCACAAGAAAATGGCAATGTCAAGGATTCTAAATATACTTATGTAGTGCACGCGGAAGAAAATGCCATAATCAATGCTAATATTACTAATTCAAAAATTGAAAATGGTTCAATAATGTATATTACACACTCCCCATGTTTTAAATGCGCGCGCTTAATCGTGCAATCAAAAATTAAAAAAGTAATTTATGCAGAAGCATATCGACCTGAAAGTGAAGAGTTTGAAATTAGTGAATTTATTCTAAAAAGCATGGGTGTCGAAATTGAAAAAATGAATATTAATTTTGATTTAAGTTTTGAGATTAAGGACTAGTGATACAAGTATCACTTTTCTTTTGTCAATAATTTAGCACTCAAATGTTAAGAGTGCCAAAAATGTGCTATAATATTCTTAGAAAACAAATGGAGGTAAAGATATGGAAGCAAATTGACAACCAAATGAAAATACCAAAGATCCATTAAAAGAATATGGACGCAACTTAATCGAAGCTGCTAAAAATAATAAATTGGAGCCGGTGGTAAACCGTGATGACGAAATTCGTCGCTTAATTCGGATCTTAAGTCGTAAAACAAAAAATAATCCTGTTTTAGTTGGAGAACCAGGAGTCGGAAAAACTGCGATAGTTGAAGGACTGGCACGCAAAATTGTTGAAAATCAAGTTCCTGAAAATCTTAAAAATAAACAATTGTATGAAATTGATCTTCCAGCTATGTTTGCAGGAGCATCATATCAAGGACAATTCGAAGAAAGACTAAAAAACTTGATGAAAGCTGTTGAAAAATCAGAAGGTAACATTATTCTTTTCATCGATGAAATTCATATGTTAGTTGGAACAGGAAGAAATGGTCAAAGTGCTATGGATGCTGCTAACATTTTCAAACCTTTAATGGCAAGGGGACAATTGCACTTAATAGGTGCAACAACTCTTGATGAATATCGTCAATATATTGAAACTGATCCTGCTTTAGAAAGAAGAATGCAAAAAGTTAGTGTTAACGAACCATCGATCGCTGACACAATTACAATTCTAAGGGGAATTAAAGAAAGGTATGAAACATATCACGGTGTAAAAATTGAAGATAAAGCTCTTGTGGCTGCTGCTAACTTAAGTGCTCGGTACATTTCGGATCGTTTTTTACCAGATAAAGCAATTGATCTAATTGATGAAGCTGCTGCAACTATCAGAACTGAAATGAATTCACAACCTGAAGAATTAGAAAAAGTTAACCAAAAAATAGCTCGTTTAGAAATGGAAAAAGCCGCTTTAAAAAGTGAAAAAAATGTTGCTAATGATGAAAAAATTACTGAAATCAAGACACAATTGCAGTCTTTAAACCAAAAAGCAAAAGAACTAAACGATAAATGAACTAAAGAAAAAGAAACTATCGAAGCAATTAGTAAATACAAAAAAGACCTTGACTACTTAAAAAATCGCCAAAATGTTTTGCAAGGAAATGGTGATTATGTTGAAGCAAGTAAAATCTTGTATGTTCAAATTCCGGAAATCAACAAAAAATTACAAGAAGCTGAAAATTACATCAAAAATGAAAAAAATCGCTTGCTAAAAGAAGTAGTTGACGAAGAAGAAGTTGCTGAAATTGTTTCAAAATGAACCAAAATTCCAGTTGCAAAATTGATTGAAACACAAATTAACAAAGTTTTAAACCTAGACAAAACTTTAAAACAAAGAATTAAGGGTCAAGATAAGGCTTGTGATGTTGTAAGTGAAGCCATTTTACGTTCTAAAGCAGGAATCAACGACCCTAATCGTCCTCTAGGAAGCTTCGTTTTCTTAGGGACTACTGGAGTAGGGAAAACTGAGCTAGCAAAAGCATTGGCTTATGCTTTGTTTGATAATGAAAATCAGTTGATTCGTCTTGACATGTCTGAGTATATGGAAAGACACTCAGTATCGAAACTAATTGGTTCGCCTCCAGGTTATATTGGATATGAACAAGGTGGACAGTTGACTGAAAAAATTCGTCAAAACCCTTACTCAATTGTTTTATTTGATGAAGTAGAAAAAGCCCACCCTGATGTGTGAAACATTCTTTTACAAATTTTAGATAATGGTTTTGTAACTGACTCAAGAGGAAAAAACATTAATTTTAGAAACACAATTATTATTCTTACAACGAACCTAGCAGCTTCGCTAATTTCAAAAGGAAATTACACTCAAGAAGATATAAGAAAAGAACTTTTGAGTGTGTTTAGACCTGAATTTTTAAATAGAATTGATGAAATTGTAACATTCAATAAACTAGATGAAAAAACAATCAAAAACATTGTTCGTTTAGAAATGGATAAAATCGTCAAAAGAGTTAAAGAGCAAGTAAAAATCAATCTAAACTATGACGAAAATGTTGTGGATTATGTGGCTAAAGAGGCATATGATCCTGAGTATGGAGCCAGACCTATCAAAAGATTCTTGCAAACAAATCTTGAAAACTTATTAGCGTACAAAATTGTGGCAAAAGAATTACAAGCGGACGATAAAGCAAAAATAACTCTTCAAAATCACAAAATAGTCATTGAATAACGAAAAAAAGGCGACATTACTCGCCTTTTTTAATATCTTCAGTTTTTTTAAAAATCGTTTTTAACCAAACAATGAATGTATTCAACAACTTTTGTTTTTTTGTAGTTGCGATTTGCATCTTTATCTGCTTTGAAACGTTTATATTCATGTGTAAAGAAGTTGTATCTTCCATACTTTTTAAAAAGGTTTTTTATGTCTACAATAGAAATAATGCCTTCGTCATTGTAACTAAGAAAAATATATTTAAACTTAGCATCTTTAATTAATTCACTAAGTGCTAGCAGTGCTTGCTTCTTGCTAGAATATAAAGAGCCCTTGTTACTTTCTATCCGATAACCACCCTTGCCTTTTAATAATGGTCCATCATAAAGAGCAATAGTTTCTAGAATATGGTAATTGGTATTATATTTTCTAGTATTGTATGGTGGGTCTAAATACAAAATATCTCCGCTTATTTCTTTTATTAAAACATTAGCATCTTTATTAAAAACAGAGTGATGATTATTTGCATTTGATTTAACAATGTCCACTGGTTTCAAGACTAAAGGCTTTAAGGCACTTTTTTTAAATTTTTTCAAGTATGATTCATATACTGAAGCAGTGTTCGCAACCTTATCTGCGCTTTCTAGTAATGAGGCCAAAAGAAAATAATACTCATTATCAGTGATGATTTTTCTTGTTTTTCATTGCTCGATTGTAGTTCTCACTGCATCAATTTTGGCCACATTTTCATTGGTGAAATACATTCTTTGAAATTCTGAGTCTCTTGTACCATCTGGACAATAATTGTTGTAGATAAAACCTTTTATTCCCGCTAGAGAATTCAAATATTCAAATGGTTCGATGCTGTAGGATTTCAGTCCTGAAAAGAATAAATTATCATTGTTATCAATAAAATGTTTTAGTCTTACATAACTGTAATATTGAAGATCGTTTGCTATGACTCTGTATCCTTTAGATTTGAAATATTTAGACACTGAGCCTGTGCCAGCAAATATGTCACAAAACGAGTTGTTAGTATCTTTAATATAGTGCTGTATTGTATTTTCAATAAATGACAAAAGCGATAACTTAGAACCAATATAATTCATATTTTTACCTTATTCACAATCTATTTTACATAAAACTATTATTTATTGCAATAGCTGTCGAAATAAAAAAAGAGCAAGACAAATCTCACTCTAAAATTTATTGAAGCTCGCAAGTGTTTGTCAAATCTTCTTTAGTAAAATAATATTTTTTATGGCAATAATGACACTGTGCTTCAATGTTGCCTTTTTCTTCTAATAGTGATTCTATTTCTTGTTTAGATAACAATTTGATGGCGGCTAAATACTTTTCACTAGAACAATCACATTGTGAAATTCAAGGAGTTTCATCAATCAATTTGGCCCCTTGTTCTAGCAGGTATTCTTTGTAGAATTTCAGTCCTTTTTCATGGAAAGGATTTTTTTCTATAAAGTCATAAATTCAGTCTATATCAGAGTCAGTTACTGAAGGTAAGGCTGTGAAAATTGCGCTTGATGACTCTTCTAGGTCTTCGTTATCTTTAAATTTAGTACATGATAAAACTGCTGATCTAATTTGCTGTGACTGATTGAAAAAATAGGCTAAATCGTCGACCAAAGTTTCGCTTTGCATGCTTACTTCGGATTCGTAAGGAACCATTTTGTCTTGCATCACTTTAATTCTTAAGAATGCATTACGAAAGCCAAAGAATGTTATTGCTTCATTTAAATCACCTTCTCAAATTATTTCTGGATTACTTATTAGCGCTTTAACATGATTTTTTTCATTACTATCGACAATCAAGTTTTTAATGTTTCCTTCGGAACGAATCAAAGTAGTAGTTCTTCCATTTTTAGTTAAAATTCGTGGTAAAGGAGCAAACAAACTTACTGCTTTTGCCAAAATGAATGAAGAAAGTGATGTAGTTTCTTGCTTTTTAATAATATCTTGACTAACTAAAGTTAAATCGTTTAAATACACCAAACAGTTTTTGAATTCCAAAGTTATTGTTTTTGACATATTGCCTCCTATTTTATAAGTCATGGCTGGAATAAAAGAAGTCCGAGCACAATTGATGAAAGAATTAAAAATAACAAAGGTACTCTTCTCTTTTGTAAATAAATTGTTGCCACAATTGCAATTGGTGAATAAATAAACAACACAATTAGTCTTCAACCTTTGAAAATGTTTAATTTAGAATGCGTTGAAGATGAAGACACATTGACAATGTATGAAGTTGAATCATTAAACTTAATCATTGGAAAAGTAGTACCGATAAAAAGTTGAACAGCAAGAGAAAACATGACTCCTGCCAAAACTGGTTTTAAGATGATATTAAGATTTTTAAAGTACTTGCTGCTTTTTGATTTTGCTAAGGCTTTAGCACTATAATGCATTATTACTATAGCAGGAACAACAATAATTAGATAGGTTACTAACATTGCAATGTAGCCTCATCATTGTGCATTCCCACTATCGTCAATACTAATTAAATAACCAGTGAATAAAGCTAATTTGGTTCCAATAACTCCAGGAGTAGCGTTGGCAACTGCAAAAACTTGATCAATTGTTTCAGAATTAACGGTAACTGAAGAAAAGTGTTGGCTTAAAAACTCATAAATTCACTTGTATATTGGCATAAATACTTGCCCACCACCAAAAACAATAAACGCACTTGCTAATACCAATCCACATGCTGCTAAAAAAGAAACAAATTGCATTATTTTGTGTCCTTATTTGAGTCTTTTTTGTTCATTTTGTGTTGCTTAATAGTTTGCCATAATGCATAAAAAGCAAAAACTAGTATTATTGCTATCATTGGTATAGCAGGAATGTTGTACGGCGATGGAATGAATAAACAATAAGCAAATGAAATAACAAAAAGACTAATTCACAGCCATAGACTAAATGGTCCACGTTGAGCTTTTAAATATCTTCAGCCAAATGTTAAAATGACTCCGATAATAATTGGCATTACTCCTGCTGCTATTGCATACAAGTAATTATTGGCATATTTACGTAACAATATAAACACTACCAAAGCAAATAGTAAATGTGGCAAGGCAGCCAAAATAAGTGCTAAACTACCTTTTCAAAAACCTATAGCCTTGATTGAAACAAAAGACAAGGTTTGGATAACTGAAGCTCCAGGAATCATATTTGAAGTAATGACTGCATCGTCGAATTCTGACTCAGTTATTCATTTGTTTTGTTTTACCGCAATTTTATTAATCACTGGTAAAATAGCATTCCCACCACCAAAACCAATGAAAGTACACATTAAAGAAAAAAGAAAAACATTTCAAAAAGTTGCCTTACGAGGTGCTTTTTCTTTTCTTTTATTATTTTGTTTCAAGACTTACCTTAACTGAACCAATAATGTTTTTCTTTTCGCCAATGTTGTCTAGCAAATCGTATGTAAAAGAAACTATTTTAGTGTCAATTATTACACCAGTCAAATATCAATACAATGGAATATCTCCATGGGCTGTTTTATATCAGTGTTTACTATATTTGTGCATATACAAATCTCAAGTAAAGTTATCTGCGCTTTTAATTTGAACTTGCTGACTTGAGACTGCTATTTCTTGTTCTACTTTTTGAGGATCTAAAAAATTAAAAACAATGAACTCGTCCCGAGTTGTTTCACTATACGGTGACTCGTACTCAGTAACAAGTTCATTGTCATTTTGTGTTACAACTGAACGAAATTTTAAATTCACTCTTTAATACGTTCTTTTACAATATTTTCACCGAACAAGAAAATGGCTTTTGCTAATTCAGGACCGTGTTCACGGTATGTGGTAGCAATTCTAATTGGCATAAATAAGTTTTTACCTGTAACCTTTAAGTTTTGTTTTGTTAAATCAATGGCTTGTTGAATATTTTGAATGCTAAATTCTTTATCTTTTAGGTTGTTTCAAAATTCTTTAATTACATCATTTGTTTGGCAATCAATAGTTAACTTTTTATCTGGATGAGTGTACATTTTCAAAGCATTTTTTAAATCATTAAGAGTTACAATATTTTGTTTGTAGGTTTCGATGAAAATATTCATTCACTCTTTGGAATCGTGGAATTCTAAAACATTGAAAAAGTACTCATTTTCAGTGTTTTTTCAGTAATTTTTACTGAATCATTCCATTTTTTGAATATCAAATTTTGATGGTGATTTTGAAAGGCGGTGAAAATCAAATTTACTTATTAATTCATTGTGTGTCATGATTTCTTGAGCATCTTCACTACTTCAACCTAAAAGAGCTAAGAAGTTAAAAATTGCTTGATTGTTATATCCTTCATTTTTATAGTCTTCTATGAATTGCTTTAGACTTGAATCACGTTTTGAAAGTTTTTTACCTTCCATGTTTGTGATGATTGTTAAGTGTCCGAATTGTGGAGTGTCTCAACCAAATGCTTCATAGACTGCTAATTGTTTTGGTGTGTTAGTGATGTGTTCTTCACCTCTTAAAATATGACTAATTTCCATTTGATGATCGTCTACTACTACAGCAAAGTTGTATGTTGGATAACCGTCACTTTTTCTAATAACAAAATCTCCAATATCATCGCTATTTACACTAATGGTTCCACGTACTATATCTTCTCATTGATACACGTGATTTTTAGGTAAGGCTAAACGCACTGAGTATTCACCATTTTGATCACGTTTTTGTTTTTCCTGGTCACTAATTTTTAGTCAATTTCGATCGTAACGGAAAGATGGAATACCAGCAGCTTCACTTTCTTCTTTTTGTTTTGTTAACTCTTCTGTTGTGTCATAAGCTTTGTAAGCATGTCCGCTAGCTAATAATTTTTCAATTAATTCATCATAAATATCTAATTTTTCACTTTGACGATATTTGCCATACTCTGCTTTAGGATTGATTGGGCTTTCGTCTGGAATAATACCTAATCAAGCTAGATTCTCCAATTGACTACGTTCACCATTTTCAACGTTTCTAGCAACGTCTGTATCTTCTATACGAATAATAAAATCGCCACCAAAATGTTTGGCAAATAAATAATTGAATAATGCCGTTCGTGCACCACCGATATGTAAATATCCAGTAGGGCTAGGAGCATAACGTGTACGAATTTTTTTCATTTTTACCTACCTTTTACCAAATTTTAGTTCAACTACGAATTTAGCTAATGGACGATTTGATGAATTTTTCATTTTACTTCAATCACCATTAACTTCATTCTCCGCTTTTATAAATGACGGATCTTGCACCGCAATAGCTTCAACTGGTACATAATAAATTTCTAATTTTGCTCTGAATGGATCAGCAGTGTCAACAACATATCACTTATATGAATAGTTTTTTCCGTATTTACTGATTTCTGGAATAGTTACATATTGTTTTAAATGACTGCTATAAAAGTCAACATTTTTTAATTTTTTATCATTTGGTAAATTTTTATTGCTTTGTTCTGCTTCTTTTTGGTACTTAGACAAGTCTAGATACATATTTTTGTTTTCGGTTGCATTTTTTTGCAATTCTCAAACTACTTCCGATTTTGATAAATCATTTTTAGGATTAGTTTGATATGGTCGATTGATACATGAAAGGGTCACTAATGGAACTGAAACTAATGTAGTTAATGCTGCTAAAGAGCTTAATAAAAGTTTTGCCTTTTTCACGGTTATAAAGAAATAAACCCGAAGGTTTATTTTAATTACATTTCTTCAGGGATGTCTAAGTCCATTAGTTTTAGACCATTTGCTAGAACCACTTTAGCTGCTTTTGCCAAAGCAATTAGACTTTCTTCATTTTCTGAACCAATAATTTTAACGTTTGAATAGAATGAATTGAAGGCTCCAGCTAAGTTTAACAAGTATGGAGGCAACAAGTTAACTTTGTATGTTTTAGCCATTGTTTTAATCAATTCTGGGTATTCTTTTAATTCGTTTATTAATTTGATTTCACTATCTTCACTGTATTCTCCAGCTTTAGCAAAATCTGCATATTTTGAATTTTTAATTAATTGATTTGCTCTTGCATGAGCATATTTAATAATGTACATTGGATTTGATTCTGATTTTTCGTTTACCTTGTTAATATCAAAATCAATTTTTGAATTGTATGAACGGTTGATTAGGAAGAAACGAATAGGATCTTTTCCAACTAAGTCCATTAATTCTCTTAGAGTTAGCGAAGTTCCTAAACGTTTTGACATTTTTACTTCTTTTCCGTCTTTAACAACACGTAATAGTTGGAATAAAACCATGATTGTTTGATCATCGCGGTATCCTAAGTCTTGCATTGAATATTTAATTCTTTCTACATAACCTGAGTGGTCTGCTCCTCAAATATCAATGATTACTCCATTAGGATCGTTTAAACGTTTTAGTTTGTCTTCATGGTAAGCGATATCAGCACACATGTATGTGAATGTTTTATCGCTTTTAATAATTACCCGGTCTTTATCATCTTTTCCACCAACAGTAGTTGCTAGTCAAGTAGCACCGTCTTTTTCATAAACATTTTTTAAACGTCCGATGGCATCAAATACCATATCTTTGTCATATAGTTCTTGTTCACTTGATCAAACATCGAATCAAGTTCCGAATTCTGCCATTGTTTTTTTAATTTCGCGTAGTGCTATTTGGCGTCCATATTCTCTAAAGAAAGCTCTATTAGGTTCATACTCTGCACCTTTGTATTTGTCACCATATTCTTTATGAAATTCTTCTGCAAAATAAACAATATCTCCACCATTATATGCATCTGCAGGCATTGGATATGATTTATCAAAAATTTGTTGGTAACGAGCAAATAGTGATGCTGCTAAGTTGTTCATTTGATTTCCAGCATCATTAACATAGTATTCTCTTACAACCGGGTGTCCTGCTGCTTGTAAAACGTTACATAATGTTGCTCCGATTGCTGCGTTACGAGCATGTCCGATGTGTAAAAATCCAGTTGGGTTTGCACTAACAAACTCAACATTAATTTTGTTAAGTGAATCAGGTGTACCTTTTCCGTATTCTTCACCTAATTTGTTAATAATGTCAACAACATCAGCAAACACTTCATTTTCAACATAGAAATTCATAAATCCTGGAGCAGCAATTTCGATTTCTTTAATTGAGTATTTTTTCTTGTCAATGTTATTTACGATTTCTTGTGCAACCTCCATTGCACTTTTTCCTAATTCTTTTTGTAAAGTTAAAGCTATATTTGAAGCAAAATCCCCATGATCTTTAGCTTCAGTAAGAATAACTTTCTTTGAAATATTTAATTTTTGCAACGCTTCTTCTATAGAAGCGATAATTTTTTCTTTAGCACTAGTCATGCTTTTAATTATACCACCACCACAAAAGTTAAAAAAAGATTATAAATAAAACAAAAGCAAGCTTTTACTGCTTGCTAGTTGTGGTTTTTGAGCTTTGCTGCAACTTGATTCTAAGTGCAAATTTTCACATTCAACCGATACCTACTGGTACAAAAAATGCCATTAAAATAATCACTAGATTTAAAGCAAAAACTACACCCTTGTTTGTTCCTGAGTAAAACATTGGATTTTCAAAATTTAAAAATCCGTATATTACCAATTCTAAACGACCATTAACATCATCCAATTCTGGCATTTTTTGACTTACATAAGAAGCGACATTTTGTCCCATGTAGAACATTCCTAAAGCAAAAATGTAGTAAACAATCACAGCTAAATTAGAAAATCACAGTAATTTTTTAGTTAAAATAATGCTTTTTCTTCTTAACACTAAGGCAACCATACCAATCAGTGGATTTACAAAGTGAGTTAATGTCTGTGAAACAAGTGACATTGATAAAACAGTTTTATCTGTGTTATTTGCTTTGAATTTCAAAATCACTTGGAAAAATATTAAACTTCAAAAAATAATGAATGTAATAGTGATGTTTAATACTGACAAAAATAATGCTTTTTGAATTTTAGATTTATCTCAAATAATTGCGTATGCAATCAAAATAATTGCCAAAGCAAAGTTTGAAATGTAAGTAAAAGTGTATGTGCTAGATCAAAATTGACTCATTAAACCCTGCGCAACACGACTATGAATTGCTTCTTTTACTATGTCTCCATTGTATTTGGCACTGAATTTTTCAATGTTTTCAATGTATAAGAAAGTTTCTGCTTTTCAACTTAATATAGCAGCCAAAACAAGAAAAACAAAAGCTAAAATCCCTCCTCAAAAAATCAATTTTCTTTTTCGTTCTCAGTTTTTGTAACTTGTGAAATACTTGTTATTTTTTATGTTTTGTAAAGTCATGCTAAAAAATATAACAAAAAAGGTCAAAAATAATTGATTTTTGTTTTATATTTTTTGGATTGAAAACAATATAATTTTTGTTATGAATAAAGAAAATATAAAGAAATATTATCTATGTGGACCAACTGTATATAACTACGTTCACATCGGAAACATGCGACCAATTTTGACTTTTGATCTAATGATTAGAGCGCAAAGAGCGCAAGGACAAAACATTCAGTTTTTACACAATATCACTGATATCGATGACAAAATAATCAACAAAGCAATTTTTGAAAACAAAACTGAGACTCAAATTAGTGAGTATTACACAGACCAATACTTAAAAATGCTCGAAGTTTATAACATTCAAAAACCAAATATTATTGCTAAAGTCACAGACCATCTGGACATAATTTTTGATTTTATTAAACAGCTAATCAACAAAAAATCAGCCTATCAACGTGGAGTAAATGTTTATTTTGATGTTATGAAGAATCGTCAAAATTATGGTGAAGTGAGTGGGCAAGTTGTAGAGAATTTAGAAGCGGAAAATAATGATGAAAATAAACTAAATTCAGTCGACTTTGCCCTGTGAAAAGATACTAATGTTGGCATCAAATATGATTCACCTTTTGGTAAGGGAAGACCCGGGTGACACACAGAGTGTGTTGCTATGATTAATCAATATTTTGGCAATGAAACTATTGACATACACGCAGGGGGAGTTGACTTAACATTCCCGCACCACGAAAATGAAAATATCCAATTTAGAGCCTTAACAAATAACCCACTAGCTAAACAATGAATTCACTTTGGAACGGTTAATCTAAACAATGAAAAAATGTCTAAATCAATAGGAAATATTGTTCTTGCTAAAGACTTTTTAAAAGATTGAAGCGCAGACACATTGAGAATGATTTTTCTATCTTCTGCTTACTCAAAACCTATTAACATTACTGATGAATTACTGATGTCAAACGAAAAAATGATTTCTAAAATAGATTTATCACTGAAAAAAATGCAATTAGAAGATGAGTCAATGCAAATTGATGAAGTTTTGGTTAAAGAAGTTATTGACAATGTTGCTGAACTAAATTTCGCTCCTGCAATGAAAATAGTACATGAACTGATGAAGTCAAAAAACAGTGCCACTCTAAAAAGAGTTTTAGAGCTTTTAGGTTTCAATGTAGCCAATGTTTTAGTTAGTGAAGATGATAAAAAAATGTATCAAGACTGAAAACAATTGGTTGAAAACAAAGATTACCACAAAGCTGACATACTTCGTGAAGTGCTAAAAGAAAGAAAATTAATCTAATGAAAAACTTTATTTTTGGTCGTAACTCCGTTATTGATGCTATCAATGAAAACTTTCCGATTACTGAAATTTGAATTCAAGAAAATATTAAACTAGATATCAAATTCAAAAATGTTAAAAAAGTATCAAAAGTAAAACTAGATAAGATTACAGAACAAAATCACCAAGGTGTTATTGCTTTTATTAAAGATTTTGAATATGCTGATTTCGAGAAATTGTTACGTAACAAACCTGACAATGTATTAATTTTAGATCACATTCAAGATGTACAAAATTTAGGTGCAATTATAAGAAGTGCAAATGTTTTTGGTGTAAATTGAATTTTGATACCAACAGATCGAGCAGCTAGTGTTACACCTGTTGCTTTAAAAATTTCTTCTGGTGGATTTGTTAATATGAATATCATCAAAGTTCCTTCTTTGTTTAATGCAATTGAAAAATTGAAACAAAATGGCTACTGAATTTACACAACTGCACTTAACCAGAATGCTAGCGATATTAATAAAACTAAGTTCAATCGTCCAAGCGTTTTGGTAATCGGTAACGAACAAAAAGGTGTGTCAAATACAATTATCAAAGCTAGTGATCAACTAATTTATATCCCACAAAAAGGTACAGTTCAGTCACTGAATGCTTCTGTAGCAACAGGGATTGCCCTTTTCTGTCTAACTAATAATCCAAATGAATAATGATAAAAAAGTGAGAAAAAATCGGGACTCACTTTTTTTCTTTTTTTTCATAATAAAAGTATGAAGAAGAAAATGAAAGTAATAAAGAAATTTTTAGAGCTAGAAAAAAGGATAAATTTTGTCGCAAGACAGATTATTGAAATTTACAAATTAGGTATTGACGAACAAGACTTAATTCACAATTGTTGAGTAGATATTGAAAAAATATTAAGCAACACTAATGACAAGTATCTTGATGTTTATTTAATTAATGGAATCAAATTTTTGTTTATGAATTGAGCAAAAAAGGCAATAGGCAAAAAACGCAACTTTGAAATAACGATGAGTGATTTTGAAGAAAATTTCAGTGATGTTTGCGACGAAGAAAAAGATTTTTCACTCAAAAATCTTAAACTTGAGCTCACAATGTTATTGAATATGAGTGAAAAGGAAAAGGCTATTTTTGAAAACATTTGTAACCAAAATTACAACAATCGCATAATGTCACAAGAGCTAAAAATATCACCATATTTAATTCAAAAAACAAAAGACAGGCTAATTGCTTCAATAAAGGACTTGGTGATGTAGTTATAAGTGGTTTTTAGTTAATTATGTTATAATTAAAACCATGAAAAAAGCAAGTAACAAAATAAATTTAGCATGTGATGTTTGCAAAAGAAAAAATTATGTCACGAATAAATCAATAATTGAACGCATGCAATTAAACAAGTATTGTCGTTATTGCAATGCTAAAACTCTTCATAAAGAGGAAAAATAATGTTAGATCCACTAAAAAATCAAAATTTTAAAGACACTGAAGCACTAAAACCTAAAGCACCAAAACCAGAAAAAGAAAGACGCTTTCGTGCTTTTAGAAAAGATATCAAAAGAATTATTTGACCAAGTGGTAAAAAATCTTGAGTTTGATTTGGTTTAACAGTTGCGTTCGTTGTTGTTTTCGCTATTTTCTTTTTTGTTGTTACCTTGTTATTTACAAACTTATGAAATGCAGTTGGAATTAAGTTATAGGAGTCAATATGGATAGTTCAGAAAATTCATACAAATGATACATGGTCTCAACAGTGTCAGGAAAAGAAGAAAAAGTTATTGAAACATTATGAAACAAAATTGAAACAGAAAACATGAGTCACTATTTCAATGACATTCGTATTTTCACTGTTCCACACTTAACAAACCGTGAATTAGAGAAAAAAACTAAAGGTGAGGCATACACACCAAAATATATCAATTTATACAAGGGATACATTTTCGTACAAATGATTATGAGTGACCCAGCTTGATACTTAGTGCGTAATACTCAATATGTTACTGGATTAGTTGGATCGAGTGGTAAAGGAGCAAAGCCTACTCCTATTTCAAATCGCAAAATTCGTGAAATGGAACAAAAAGAAAAATCATTACGTGAAGAATTTGAAAAAGGAAATATTGAAACAGCTTTTAAAGAGTCAACAATTGTTAGAATTGTTAACGGTCCTTATACAGATCAAAACGGAGTTATCCTTAAAAATGATGATGTCGCACAAAGAGCATTCGTGGAAATTGAAATCTTTGGACGTAAAACACCAACTGAATTCGATTATGAAGATTTAGAAATTATTGGTTAATTAATAAAATTAAAATAAAAGCAGAAAGGCTTAAATGTCCTTCTGCTTTTTTAATATTTCAATATATTGATCGATGAAATCTTCACCAAAAATTTCTTTACGTGAATTAAATAATAAAAATAGATAATCTAGTTCATCATAAATTTTATAAATTAATTCTTTTGGATAATTATATTGACTAATATTATTTTTGAAATCAGGTCAGTCAATAACGTTGAAATCATGGTCTAAGTGCGTTTTAATGTCTAAATCGAAATCGATATACTTAATTGTTTTATCTTCTATGAAGAAAGGCGTTGCTAAATTTACATAAACATTTTTTTTTTCATCTCTTAACAAAATAGTTGCATTAAAGAAATGTTCCTTACTGAAAATGAATATTGTGGGCTCACTAACTACTCAATTAATTGTTGCTTCAGCAACCTTAGTTTTCAACATCAAACAAGCAACATAATCTTGGTTAAAATCAATTATTTTGACTCCATTGTACTCACGATACAAATGCCCATCATATTTAAAGCACTGAATGTTAACAAATTCGCCTCTTTTTAAGCGATGTCTTCTTGGTGCTGGAGTAGTTTGTGAGTCAAAGTTGAAATCTTCTCTATTATTCATATTTACTTAATTCTAAACCATTGAATGCGTTTGAGTATGTTAATTGATATGTTTGATATCTTGATTCTTTTCATAAGAATTGACGGTATGTGCTTATTCTTCTTTGTATTGCTTCATTTCTTTGTTTAGCTAGTTTGTAATCAAAATAAGTTTTTTCGTTTTCCTGAATTATATTATCATTATTCGCATCTCTTCAGAAGAATGCTTCCAATTTTTTGTTCGGATTTCATTTATCTATTAAGTAAGGTTTTGTTGTGTAATAACTTACATAATCTTTATAATCATTACCCAATACTCACTCAGGGCCGTAGTCTTGAGTAATTGAGTCCCAGTCTTTTTTAGTTCGATAGTTACCCTTGTTAAGAACAATAGGTAATTTAGTTACACTATCACTGTTAGCATCTTTAAAAACAAGGTAATTGTTGTTTTGAGCATTAAATTGTTGAATATAAGTATCAATGTTTTTATTTTCTAGATCAGTACTTTTTAATTTTAAAAATCCATTGAAATATAATTCGTTATCTTTTATATTTCTAGAAACTGATAAATCATAATTATCACTTTGTGAAGCAACATCTAGGGCAGTTGTGTCAATTGACATTTGACTAATTGGAAGCCCATAACCAACTAAGTCAAGATAAGCCTTGTAAAGTAATTTTTGGCGTTTCAGTTGATACTCAGTCGAATCAACATCTCTTGAAACCCATCAAGCATAAGGTGTTGGAAATACTCAGTTTGAACCGTAAATTCTCGCACTACTTTCATCTAGGGCTTGATATGTAAAATTATCTTGAAAACTATATTGTTCTAATTTATTTATTGACATAAGACGCATTAAATCATCTCCAAGCGATGAAATGAAAACGTTATTTGCACCATTGACATAGGCATAGAAACCAGGATTTAACCCATTATTGTAAGCAACATTCAAAGCAGTCTTAGGAGCAAAACTTAGTTTTAAAAACTCCCTTGCAAACAATTCATCAAACGAAAAGTAATAATTTAGTGTTGAACCGCTAACGCTGTCGGCATATTGGAATGCTGAGTCCATCGAGTTGTTAAATGTATTGTTTTTAAACTTATTTAAATAATTTCAGTTAAGCGACTCATTGTCTTGTTTTGAATTAGCAATTTCGAAAAGCTCGTGCGCTGAATATGAAGAATAAATAGGTTTGAATGAAGAAGATAGATAGTCTCAAAAACGTGGTCTTAGTATTTTGTCTAACTTGAATAATGAATCATAAAAATCTGTGTAAAACTTTTTATTAGTTGTTTTTAGACTTGCTGAGTGCCCGTGATAATTATCGCCACTGCTATTTTCATACACATCATTGTTTGATAATGTGTCTTTTTCTCTGGCTGACATTGCATAAATATTGGTGACATGGTGCATATATTCATGTACTAAAGTTGGCAACACTAATTCGACCTTAGTTTTAACTGGGACATCAGTTCAAGGATATCTCAATTTACGTACTTGATGGTTTGAATCATAAATAAAATTACTAATACTTAAATAAATATTTTCATAAACAGGAACGAAAAAACCGTTAGCATTTGATGTATTTGATAGATTTTTAACTTCAGGGATATTAATGTTGACATTATTTAATTCGCGCATTTCTCCACTGAAACCACCCCTTTGATAAAATTGTTGAGCCAAAACCTTCATTCCTTCTTGGTTAAAAAAGTATTTCTTCTCAACTACACCATTTGTGCTATCAACAACTTCGGTGTATGGTCATTCGTTAATAGTTAAATAGCGAGGATCATAATTTTCATTTATTTTGCCATCTTTGTCATACTTTGCATTAAAAGTTATTCTATCCTTATAATCTGGTGTATAAATTGGACTTTTTTGACTCAATTTGCCACTTAAAGCAAAAAATAAAGTCACTCCAACTACTACTGAGAAAACTACAATTGCAAAAGCTATTATGCTAGCTAAGATAGATTTAGATTTTTTGAGATTTTGATTCTTCATTGTAAACATATTTAAATGTTATTACATTAGCAAAACAAAATTAGTAAAATAGTTAAATATGAGACTTAAATATAATAAAGATGCAGCTGACATTATTTTTCAATCAGCTTTTCAAATCAAGGAATTCCCTATTCGAGTGGACAAAACTACATATTTAGAAATAGGAATGGGTAAAGGTCAAATGATTACGCAATTGGCAGCACAAAATCCTAATATCAACTACATTGGATGTGAAAAATATCCGACAGTTGCTCTTCATGCTTTGAAAAAGATTGAGCAAATGGAACTAAAAAATATGATGTTATTAATTGAAGACGCTAACAAAATTGATGAGTTATTCGCAAATAAAATCGATCGCATTTATCTAACTTTTTCAGATCCGTGACCTAAAAAACGTCATGCTAAAAGAAGATTATTACATCGCAATTTCTTATTAAAATTCAAAAACATTCTAAAACCAGGAGCAAAAATAATTTTCAAAACTGACAGCGACAGCTTGTTTGATTTTGCAATTGAAGAAATTCAAGCCATTAATGCAAAAATGACTTATATGACTCGCGACTTGCACAATAGCGATAAAAATAAGGACAACATTATGACAGAATATGAACAAAAATGGTCATCACGCGGAAAAAACATTAATTACTTGGAATTAGAATTTGACTAAAACGCTGAATTTTCAGTGTTTTTTTTCTTTAAAAAGTAACTTTTTTCTCGAAAATTGCAGATTTTTATGCCCAAAAGCAGCTCTGATGCTTTATGGTATAATATTAATAATTATATTTAATTATTAATTTAGGAGTTTTTTATGTCTTTTGATGATGACAAACTTAATGATGAACTAACTAACGACGATAAGTACTTAACTGAAGATGAAGAGATTAAAAAAGTCTTCGAAGAAGAAGTAATAGTCGAAGAAGATGAAGAAGAAATTCCACCGCAAGAAAAAGAAGGTTACCAAGTTAAATCTGCTATCTTAGAAGAAGAAAAAGATGGACTTGCACCTGTTAGTCTTGTTGCGGAAATGAAATCTGCATTTATTGAATATGCAATGAGTGTTATTGTTTCACGGGCTCTTCCTGATGCTAAAGATGGACTAAAGCCAGTTCACCGTAGAATTTTTTACGCCATGAGTGAAATGGGGATGTTTTTTAACCAGCCACACAAGAAATCAGCCAGAATTGTCGGGGAAGTTTTAGGGAAATACCACCCACATGGTGACTCATCAGTTTATGAAGCAATGGTGCGTATGGCGCAAGATTTCTCACTTCGTTATCCTTTAATCGATGGTCATGGTAACTTTGGATCAATCGACGGTGACGAAGCTGCTGCAATGCGTTATACTGAAGCAAGAATGTCTAAAATGGCTTCGCTACTAGTAGATAGTATTAAAAAAGAAACAGTTGATTTTATTGATAACTACGACGCCACTGAAAAAGAACCTGTTGTTCTACCAGCAAGATTTCCAAACTTATTAGTTTCTGGAACAAGCGGAATTGCCGTTGGTATGGCAACAAGCATTCCGCCACATAATCTAGGAGATGTTATCAATGCTGCAATTGCATTAGCAGCAAATAGTGACATAAGTATTGATGAATTAATTGAAATAGTTCAAGCTCCCGATTTTCCAACTGGTGGTATTCTATTTGACAAAGCAAGTGTTGTTAATGCTTACAAAACCGGTAGAGGTAGTGTAACTATTCGTTCAAAAGCACATATTGAAAGATTTGCAAATGGTAAAAGTAGAATTGTTGTAAGTGAAATACCTTATGCAATCAAAAAGACTGACATCATTGAAAAAATAAGTCAATTAGTTAAAGAAAAAAGAATTGAAGGAATTGGAGATTTTAGAGACGAATCTAACCGTGAAGGTATCAGAATTGTTATTGATATTAAAAAAACATTCCATCCAGAAGTTATTCTAAATACTCTTTACAAACTTACTCAATTGCAATCTAAATTTTCAATCAACACTATTGCTTTAGTTAATAATGAGCCTAAACTATTGAATCTAAAGGATGCATTGCAAGTTTACATCGACCACCAAAAAGATGTAGTTACACGTCGTTTAAAATTTGACCTAGAAAAAGATGAACAAAGAGCACACATTTTACATGGTTTAAAAATTGCTGTCGAAAATATTGATGAAGTTATTGAAATTATCAAAAAATCAAAAACTGATGCTGAAGCCCAATCTAGATTAGCACAAAGATTTTCATTATCAGAAGCACAAACAAAAGCTATTGTCGAAATGCGTTTAGGACGGCTAACAGGTTTAGCAATTGAAAAAATGAATGAAGAAATTGCGATGTTAGAAAAACGTATTGCCGAATACAAAGAAATCTTGAACTCAGAAGAAAAATTAATTCAACTAATCATTGAAGAATTGAGAGAAATCAAAGAACAATATGCAGACAAACGTCGCAGTGAAATTCGTTGAGATTTACAATCATCAATAGAAGATGAAGATTTAATCCCAGTTAAAGACATTGTTATAACTTACTCAGCTAATAACTATATTCGTCGTACTGATTTAGACGAATATCGTGAACAAAGACGAGGTGGAATTGGTTCGAATGCAGCCAAAACATATGCCGATGACAAAGTTGAAAATATTATCGTTACTTCAACTCACACCGATCTTTTAATTTTTACTTCAAGTGGTAAAGTCTTCCGGCTAAGAGGACATGAAATTCCTGCTACATCCAAAAATGCAAAAGGAACTCCAATAATCAATATTCTTCCTAACATGGATAAAGATGAAAATATCCGTGAAATTATTTCAACCAATGACTATGATTCAAACAAATACTTACTAACGGCTTCAAGAAATGGTATTTTGAAAAAAACAAGATTAAGTGAATATCGTTTGATTAATAGAAACGGAAAACGTGCCCTAGGCCTAAGAGAAGATGACCAACTTATTGCAGCAATGATAATAGAAGAAAACGAAGAAATTTTTGTTGCTGCTTCAAACAACAGACTAACTCGTTTTGATGCAAGTGAAATCAGGGCGCAATCAAGAATTGCCACTGGGGTAATCGGTATTAAACTAGACGAAGGTAGTCGTGTAGTATCGGTGTCATCTTCAAACCAAGGAAAATTGATTTTCTCAATGGGTTCTGAAGGTTATGGAAAAATGAGTGACGTTGAAGACTTTAGAAAAACTTCACGTAATGCTAAAGGAGTTATTGCTCTGAATGCAGCTAAGTCGGGTGAATTAGTTTACGCTGCTGCTGTTAAAGGAGACGAAGACCTAATTATTATGACCAAAGAAGGTATTGCTATTCGTTTTAATTTAAGACAAGTTTCAACCACTGGAAGAAATTCTAAAGGTGTTAAATTAATTACTCTAAAAAATAACAACGATCACATTGTTGCCATTGCTAAGATCAACAGTTTAAATGATGATGAAGAAAATACTGACGTTACTGACGCAAATCAAGACGTCAAAAACACAAGTAATGAATAAAAAACTACTTTAAAGAATAAAAAAGTTTATAATTATAAGTAGCACTAGGGATTTATATTCCTTAATCATGCATTTGCATTCTAGTGCCGTTACACAAATATAAATTTAAAAAAAGAGAGCTGGTCACTCTCTTTTTCTTTGTCTTTTTTATTTGTCTTCAATGCTTTCATATCCTGGTAGCAATTTGCCTTGGACATATTCTAGGCTTGCTCCACCACCAGTTGAAATGAAGCTAAAACGGTCTTGATAGTTTAATTTATTAATAGCAGCGACTGAATCTCCCCCACCAACTACTGAAAAACAGTCTGTATTTTGGGAAATGGCTATGGCTATCGATTTTGTTCCTACTTCATAATTACTAAATTCAGTAACTCCCAAGGGACCGTTTCAAAAAATAGTTTTTGCTTTTTGGATTTCATTAGCAAATAATTTCACAGTTTCAGGACCAATGTCCATTGAAGTGCAGTCAGCAGGTATATTTTTATTTTCGGGGCTTGAGTATTGTGGTTGGATATCTGCAAATTCTTTAGCATAAGCATTATCAATTGGTAATAAAATCTTTGTTTTATTGTTTTCATAAAGATTTTTTGCTAGTTCTAAGTAATCATCTTCAACTAGTGAAGTACCTATTTCGACACCTTGTGCCTTTAAGAAGGTATAAGCCATTGCTCCACCAATTAAAACCTTGTCACATTCTTTAATAAGCTGTTCTAAAACTTGAATTTTATCGCTTATTTTAGCCCCACCGATGATGGCTACATAAGGTCTTGCTGGATTATTTTTTAATTTAGCAAGATTTTCGATTTCTTCTTGCATTAAAAATCCTAAAGCACTTTCTTTTATGTTTGAAGCAATTCCAACATTTGATGCGTGACTACGGTGAGCAGTAGCAAATGCATCATTAACAAAAACATCGCCTAAAGAAGCTCAATATTTTGCCAATTCAGGATCATTTTTTGACTCAGCTTTGTTGTTTAAATCTTCAAAACGAGTGTTTTCTAAAAATAAAATTTGTCCACTTTTTAGATTTTTTATTGCTTCTTCAACTTCACTTCCTCTCGTTTTAGGGACAAAAAATACATCATTATCAACATATTTTTTGAACTCTTCAACAACTGGTTTTAGCGATTTGGAAACTAAGTCCTCTTCGGTTTTTACTCTTCCTAAATGACTTAATAAAATTAATTTAGCGCCCTGTTGAGTAATAAAGTTAATAGTTTTCAGTGCCTTTTTGATTCTGTTAGCATCAGTTACATAGTATTGATTATTGTCGTTTTTTGCAAGTGGCAAATTGAAATCAACTCTTGCTAAAACTATCTTATGTTTTAAATTAACATCATATAATGTCTTTTTCATGTCTTTCCTTTCATGCTATTAATATTATACTAGCAGCTAACTTATAAACAAAGTTTATAAATTTAATTTTTATTAAGTTTATAATTATTAATATTTACCATTTCAAGGAGGAATTATGGCTCAAAAAATGCGCGACAATCGCCAAAATGATGACATTGTAAAAACCAGTGTGTCTAACTACTTAAATGAGTTTGTGAACTTCGCAAAACAACCGCGTTTAAAAAAATATAATGAGCAAGCATTAATTGAGATATTCGAAGGCATTACCTGAATGTCACAAATTGATAGAAAACTTGCTAAAAAACAACAAGAATTTCGTAAACAACATGCTTTAAAAAATAACAAAAATGCTGTTGAATATGAATATGCAAAATGAAGCCAAGACTCGCGGGCACAAAAAATTGAAGAAACATCAACAAAATGACCTAGAGTAGTTGCAATTGGAGGTTTTGCAATTGCTCTAATTGTTGTTGTTCTATTAATTTTAACTGTAACAGTGTGAGCTCCAACTAAGTAGAGGTTATTTATGGAAAATGCATTTTTAATCATCATTTTAATTTTTGTTGTCCTAATTTTTCTCATTATAGTTATTTTGGCTTTTCATCAAATTTTGAAGTTTTTATCAAAATTCAAAAGCTTGAAACAGAAAGTAAGTAAAAGTTCGAAAATTAGATTAATCCACCAACTAAAAGAGAGTTTAGAATTTTTATCAAAACACAAAACGGGAGCTATTATTACTATTGAAATGAAAGAAAGACTTGATAACTTACGTACTGATGGAGTTATCATCGATGCTAATATTTCTTCTTCATTAATTATTAGTATTTTCAATAAACACACTCCTTTACACGATGGGGCAATCATTATTCGTGATAATAAAATTGTTTATGCTGCCACATACTACAAAATTACAAAAAAATCAATTGACAACAAATATGGAGCAAGACACCGTGCTGCTTTAGGAATTAGCGAAATCTCCGATTCCGTAACACTGGTTGTCAGTGAAGAAAACGGAAATATCACTCTTGCTAGAAATGGTTCGCTGAATTTAATTGCTATCGACCAGTTGCAAGAGTCTTTAGTAAACATTTTCAAAGATTACTAATTTAATAAGGAGGTAAAGATGAAAGACGTTTTAACCTTAAAGCAGCTAAAAAACGCCTTACAATTCAAAAACGTACACCTTATTCGTACTTTCGTTGATGAGACTCCTAATGCTACAATTGCTGACAAAATTGAAGAATTAACACCTTATGAAAGAATTTTCTTTTTCCGTATCATCAAACCAAAGGATAGCGGGGAAATTTTTTCATACCTTGAAAATGATATTCAAGAAGAAATAATTAAAGCATTTACTGACGAAGAACTCGAAGCTAT
Organism: Mycoplasma sp. 3392; assembly: GCF_053851755.1. NCBI lineage: Bacteria > Bacillati > Mycoplasmatota > Mollicutes > Mycoplasmatales > Mycoplasmataceae > Mycoplasma > Mycoplasma sp. 3392. The sequence continues at coordinate 29,417 of NZ_JBSQBF010000001.1, forward strand.
TTTGGATGACTTATACTTAGACGACATTGTTGACTTGATTGAAGAAATGCCAGACAACATTGCACAAAAGATTTTGAGTCACGTTAAAAATAGTGATGATCGCAACAAAATTAATCGTCTTTTAAAATATGATGATGATTCGATTGGTTCAGTTATGAGTGTGGAATTCATTGCTTTACAGGATGATATTAGTTGCTCCAAAGCAATTGAGGAAATTCGGAAACTAAGAGAAGATTCTGAACTGGTTCACTACTATGTTGTTTTAGATCATGAACAACGTCTTCAAGGAGTAACCACTCTTGAAAATATTGTCTTTGTTGATTCAAGAAGAAATACAAAAATATTTGAAGTCACGGAAGCAATTGCAAGCGTTTCAGTTAATGACAAAAAAGAAAAAGCTGCTCGGATTTTCGCTGAGCAAGATATGTCAGTTCTTCCAGTTGTAAACGAAAAAAATCATGTTATTGGAATTATTACTTCCGACGACGTTATTGACGTTTTAGAAGAAGAAGCAACCGAAGATATTTATAAAATGGCCGGGATTAATGCTGAAGTCGAAATTTCATATAACGACAAAAACATTGTTCGCAAAATCTTTAAATCTCGGATTTTCTGACTAATAATTTTGATGGTTGGTTCAACATTTTCGCAATTAATCATTCAAGTATTCCAGGATAAGGTTGACAATAGTATATTGTTCCAAAGTGCAATTTCTTCAGCCATTATAGTTTCTATGGTTCCAGTTATTTCTGGAACAGCTGGTAATGCAGGTTCACAATCAGCAACAACCGTTATTCGAGCTATATCACTTGGTGAAGTGAAGAAAAAACCTTGACGCGTTGTTGGAATAGAAATGCGATCGGGACTATTGATTGCCACTGTCTTATTCATTGTCAATTTTGCACGTTTAACATTGTACTTTACTGCTACTCGCGATATCATGGGAAAAATTGGAGCAGATGGACATGTGGAAGTTACTACTGCCGGAGTATTGATAATGTGTTTAGTTTCAAGTTTAGCAATGTTTGTAGCAGTTATTTTTGCTAAATTTGTAGGTTCAGTTGTTCCTTTATTGGCCACAAAACTAAAAAAGGATCCGGCAGTTATGTCAAGCCCTATTCTTGCTACTGTTACTGATGCCACTTCGACATTGATATTCTTTAGTTTTGCAATGCTAATGTTTTCACTGTTCAGTCCAGTTATCCACTAATGAAATTAAACCTATTTTAAAGTCACAAATGATGTGACTTTTTTTAGGTTTTTTATACAAATTACGAAACGCTAAAATAATAAAAAAGAGCAAGAATCAATCTTACTCTGAGTATATAATATTACTTTTTGCTTTTTTCGTTATCCTGAAAGACTTCTTTACCAACTGCCATGATTTTAGCTATTTCTGAAAGGTTAGGTGGAATGATTATTTTTGTTGCTGTTCCATTAGCCAATGTTTTAATTTCATCTAAAGCTTTGTACTGTAAAACTTCTTTACTGATTTTAGCTTCATTCAATAATTCTATTGATTGTTTCTTAGCTTGTGCTTCTAACAAAATTCTTTGTTTTTCAGCCTCAGCTTGTAAAATGATTTTTTCTTTAGCAGCTTCAGCATTTAGGATTACGCTTTCTCTATTCCCTTGAGCATTAAGAATCAGTGATTGTTTGATTCCTTCTGATTCTAAAATTCTTGCTCTCTTATCCCTTTCAGCTTGCATTTGGCGAATCATTGCTTGCTCTACTTCTTTTGGCGGAATGATGTTTTGAATTTCAACTCTATTTACTCTAATTCCCCACGCATCTGATGCTTCGTCTAATGTTTTTGTTAGTTTCGCATTAATTATTTCTCTCGATGTCAACGACTGGTCTAATTCTAGTTCTCCAATTAGATTTCTCAAGGTGGTTGCTACCAAGTTTTCGATTGCCTTGAAAGGATTTTCTGCCCCATATGAATATAGTTTGGCATCAAAAATCTTCAAGTAAACTACTGTGTCTACTTTAATTGTGGCATTATCTTTTGTAATAACACTTTGAACAGGGAAGTCAAACACTTTTTCTTTAATATTTTCTTTTACTACTACCCGGTCAATGATTGGAAAAATGAAGTTAACTCCTTTTTCCAATGTTCTGTGATACTTACCTAATCTTTGTACAATTCAAAAATATGTTTCTGGCACTATTTTGATTGAAAGACATAATAAAACAATTACTAAAAGAGCTAAAAATCCGAATACTATTCCTAAAATTGCTGCTGTTGTCATATTAACTCCTATTTATAAACTCGAAAAGCAGACTGTTGACTGTTGTCATAACTTCAGTCATAACACTCTTCATTTAAAATATCTTCAACTAAATTCTTTAAACTTCCTGTTCCGTTGCCAGTAACGATTAATAATTCATCTTCATAAGAATTGTAGTCAAAACTTCTTAGACTATTAATCACTACCGCTGCTGCACGATTAATATCTAAACCATGTAAGTCTATTTTTCTAGTCATTTTGCTTTCTTAATTTCTGGCATTTTGGGCAGAAATATGTCCCCCTTCCATTAGTTTTCGTTTTTTGAATGATAGTTTGACAAATTGTACAAGGTTTATTTACTTTAGTATGAACTTTAAGAAAATGTTGATACTGACCTTCTTGCTTGTTGAGTGATTCATAAGAATCAATCGTTGAGCCACCAAGTTCTTCACTTTTGTGCATAATTTCTGAAGCTTTTTGCATCAAAAGCTTCAATTCTTGTTTGCTTACGAGTTTTGAAGGTGTTTGTGGGTGAATTTTGGCTGCAAATAAGCTTTCATCAGCATAAATATTACCTATTCCTGAAACCAGCTTTTGATTTAAAATCATTGTTTTAATAGCAGTTGAAGATTTGCTAGTTTTAGCATAAAGTGAATCAATATCCACTTTGTCAGGTGTCAGGGCCACTGAAGCTAGCGGTTGACTTGTCAAGTAATTGTTTTTATTGCGTAAATGAAAAGTACCAAACGCCCTAGAGTCCACATATTGTAATTGTGAATTATCGCTAAAATTAAAAACTACATGGGCATGTTTTTCGAATTCGTGTTTTTGGTCATAATAACGATATTTACCTTCCATACGCAAATGAGAAATCATGACTAAGTTGTTAGTAAAAAAGAACACAATGTGCTTTGCAACATTGCTAATATCAATGATTTTTTGATTTTTTAGTTCATTTTGAAACGCTTCACTATCAACATCTTTGATCATTTTTGTTTTGTTAACAATGACTGAATCGATAGTTTTATTCAAAACACATTCTTTGAGTTTTTTTACAACAACTCGAACTTCTGGTAATTCTGGCATATAACTTAATTTTATCAAATCAGTATAGTCCTAAGACTTATAATATTTATTATGACTAATAAATATGATGATGTTTTTGTTACCACAACTGACACGGTTTTAGGTCTAGGAGTAAGATTAAAAGATAATAATTTAGACTTGCTTTATGAATTGAAACAACGTGATTTTACTAAAAAAATAATAATTTTAGTTGCCGATATAGAGCAAGCAAAACAAATCGTGGAATGAAACCAAAAAGCTGAACAAGTGGCAGAAAAATATTGACCTGGTGCGGTGAGTTTAATTGTTAAAGGGCAAGGTTTTAGAATGCCGAATCAGCCAAAACTTTTGGAATTTTTACGCAAAAATGGTCCTTGTTATGTTACAAGTTGTAACATCAGCAATCAACAAGTAGCCAAAAATTTAGAAGAAGCAAAAAAAATCTTTCCTCAATTAACCAAATTTTACGATTTTGGTGAACTTTCAGGGCAACCAAGCAAGATAATAGACTTGGATAATGGTAAAATTATAAGGGAATAGATTGGAGAAAATATGGATAAAAAGACAGTAGCCATTGCTTCAGATCATGCTGGCTATGAGTTAAAAAGTGAACTTGTTAATTCATTAGGTAAACAAGGTTACAAAGTTATTGACTTAGGAACCAAAAGCGGTACAGAAAGTGTTAATTATGCCGATTATGGTTTCAAACTAGCTAAGTACATGAAAGACCATCCTGATGTTGAAGGAATAGGAATTTGTGGAACAGGACTAGGAATAAGTTACGCTCTAAATCGTTTCAGCTTCATTCGTGCGGCAAGAATTACAAGCAATGAAGATGCTAAACTTGCTAAACTACACAATAATGCCAATGTTATTGTTTTTGGCGGACGCCAAACAAGTCCAGAAGAAGCATTGGAAATGTTTAAAATTTGACACAATACAGATTTCGAAGGTGGTAGACACGAATTACGTTTACACACATTAGAAACTAAAGGTTCGCAAGATTAATTAATAAGTTCAACTTTTTGAGAGACACAACTTTTGAGTAGTTGTGTTTTTTTATTTGCTTTTTTATAGTTAATAAAAAACAAGAACCGCTGGTATTAACAGTTCTTGTTTGTATATTGTTGATTATTCATTAACGTCAGTTAATTGGTAAGAAGATTAGACATCAAATAGCTACTCCAGTAAGAGATAGTCCCGCAATTGCTGAAATTACTATGAAGGTTAGATTTCAGTATTTACGAGCAAATTCCTTGATTGAGGTAAATATTTTTTTGAAAACACTTTTGCTTTGCATAATTATCCTTTTTGACCGCTTCCTTGTCTTGAAATTGCTCTCATAATTCTTCCTCTAAATAAGAAGTAAACGACAAGCATAGGTAGAATAACAAGAACGTTGGCAGCCATCCGAATATTTCTGTAAATAATTGATTGTTCACTTGAGTCATCTTTACCAGTAGTAAATAATCACACGTTCATAACTGTGTAGCTTCCTTGTCCTTTTGCTCCCAAAATTAATTGTGGTCACATGAATGAGTTTCAAGAAGCAAGTGCAGTTAGAATAACAACAGTTCAAATAGTTGATTTAACCATTGGGACAGCAACACGAACAAAGAATTTTAGCTCGTTTGCCCCATCGATCATTGATGATTCACGTACTGAATCAGGAATTGCTTCGAAAGCATTTCTGAACATAAATCCAGAGAAAACACTAGCTGCAAAAGGAATTGTTAAAGCAACAAATGTTCCCTGGTTAGCATTTAGTCCCATCGTAACAATAACTTTGTACTGACCGGCCATTAAGGCTGTTTCAGGTAGAACTAGTAATGCTAAGAAAAATCCTCAAGAGAAATTTTTGAATCTTCATTTTCTTAAACTAAAGGCATATCCAAATGTCATAGCAAAGAAAATACGACAAGTAACACTGAAGGCAGTTATCGCCGCAGTGAATACAACAGCGCTTCAGTATCCTTCTTGGTATGCTTTAGCGAAGTTATCTCAATGAGCTTTGAATTGTGCTGATTCTCCATTACGTGGATATCAAATGATTATGTCTTTACGGTTAGCAGCATCTGATGAAATCAGTGATTGAGAAATCATGAAGTAGAAAGGGAATAAAATTAGTAGACCAAAAAATGTCAGAATTAAGAATTTAAAGATGAAGGCAAGAAGTTGTCCAACAACTTTATTGTTTTCAACTCCTTTAGTTAAATTCTCAACTTTAGAATTTAAAGACTTTTTTTGTAAATGGTGTCTTGCTATTAATTTTACGTGATACACGTTTTACTCCTAATGTTGTACTCAATCTAAATGATACGGCTACTAATTTACGTACTGAGAATGAAACAAATACTCCCAGAACAAACAAAATAAGTGATGCTGCTCCAGCTAAGTAGAAGTTTCCTTCTGCTACTGCTTTATAAACGAATAACATAATGGTTGCTCCACCATTATTAACAGCATCTGTTGGGCTGTTGTTGAATAAAGCAAGTGGAAAAACTTTAATTCCCCCAATTATTCCGATTGTAATTAAGAATGAAATAGTTTTACGAATAGAAGGTAATGTAACTGAGAAGAATTGTTTTAATTTGTAGGCTCCATCGATTGAAGCTGATTTGTATAATACTGGACTAACTGATAACATAGCAGTTGTCAAGATAAGAATTTGGAATGCTAAGCTTCCTCAAATTCCGTTGATTAGAATAGCAAAGAATGCTGTTCAAGAATTGGTAGACGCTGATGTTAATCAAGGAACCCTTTTACCAATAATGGCATTTAAAATTCCGGCATCTGATGCGAATAAGTATGAAAATGTAACAGCAACAGCAATTGAGCTGGTTACATATGGTAAGAAGAATAGTGTTTGTCAAAATCCTCTTGCTCATTTTTTAACCACGTGGGCGATTGCACTAGAAATTAAAATAGAGCAAGTTAGAGATAATGGCAAGGCCATCAAAGAATAAATAATTGAGTTTCTTAGTCCGATTTGGAATTGTTGACTTCTTAATAGAGTTTTAAAGTTATCAATACCAGGACTTACGTCTGAAACTAGAAAACCTGTTTGCACTTTGAAGGCGTCAGTAATTGTTATTATGAAAGGAATAATAATAAATAAAGTAATAAGTAATAATGAAGGCAAAATCAGAATAAGAGGTTTGTAAAATTTCTCTTTTCTGTTTAAAATGCTTAAACTGGTTAAATGTTTTTTAATGCGAAATTTCTTCAAGAAGAAAGATTTAAAAGAAAACATTATTTGTTTACTCTTTCACCAGTTTCTATGTCGAATAAGTGTAATTTATCAATGTTTTTTACACCTAATTTAATTGTGTCACCAACTTCATAACGATCTTTTGCAGTCAAGTAAACGTTAGCAATGGTGTCAATGTTTTGTAAGTAAACTTGTGATTGAATTTCTTTTCCTAGATACTCAACAACTTTAATATCAGCATCAATAAATCCATTTGCTGATTCGGTTAGTGATTCCGCTCTGAATCCTACACGAATTTTGTTTTTGTTGTAGTTATCTACTTTAACAAGTCTGTGATTGTTAACAACAACGTAATTATCAACAACGTCGGCATTAATAATAGTCATTTCAGGCATTCCAAGGAATTTAGCAACGAATTCGTTAGCTGGTTTTTCATATAGTTCCATTGGAGAACCCATTTGTTGTACTAAAGCAGTTGACATACATACAACTCTGTCACTAATTGACATAGCTTCTTCCTGGTCATGAGTAACAAAGACTGTTGTGATTCCACTTTCTTGTTGCAATTTTCTAATTCATTTACGTGTTGAGATACGTAATTTAGCATCCAAGTTTGATAGTGGTTCGTCCAATAGAAGAATTTTTGGTTTTTTAACAATTGCCCGAGCAATAGCTACCCGTTGTTGTTGCCCTCCACTTAATTGTGTAGGTCTTTTTCATAAGTTTTTAGTAATTTCAACTTTGTTAGCAACTTCCATAACATCACGGTTAATTGCTTCACTGATTGTTAAAACATCTTTTGACAGCTCAACAATTTGAGCTCTTACTTCAGGTCTTGATTGTTCAACTAAAGCATGAACTTTTTCGTTTAGTGAGTAAAGTTTTCTGTTACATTTTCAACCTTGACCTTGTTTTTCAAAAATTGGGTCGAAAATTGTATACAAGTCTTGTTTATATTTTTTGTTGATTTCGTTTCTTAATTTTTTAGCTTTTGCAACATTTTCTTTAATTTTTACATTGATAATGTGGTGGTTTGCAATTGCTTTATCTTTTTTGAAAATTCTTTTTGCTTGTCTGTATAGGATAGCATTTCTTACTTTTGTTGTTTTATACTCAAATTTATAAATTTGTGAGTAAGCATTAATGATGATTTTAGCAATTGATTTTTCGATGATATCTTGTGGATCAATTTTATTTTCACCAGCAAATGCGTTTTTAACAACGTCAGCACGTCATTTTTCAAAGTTTTCAACAGTTCGTTTGTAATCATTGATTCTACGTACTTGATCATCAAGAATTCTTAGTTTTGACACTGATTTCAATTGATCAAAAGTAGCTTTTTCAATCTTACATTCTAAGATTTTGTTTACTAATTTGTTATTTGGATGAATTAAAACAGGTTTTACTGAATCCATTTCAGCTTTAGTATTAACTGTTTTAGCTTCCATTAGTTCAGGAGCAATGTAGTGCAATTGTTTTCTTTCTTCTGAACGTAATTTTTTTTCAATTTGCTTGAATTGTGCAATTGAAGCAACTAATTTTTGTGCTTCTTTTTGAATTTTAGGTTGAATATCTACATATCTCGAATCGATTTTTAAGTTAAGTGCGTTTTTAGTTTCGCGTACATTTTGGTGTAGATCTTTTGATTTTTTCAAAACATCTTTTGTTAATTTATTTAATTCAGCAACTGATTTAGATTCTAAACGCCCTACTTCATTTGAAGAATGTTCATAAATATTGTTTTTTTCTGATTTTAGTCCTAAAATGTATTTTCTACTTTCTTTAGGGTTGTCGATTGTCATGTAGAAAGTTTTTCTTAGTTCTTTAATTTCGTCTTCAGAAACATTATTTTCTTTTAGAATCAATTCGTAAATTTTGTGTTGTGCGCTACGCGAATTTTCAATTGTTTCTTCTTTTCAGTGTTGATCATTACTTAATGGGAAGGCAATATTGTCATACACAGTCATGTGTGGATAAAGAGCGTAGTTTTGGAAAACTAACCCTAATTCACGTTGTTGTGGTGAATATTTAGTTACATCTATACCACGGAAGAAAATTTTTCCGCTTGTAGGTTTTAGTAATCCTGAAATGGCATTCAGAGTTGTTGATTTACCACTTCCTGATGGACCTAATAGAGTAACAAGTTCACCTTCGTGAATATCAAAAGTAACATTGTTTACAGCAACTGCATCACCGAAGTCAATAACTAAATTTTTAATTTCAATAGCTGGAATTTGTTTTTTTAGTTCATATCTTTCTTTAGCATATTGATAAACTTTTTCTTGTTCTTTTTCAATATTTAGTTCACTCATTTGCACTCCTTTCTTTGTTATTTATTATTTTGTGTTTCAGACTTTAGACTACCGTCGGAATTGACTAAAAATTGTTCAAATCCGCCTTCTCTTTCACTCAAGAATCTAGAAAGATTGTTATCTCTTTCAGTGGTTATTCAGCCACCTTGAGTAAATTCAGGTAGTAACATAAATTGAGTCGTTGGATCTCCGTGTGTCACATATACTCTTGGAACAAAATCATAAGGTTTATTAGCACTGAACAATTTATAAAAACCTTGCTTGTGAATTATTCCGTAATTTGTAGCGGCCCAGAAGTAAGGCATGAATAGAGTTTGGAAAGAAAGAAAATCATCAGATACTTGTGAAATGAATTGTAGCAATTCAGATTCTCCCACCCTTGGAGTGGAAAAACCATTTTTCAGAACTTCAAATTCGTAACATTTAGTGAAATCTGATAACTCTGTTGGATTTGGCTTGTCTGAATATAATGATATTCCTACTAAACGATCGTATGACATACTACTTACAAGTATTTTTATTTTTCTTCCTGGAGTCAAAATTGATTCAGCAAATTTTGTATCTTGATCGCTAGCAAATTGCTCTTCAGCGTGTTTTGGATCACCATCAACATATGTTGTCGGTCCTGGTGCCTCAGGAGTGTCTAGTGCTCAAGAACGGATTCTTGCTTGCATTTCTTTGCCATCTTTTATGTATTTAACAGTATAAGTATCTCCATCACTTACTCTTACAACAGTTGCATCATATACAACAAATTTATCTCAATAAGTTTTGTAAGAAGTAGTTATTTCTCCTGTACTTGAATCAAAATTTTTCTCTTCTTTCTTTATCGATAGAAGCTTTGAAAAATCAACATTGACTAAATTTTCAATAGCATCATAAACTGTTTGCGATGATTTTTTTCAGTTATCAACTTTAGATGCTTCGTCATTGCCACCACGATTTGATCCGCCTCTGTTATCACTACCACCATTAGCATTCACACAAGAAACAACTGGAAGGCAAGCAAAAGCAGTTAACGATGTAACTGCTAATGTGCTTAACAAAATTTTTTTGTTTTTTCGCATGAAATTATTCTAGACTTAATGATTCTTTAATTGCTTTAACGTATGTATTAAAATCAATTGTGCTTCCGTTTGCTGCTTTGTTTGCTAAACCTTTTCCTGCACCTGTTATCGCGCTTCTTAAACGTTGTGATTTAGGGGCAGCAACATCTTCTACGATTTTATTGTCTCTTGAATCATGTTCAATTGTGATTAATTCTTTTGAAATTATTTTAATAGCATCATTTGCATCAGAACTATCTACTTGGTCAATTGACATGCTTAATTTAGATTTTGTTGGAGCTAAGTAGTCAGCCAATTCAGCTAGTGATTCAACTGGAGCTTGATCTTTAGCTGAGGTTTTTGTTACATTTCTGTTTGTGAATGTTATTTTATCTGAATCATGGTTCACTGTTAACATTCATTTAACAAATTCTAATGTTGCTTTATCTTCAGTGTCGTTTGAATGTACTCCAATAATTGAAGGACCTTGCAATAATGTGAAGGTTTTTTGTGAAGAAGCTTTTGCTTTAGATGGAGCACCTAATCACATCATATCTTCTTTTTGTGCTGAGTTTGCTGAACCTGATTTTTGTTCAAATAAATTATTTGGAACTCAGTATACTTCAAAATCTTTTCCATTTTTGTCCACAACAGTTCCATTTAAGAATTTAGCACCATTTAATATTCCTTCTCTTCCGTTTCTTGAAAATTTGATTGCTCCGCCACTTTGAACAGAAAGCACTTTTAATTCAGGATCTGTGCTACTGAATATTAAGTAACCATCAGTTAAGCCAGCAACAGCAGTTTTTAATTTAGTTGCATCATCTGCTGTCTTAGGAGAATAATCATATCCATTTTTTGACACATCATCTGCTACATTAGGTAAAATTTTATTTTTGTATTTACCAAATTCAACTATACTTTTTGATGCATCTTTTGAAGCAGAAAGTGTATTTGCAAGTCCTTCAGCTGAAGAACCTTGTAGCGATTGACCTGCTTGAGATCCGAATACAAGAAGTTTAGAAGATCCTTGAGTGAATGTTTTACTTCAACCTGCTGTAGAACCTAAAGAAATAGCAAGGTTGTGGATAACTAGTTCATTTGAACCATATGCTCCTTCTCCACCAATTCATAAACCTTTATATTGGAAAGCATCTTTCATTAAATCATATGCAGCTTTTAAACGTTTACCTTGTGGAGTGTTTTGATCCAGAAGATTCTTATAGTTGAATCCTCCATCTCTTACTTGTGAAGCATCTTTGTTGATTAATGAATCTTCATTTTGTCCTGCTAGTGATGCTGCAATTGTATAAACAGCATTAGGGTATGAGTCCATTCCCAAAACATAGTTTTTATTATTTGGGAAAACCCTTTTAGCGAAAGCAGTGAATTTTAATAAGTCTTCGTAATCTGTGAAGATATTATCATTCATTGTGTAATTTGCTAATGCTGCTTGTAATGAAGATTTTTGTGAATCATTGTATTTTCCACTATTTCAAGCTGCTTTTACTGCTGGTTTATCAGATTTTTCATCATCTGAAAGACCTTCTCAGTATGTTTTCAATTCATTTACAACTTTTGAGTTTTGAGTATCGATTTTTGCTCCGGCAGCAACTAATTCTGAAATTAGCATACCTGTTACTGGTTTGTTGATTGATAGCATTTCACCAGATTTTGAAGCAGGAATTGTAAGGATACTATTGTTTTTATTTCCTGCTATTAATTTATTTACTTCCAAGAAAGAACTTGAGTATAAATTGTTGATTTCTGTTTTAAGAGAATCGAAATTTAACCCCATTTGGTATTGTTGCAATACTGAAGCAACAGTAGGGTATTGAATAATCAAGTTGTAGAAGTCATTTTTAGCTTTTACTTTTAGTTTGCTAATGTATGAACTATCTGAATATCCTGAAGGTGCAATAACAATTACAACTGGTAAAATATTTTTACCTTTGTAATCTTCTTTCAATACTGCTTTTTTCACCTTACTGTTGTTTTCAATTTCTAATTCAGAAAAGTGTGATTTATTGTAAAAATCTACAAGCGCTTGTAAAGCAAGTCCTTGGTAGTTAGTTGCAGATCAAGGCGAGTAAATTCTTAGCAATCCATCATTATCTTGTTCAAATGAAGCAGGACCCCTTTCGTCTTTTGTTGTATTATTACTACAAGAAACTAATCCTGCTACCCCTGCTATTGGAACTGCAATAGCAGCTAAAGCTGTTAAAAATTTAGCTTTTTTTGTCATTTTCTTTCTCCTAAATTGTTCTTTATAAGAAAAAACAAGAAAACATATCAAGCGGGTACTTAAACCCGCACTTTTCTCAGTTTTCTTGTTACTTCATTTTGTGTTTTCATACTTAATCTTTTACACTCTAATTATATAAAAAAAAGCATAGTTGTCAAAAGTTTTACCTTCAATTGACAATATGCTTCTTACTATTTATATTGGTGTGTTTTTTCGTATTCAATGGCACGATTGAAAAAGGCATTTTCAATCTTCAAACTTCAAGTTTGTTTTTGTTTATCAATGTGTGGTAAACGTTTATATAGTCAGTGCACTGAAAAGATGGTAATGATAATACCAACAACCAGGGCGTTAACAACAAAACCAACACTAACCATGTATGAACAAGTTTCTTTGCTGTGTCCTGAATTGTATAAACCGAAACCTATTCCAACAAAAGTACCCATAACAAATCAGAAAGTGATAAATGATTCTAAAGCAACAACTAAAATCGCCATTTTAATGTTATTAGTTGCTCTAAATAACAATATTCCCCCAACCGCGAATGAGTAGAAAACCATTCTTACCATGTTTATTCTTAAGAATGTTGAAACTTCTTCCAGGCGTTCATTTGGTACATTTAAAATTTTGATGAAATATGGTGCTAAGATTGCCACTATTGAATAAACAAAAACGGCATAAATGACTGCAATCATTAGAGCATATCAGTACGTTTGTCTTACTCTTTGCACATTGCGTTTTGTGTAGTTGTAACTTAATAATGAACTAGATCCATCTGCTATTCCAAATAGAGCTAGGAAAAATAGTGTAATTGAAGGGGCTGCCTTGGCTCAGTTATAAACGTTGACAAATCCATCACTATATGGTAAGTAATTGAATAGTAAAGTGATCATTAAGTTGGTAACTGCTACTCCAAAAGTACGTACAAAAGCACTTAATCCCAATAAAGATATTGGTGCTATCAAACGGTAACGAAATCTAAATTTAAATAAGTGTTTTAGATCAATTCAAGTGTCATTTTTCTTGTCACTAACAATGACATAAGCAAAGTAGGCTAGCACATTAACGGTTCAACCTACGATTGTTGCTGCTGCTCCACCCAAAATTCCTCACTTTAGAACAATAATAAAAATTGCATCAAAAATTAATCCTACAATGTTGGCAATGATAGCTCATATCATTACATAAGAGTTTTTACCTTCTGCCCGAATTAAGTAAGAAAGTAATAAGTAAAATCCTTGCAATAATGTTCCAGCGGCATAAACATAAATGTATTGTTGTGCTCATTTAACTGCTATTTTGTGACCGGCATCAAAATATTGACTTAATATAGCACCAGCATTAGGATTCGACAATTTTTCATTTAGTTCACTAAACTTAGTTACATCAAGGTGAGTGCGGCTTGCTACTTTATCTACAAGTCCTGCTCAAATGGCAATGAAAACAACTAACATTGCAAAAATAGCTAATCCTGAAGTTGTTCAAAAAGCAGTTGCTCATAAGTCTTTAGCAGTCATTTTAACACCTTTTGAGATGCATTTTGTGTAATAAACACTTGTTCCCATAGGTACTAAAATAACAACCGCGTTACAGAAAACAACGAAGAAAATAGTTGCGTTAACACTCAAAGAAGCAATAACATCACTAGTTAAGTTACTAATATTTGCTCCACTTATTTGTTTATATGTGTTGAAAATGGTATTAAATTGCTCTCTTGTGACATGATTGGCTGCAAAAGAAGGATCTAAATAATTGTAAATTAGACCCGAAGTGTTGGCAATATCGCCATCTAGCATTGCTAATGTTTTTGGCACAAAATTTAAAATAAAAACTTGATTAAAAAATGAATATAAACCCATCATCAACATGGTCAAAAGACCTGGTATTGCTACCATTCATATTGCTTTTTTAATAGGAGTCTTTTCAAAAAGCTCAACAGCTCTTTCTTGACCTTGTTGCGAGTTATTTTTTCGCTTGTTTCAATGTTTCATAATCAAAAATTGTATTCCTATTTTTTCAAATGTTGACATGAATTTTTACAGAATTTTTTGTTGCTTTGTTATAATGTTTAGCGTTACATAAGGAGTACGGAGCGTAGCTGCTATGAAGTCACCAACCTGCTAATAAGTAAGGTGGTAAGCGAGGGGTTAATAACCTAACATGTTGCTTTATTTCATATAAGATAATTAGAATCCTCCTACTCCTTTCATTTGAAAGGGGTTTTATTTATGAAAAAGTATTTTACTTCAGAAAGTGTTGGAGCAGGACATCCAGACAAAATTTGCGACCAAATTTCTGATGCTGTGTTAGACGCAATTTTAGCAAAAGATAAAAACGCAAGAGTTGCATGTGAAACATTTGCGACAAATCGTTTAATTGTTATTGGTGGAGAAATCACTACAACTGCCTATGTGGACTTGGTTTCTATTGCTTGAAAAGTAGTAAAAAAATTAGGATACAAAGAAAATGACTTTACTATTATTAGTGCTATCAATTCACAAAGTCCAGATATTGCAATGGGAGTCGACAGAAAAGATAGCGAATTAATTGGAGCAGGAGATCAAGGAATTATCTTTGGGTATGCTTGCAATGAAACTAAGGACTTTATGCCATTAAGCATTACTTTAGCACATGAGTTAGTCAAAAAAGCTGAAGAACTAAGACTCAAAAAGCAGCTACCACATGCTAAAAGTGATATGAAAAGTCAAGTTACAGTTGTTTATGAAGATAACAAAATTAAAATTGACAAAATTCTTATGTCAATTCAGCACTTGGAAAGCACAGACTTAAATCGTTTTAAACAAACTATTAAAACAAAAGTAGTTGATCCTGTTGTAAAAAAATATAATTTAAATTCCGATTTTGAATTTCTATTCAATCCAACAGGACGTTTTGTTGTTGGAGGACCAATCGGTGACACAGGTTTAACCGGAAGAAAAATTATTGTTGATACATATGGTGGACATGCACACCATGGTGGTGGGGCATTCAGTGGTAAAGACTACACAAAAATCGATCGTTCAGCTGCTTACATGGCGCGTTATGTAGCAAAAAACATTGTTGCCGCTGGCTTAGCAAGCGAATTTGAAGTACAACTTTCATTTGCTATCGGTTTACCCTATCCACAGTCAATTTTTGTTAATTCGTTTGGAACATCAAAATTAAGCGATCGAGAGTTTATAGATATAATTAATGCCAATTTTGACTTATCAACAAACGGAATTTTTAAAACCTTGGATTTAAAAAATGTTAAGTATCAGCCAACTGCAACATTTGGTCATTTTGGGCGTGACGACATTGAATTCAATTGAGAAAAATTGGATAAAGTAGATACCTTAAAACAATACTTAAAATAAAAACAAAAAATCACTCCTACAACTTTATGGGAGTGATTTTAATTTCCTTAAGTTTTGTTACTAAAGGAAAGTATTTTCCTTAATATAAATTCATAAATCTTCAATTATTTTCAAAACTGCATAACGGTTGGCATTATCAATATAGATTTCAATATTACCAGTGGTTAAATACACGGTTTGTAAATAGTCAGGATGTTTAGAGTTTTTTGCATGTCGATTACACAAGAAACCACCTTCATGGGGTATGAAATCAACAATGTTGTTTTTCGTTTTACATATCACACAACCATCAGTTTTGACTTTTAAACCAGTACAAGTTAAAAAATCGAAAATCAAAATCAGTAAGTAAAGATTATCATCGCCTTTACCGAATTTATTGACTAAAAAGAAAAAATCACTAACAAATTCATAAGGATTTGAGTCAATGTTTTGTGCCATTAATAATAATTTATTGGTTACATTAATGTTGGTATTAATGTCAAACTGGGCAATCAAATCAGCACGTTTGAGTTTACTCATTTTACCTTCAAGACGGGCTTGAAAAATTTCGCATTCGACAACATTTAAAAGCTGTAATCTTGACCTGTTTTTAGATTGTATTTTTCTTGTTCCTTTAGCCAAAAATGTAATTGGTTTATTCATTGTCAAGATTGTAACAATTTCATCATATTCATCATAGTCAATTTTGTTGATAACTATTCCCTGGTGTATTGTTTCCATATCAAGATTATAACATTTAGCCTAAACATTACATAGTCGATGTTATACTGCCAAAAATGAAAGATTCGAGTAAAAGAAAGCAAAATAAAAGCCAGAAATTGTACTTCTGGCTAAAAATTAAATAAGATTTTCGCTTTTTAGGTAGTCAATGATTTTTGTGTCAGTTTTACTTTTATCAATAGAAATTCCTAAATCTGAAAGATATTTAGTTGCAGTTTTATAAATGTCTTTATCTAAGAAAAGAATATTGTAAGCAATTTGTTTTTGTTTTGCTTCATCTTTTCAAGGAGTAACATCTAAACTTCATTTATAAACAACCTTGTTATCAACAATTGAAGAAGTTAAAATTGGTACCAATTTAATTAAATATTTAGCCTCAATCGTTTTTGAAGTAGGATTGTAGAAATTGATTGCTGTTGGTAAAGCATTTTGGTTAAATTCTTTTGATTGGGTTTGTGAATCTTTTGTTAATTCAGTATCAAAATCGTATGTTAAACGAGTTTTTAAAGCAGGTATTGACACACTGATGTTTAGTTTGTAAACATTATCGCTTCTTTTTTCAACTGAAGCAACCTTAAATGTTACTGTGTAGTCTTTTGAATCATAGCTAAATGTCTTAGATCAGTCTACTGAATTTGAATTTGTGTAACCTTCAGCTTCAATATCGGTTGGGTTAACGCTAGCTGTTGTGTTAGCAGTAGGTCTAATTTTGAAAACAGGAGTGTTTTTTACTGCTTTTAATAAAATGTTACTGAATAAAAAGTCATCTTGGGAATAAACTACATTGCTTGTTGGGTTAACAAAACCACTGATTACTTGATCTTTTTTTAGTTCTCATAGTGAGAAGTTCAAGTCTCCGGAAGCTGTTGAAGAATATTTTGAAACACCTTTGTAACCTAATAACTGACTAAAATCGATGTTATCGTTTGAACCGACCAGAAGTGGATTGTTAGCGGCTGTTTTTAAAGTTAAATCATTTGGATTTGCTAAAGCATTAAAACTTGCCAAATCATTTACGTAAGCATTATTACGATATAAACTTAAATCACTGTTACGGCTATATTCTCAAGTTTCAATTAATTTGTTTTCTACTAAATATTTCATTAAGTATAAATTTTTAGCACTTTGATCGTAACCATTAAACGAATTTTTTTCATCAGTTGTCATTTTGCTTGTGTCAGTTAATGACAATACTTTGTCTTTAGAATTAGCAACACTCAGTGATAACAAAGTATCATTTTTTATTAAATAGTTGTAGGCTACCATTTTTTGCAAAATGTTTAGTTTAATGTTGTCATCTAATTTGTCTGAATTATCATAAATAAATTTCATTTCAGCATCAGTTGGTACTTGTCAACCTTGTGGATTAAAAGAAGAAGTGTCAACTGATTTTTTGTTAAATTCTTGTACTAAATTCACGAAAAACATTGGGTTAGACTCAATTTGCTTGAATGCATAAATGTCAAAAAGGGTTTTGTAGTCTTTATAAAAACTTGAGCTAGTGTCTTCTAAGCCTTTTGAAACATCTGAACCATATAAAACTTGTAATTGTGTACTAGCTAAAGTTGTTAAAACTTTATTCTTTGTTGCTGTTGATGTTAGAATTGTGCCAGCACTTGGATCTGAAGTTTCAGTATTTTTACATGCAACTAAAGGAGCAGAAACTAACGATGTTGTGGCTAAAAGTGTCGCTGAACTAAATAATATTTTTTTTGTTTTAGTCATAACTAGTTTCCTCCTTGTAGATTTTTTTGAATAACAGAGAAAATAAATTGGTTATACTCTTTGTCTGTGTGGTCTTTAACTACTCACTTGTTATTTACTTTTTCATAATCAGCATTTAAGTTTTTAGTAATTAAATTATTTACATACTCTTTAATTTCACTGTTTTTGGCCACTAACAATGAAATTAGACTTGCATATTGTTGTGAAGTAACATATTGTTTTGCTTTGGCAATAGTATCGTCATCAAAGTTTGCTTTTTCGCTACTTGTTTGTTTTTCATATTGTTGAGTTTTTAAATAAGTTACAAAATCAGGATTTGCAAGCATATTCAAGACTTCGTAGTTTTCATTAAATAATGAATTAAAAATGTTAGTCATGTTAAACAATGGTTTTAAGGCATTGTTGTCGTTTTTATTTGCACTTCTTTGTAAATCAGAAAGAATCAAAGCCAAAGCATTGCTTTTATCAGTTACTGTTTTGGTGTTTATGAATACTAAACCGTTTGAAGTAAAGAAAGCGAATTTATTTTCATCAATTTGGTAAACTGATGACACTTGATTTAGTTCATTTACTTGCAATGCTTGTTTAATAATTTCATCAATTAAACTTTCGTAATTCGAAAGTGAATCTAAATAATCACCAATGCGTTTGTTGTATTCTGCAGCTTTTTGCGCATTTTCGTTGCTTCATTCCATTGCATCTGCATTTAAAATAGTTTGTAATTCTTGTGAGTTAGCAAATAGTTTTTCAACAATTAATTTTTTGAAATTAGTAAAGAAATTATCTAGTTTGTGGGGAGTAAAAATGGCATTATTTTGAACTATTGATGTGTATGGCACATAGAATTCAGCTTTTTCTTTCGAATAAATTTCATTTAGTGATCTAAATCCTTGTGAACCATATGTTGAAGCATTGTTTTGTCCCAGATTTTCTAATAAAATAGTGTCATTTTTAGCTTGCAATGCTTCTTCATCAGTCAAGTTTTGACCACTAGCAATGTTTGTAATTCCTGCAAAAGAGTCTAAACGATTGATTGCTAAATCAATTACATTTTTGTCGCTATTTGCATAACTGCCGAATGAAAGTAGTTTTTTCAAATCGTTTTTTGCAAAAGTGAATAATTGATCTGATGATTTTTGGTTTTGGGTAATGTTTAAAGTAAATTGTGAATAAATTACTGGTTTTGTTTTTAGTCAATATTCAATGTATTTAGTTGCATTACGAGCGCTTGCAACAAATGATTTGGTTACAAAAATGTATGCTTTTGCTTTAGTTTCATCTAAAACATTTAGATTATTTGTAGGTAAGACTGTATTAACATAATCACCACTTAACGCGAAGTAGTCTTTTAAGTCGATTATTTCACCTTTTTTGGCTAAAGTAACAGTTTGCTCTTTATTTGCAGCTTCATCTCAGTAATGATAAGTTACATCAGCATTAGCTTTAACACCATTTTTAATTTCGTCAATTGTAAAGTCAGTATTAATTTCAGTTGAAAATCTTCTTAAAGCATCAGTTTTTATTTCTTTTGAAACTAAATAATCAACAGCTTCTTGCTCTGTTTCGCTTTTTCCATAATTTTCTTTTGCTAATTCTTCTTTAAATTTGGATTCTCATTTTCCATAACCGAATTGTTTTTGGAAACGTTCTTTTAATGTTTCAATTTCTTTTTGCTTAGCTTCACGAATTGTTTTTAGTGATTTTAATGAAAGGCTTTTCTTTTCACTTAAAGTTTTGTCAGCATTATAAATTGCATTGTATTTGGCACTTGCTTCGTATTCTTGTTGATATAAATATTTATAAATTTGAGCGCTTGTAGCATTAAAGATTGTGCTATTTTCACTAGCACTTTCATTAATAGCTTTTAAGTCTTTGTATTTTAGTTCAACTGTTTTATCACTATTTGGGACTTTAACAGTGTAAACCACATCATCATCGTTGTAGTTTGTTTTTTCTTTTTTGTATTTTGCGCCTGCCACTGACAATGGAATAGCAAATCCAGCTACTAAAACTCCAACGATTGCTAAACCCAATACAACTTTAGGTCATTTCTTTTTAACAACCATTTCTTCATTGTGGTTTGTTTCTTGAAGTTTTTCTTTTTTGCGTTGTTCTGCTTTGGTGGTGTTGAAACGAGCGATTTTTTTAGCTCAACTATTGTTTTTTGCCATTTATACTCCTTTTAGGTTTTTTTATATTTTAAATATAAAATCATTAAGAATTATACCAACAAATGCAATTTGCAATGGTATTTTGACAAAAAGGCAAAAATTACCATGGCAAAAGACTAGTTGAAAATTTAATGAATAGTATAATTATGAGAATATGTATAACAAATTAGAATTATTGAAATATTTTATTGAGTTGTGTCAAAAATACAATCTTTGATACAGTTTGGATGGTTTAAGTTTGGTTTCAGCAACAACCAATAAAGACCTAACTACATCACTAGATTTTTTTGAAGTAATGATGAAACAAGATTCATATGACAAATTAAAAATGATTGCTCCTGACAATGTTTTGGATAATACAAATTATTCTGAGTATTATGATTTTCAAAACAAATTTGTTGTTTCAAAAGAAAGTCTTTACAAAACCAATTTCTTCATAAAAATTAACATTATTGTACCTACAACAGTCAAAAAGGCAAAGAAATTTCTATCTTTTTACAACTTGCTAAGAAAAAGTTATCAAAAACACGCCAATTTTCAGGATGTCGCCATAGCAAGCATTTGAATCAAAAAGTGACTGCTTTTTGGAGCGTACAAAGATAAAATGTTAAACCCATTAACATACTGAATGTTTGGTAAAAAAATCACATATCGTGAGGCAATAAATAAACTTTCAGAAAGTAAATATGATGGTTTTTTAGTTATTGACGATTTCAAAACGAGATACAAACGAACTTGAATTACTAACCTTACAAACAAACTAATTTCAGTTCATTGAAATGGTTTGGATGTTAACGTTCTTTCAGAATACAAAGAATATCTTGAAAACCGTTATGGAAAGAATCTAAAAAGACTGCCGAGAAAACCACAACCATATGGATATAAAAACATTTTTGACTTATACAAGATTAAAAATACTGAAACGAATACTAATCTAAAAAGCGAGGAAAGTGCTGAATAATAAAGCATTTTTCGCTTTTTTGTTACTTTTAACAAACAAAAAGTTGTAGCATTTTCCGAAAAATAAGCTACAATTGTATTTATGTTTAAAAAATCATATAACGACGCTAAAAAAGTTGTTCTAAAAGGTAACATGTTCATGTTGGCTATTGGAATGGTACTTGGTACAGTATTTGGTGCTGTAGTAACATCTCTAGCTACAGATATTATCATGGGAGCAATTAACTACAGTGTACTATCTAAACTTCCAAAAGATATGTCATTAGAAAACCTATATGGAATGAACATCCAAAAATTCATTGGTGCTTTAATTGCATTTATCGTTGTAACATTCATTATATTCTTTGCTCTTCTATTAGTATTTTTAATTAAAAACTGAAGAGACTCTAAGAAACCTGCTCCAGCACCAGTTACACCTGTTCCTACAACAGAAGAACTAATTTTAGCTGAACTTAAAAAAATGAACGCAAACAAAAAATAAAATATAGGAGAAATTAGAAACCCTGGCTTTTGAAAGCTGGGGTTTTTAGTTATAAAAACAAAAAAAAAAAAAAAAAAAACCAACCTGAAGGTTGGCTTTGAAAAATATTATTGGAATGATTTTTTGATTCCGATTAAGTTCATAACATCTTCATGTACTTTAGCAATAGCTGAAGTTGATTTTTCAAATGCTGCTCATTCATCATTTGTCATGTTTGGTTTTGTAGGTAAGTATTCGTATCCATTTTCTCCTACGATAACTGGAATTGATGAATAAATTCCGGCATTTTTGTAGTTTTCTGGAAGTTTAACCCCTACGGTCATAACTTGACGTTTGTTGTTGATAATAGCATCTGTAATTTCATAAATTGATGTTCCAATTCCAAATTGTGTGTTTCCTTTACGTGCATAAATGTAAA
The DNA here is from genome assembly GCF_053851755.1 of Mycoplasma sp. 3392. Classification (NCBI taxonomy): domain Bacteria; kingdom Bacillati; phylum Mycoplasmatota; class Mollicutes; order Mycoplasmatales; family Mycoplasmataceae; genus Mycoplasma; species Mycoplasma sp. 3392. Next base: position 51,358 of record NZ_JBSQBF010000001.1, read on the forward strand.
GTCCTTCTGCTACTGTGTCTTTTAGAATTTGTTCTTTGTCAGCTTCTGTGAATTTTCCAGCTTTAATTAAATCTTCAATTTTTGCTTCTCCAACTTTTAACATTGATCACGGAGCCATTAATGAAGCACCGTGTTCTGCTAGAGTAACAGCTTGAACTGAATCTGCTGAAACTGATAGACGTTGAGCAATGAATTTTCTAAATCTTGCTGAGTCTAGAAGTGTTCCTGTTGAAATAACTTTATTGTATGGTAGTTCTGATGCATAATGAATTGCTGCTGCCATAACATCACAAGGGTTAGCAGCAATAATAACTGTACCTTGGAATCCTGCTTTTTTAAGATCATCTCCAAATGATTTCATTAATTTAGCATTGTCTGCTGCTAGCTGTAGACGGTCTGCTAATTTTTTCATTGGGATTGATGCTGTAATAACCACAACATCTGCATCTTTTGCGTCTTCTAAAAGAGTTCCTCTTCTAAAAGTCGAGTTATTTCTTGGCATTAAAGCCACTTGATCTTCGAAGTCACGTGCATGTGCTACACACACTTCTTCATTTAAGTCTGCAAACACATAGTTTGCTTGTAATCCACGACTTACAGCGATGTTAACGAATGTGAATCCTACGTTTCCCATTCCTACTACAATAATTTTTTTCATTTTTATCCTTAAAAATATTAAAGTTTAGTTTTTGAAAGAAAAGAGCCAACCATTAACAATATTAATGATTTAGCCCTTAGTTTGTCATATATATTTCTATGCTGTTGCTGTGGCTGCTACTTTCGCAACTGGAGCTACTGCTTTTGTTGCGACGCTTGCAATAATTACTCACACAGGCATTGCAATTAAACATAATAATGTAGATAATGCTGAAACTTCAGCAGTTAATGCTACTTCTGGGTGTTTTGCAGAAACAGCAAAGATAATACATACGGCAGCTGGTGGAGTTGCACCAAATAGAACTAACAAGGTTCCTGTACTTGGAGATAACACTCCTGCATGTACCAATGGAAGAGCGATTACTAACATAATTAGTGGCATTAAAACTAATTTTAGCGCTGTTGCTACTCAAACTGATGGGTTTTTAGCTGCTGCCTTCAAGTTTGATGTAGCAAGTGTTCCACCAATAACTAGTCATGCTAATGGTGAAATAATAGATGTACCTGCATCTAGAATTTTTCCAAATACTGGTAGATTAGTTTTGAATCCATGTCAGAATTGCATTCCACCTTCAGAAACTTGAGTATATGGTTTACCATCAACAATTTTGTATGTGTGTGGAAGTGCAAATTGTAAAGCTCACATGAATAGTGAGAAGTATAGACAGCACATCATTGGGCTGAATACTGCTTTTAGAATTGGTTTAATGTTTTTTGCTGAGACTTTTTGTCCTGAATATTGAATCAATACGTATGAGAATGCTCCAATCATGTATGGAATACATCATACTTGAGCTAGTGCTAATGCACTTTCGTCAAAGATTGATCCTTTCATTGCTATAACCATAGGGTAAGCAAAGAATTGTAGTGAACCATATGAAATCATCATCATAATGGTTAACAATTTAGCTTCAATAGAAGCAATAGCTGCTTCTCTTTCGTTTTCACTAGCTTCTAGTGAACCATTTTGTTTTTCATATAAAACTAATGCTTTACGTTTTACTAAACCTGGAACCATTCTTGGTCCAAATTTAACAACTAATTTTGAAATAATTGCAGCAAGAATGTAGAATGCTGCACTTATTCCGATCATTGTACCTATTTCTTTACCCAACTTAGCAGAAGCTGGTTGCATAAATGCTATGATGCAAAGAAAAGGTAGAGCTCATTGAAGGGTGAATTTAGAAATCTTTTGATTTACTTCTTTAGTAAATAAACCCATCTTTGTAACTATAAAACCTATAGCAACGAAGGTACATGTAGCAAGAACTCCTCCCCACATACCTTGTTGACTTATAACATTTACAAAGTCTTTCATTTTTTTCCTTGATTTTTTGACACTCAAATGTGTCTTATAAAATATTTGATTTTTATTCGGCTTATGCCTCACTCATAATTATACAATAAGACACATATTTAAAAACTTTAAGCAACTCACTCAAATAAACAAAGAAATAATTTTTTAACAATCTATGAATAGTGCTTTTACCAAGCATTTTTTTGCTTTTTTAGATACAAAAAATAAGACAAAAAACTTGTTTTTATTGTGTTTTGTAAACAATTATTTACTTTATAATTTTACTCAAGATGACCAGAACTAGCCTTGCACCTCTAGATCTTCCGACTCTAAAAGTCTTTGAAAAAGGATTTTTTCATTGAGCCGGCGGACACTGAAATTTTGAGCAATCCAAGCCACTTTATTATTCACTAGTTGCGTTAGTTGCACTAACGTGCATTTTGTTGTGATTGTTTCGTTCGCTGATTAGACAACGTTACGAAAAAAGAACACAAATTCTTGGTTTAAAAAAGACAAGCTTTTGAACTTTGTTTGGAACTATATCTTTGATTTGTTTTTTTGGTAGACTATTGATTTTATTTACCAATGGGTTTCCTAATTATTGAGAAATAATACCTTTACACTATTGTCGTTTGTTTATATTTTTAGTAATTCTGTCAATTATCTTCAATCGCTTTGATTATTCAAAATATTATTGCATTTTTGCTTACATTGGAGCTTTAATAGCATTTAGTCTAACTGATTTGGCAAATAACGAATTTTGGCAAAGAGCAAATCACGGAATACCAATCCATTGAGGATTAGACTCATTTGCCTTTTGAGATTTCTTTTTTGCACATGCTTTTTTGTTAATTATGTCGACATTAATAACAATTTTAGGTAAGCAAAAAGTCACCAAGACAGTGATAAAAGACTCACTTATTACCATGATTTTGATTGCCATATTAGTTTTTAGTTTAAATTATTTAACTACAAAAATAACTGCCGATGTCCGTTGACATGCTAATTGGTTTTATATGGGAATTGATCAAGCTAATAGCCAAAAAGACAGTTTGGGTATACTTACTCGCTGGCCGTACCATTTATTTTTATACATTGGAATTTTTATTATTTTCTATTTCATTGGACTTGGTATTTGTTTTCTAGGTTCAAAAATCGGTTTATATAGAAACGAAGAAAACAAAATCAGTTTTTTTGTGCAAAAATCACAAGTTTATGCAGATTTTAAACAATCGAAATGAATTGTTAGACATTAAAGCGCAAGCGGCGCTTTTTTGTTTAAAAATCAATCTCTTAAAACTTTAAATTTATAGCAATTTAGTCTATGATAAAATAAAATAAATTAAATTAGTATTATTTAATTTCATTCAAAGGAGTCTTATGGCTGATAATGGTTATATTGCTTTATATCGTCAATACCGTCCCCACACATTTGACGAAGTAAAAGGGCAAGATCATATTGTTAACACACTTAAAAATGTGATAAAAACACACAAAATTTCTCATGCTTATTTATTTTGTGGACCTCGTGGTACTGGTAAAACATCAGTTGCCAAAATTTTTGCTTCAATTTTAAATTGCCAACATGCTGAAAAAAGTGAAAACTCACCTTGCCAGGAGTGTTTAGTAAACATCGATCGTAATCTTGATATTTTAGAAATCGATGCTGCTTCAAATACTGGAGTTGATGACATCAGAACGTTAAAAGAAAATATTGATAACCTTCCATCTTCATCACCTTACAAAATCTACATTATCGATGAAGTTCACATGCTTTCAAAAAATGCTTGAAATGCGTTGCTGAAAACTATTGAAGAACCACCTAAACATGTAATCTTCATTTTGGCAACAACTGATCCACAAAAAATTCCGGTTACTGTTTTAAGTCGGGTACAAAGATTTAATTTCAAGAGAATTGATAATGAAGTTATCTTCCAACAATTGGTAAATGTTTATAAACATGAAAATATTGGTTTTGAAGATAAGGCTTTGAAATTGATTGCAATCTTAGCAAATGGAGCAATGCGTGATGCCTTGAGTATGGCGGATCAAGTGTCAATATTTGCTGGTGAAAATGAAGTAAAAGTTGAAGATGTTGAAAAAATGTTTGGTTTGACATCAACACAAAATATCATCAACCTACTTAATCTTATTGCTGCTAAAAACATTAATGAAGTTTTAGAACTTGTCACCAGTTACATTGAAAATGGAGCCGACATTGAAAGAATGCTTTTAGCAATGGTGGAGGCGGTTAAAGATTTTGTTGTTTGAAATAAAACTAACAAAGCTAAATTTTTAAAATCTCTTTCAGTTGAACAAATTCAGCAATTAAAACTAAACATTGCAAGTGCTTATGTGATTTTGAACCAACTAGTGGACGCACTAAAAGACATTAAATATAGCGACACAGTACAACAAACTTTCGAATTGGCACTATTAAAAATTTGTACTAGTGATTTTGCAAGCCCTTCTGGTGAAAATGTTGAAAGTCCAGAAGTACTAATGGAACAAAAAATCACTAATTTACAAAATAGCTTCTTGGAAAAAGAAAAAAATATTGTCGACGAACAATATAGTAATTTAGAAAGAAAAACAATTGATTCAATTGTTGATGAAGCTCAAATAAAACCACAAACTAATAGTGTTGTTGAAGATTATTTTGAACAAAATGAAAGTCAAAAACAAGAAAAACAAACAATTCAAATTGACAATGTTTTCATTAATCCATCTATTGACAAATTCAATATTAAAGAAAGTTATGAACAAGAGTTAAAAGAACAAAATAATGACTTTTTCGACTTAAAAAATGAAGAAACACTAGACAATGAAGATTTGTTGCAAGAAATTGAGGCTGATGAACAAACTGCTATCACAACAACACACGTCCCTGAACCGATTGTCAACCAAGCAACACTAAATCCAGTACAAAAATTGACAGAGTCACTAAATGAGTTAAGTGATTTAGATGGCGGTGAGTACAGTCAACAACATGCTAAAAAACATGAGAAAAATTATGACCGTCTAAACCAAATGCTAAGTTATGATGATATCTCAAACGATAGTTTTTATCCTCGTTCAAACTCAAGTGTTGAAGACGTTTTGCAAAAAACACAAGAATTCGCAGTTGAACAAAATCAAGTCACTGCTGAATACAGTGTGATTGAAGAAGATATTCTAACAAATAATAAAACTGAAGAAAATTATGCAATCGCCACAAAAGATATTTTTGGTTTAGATGATGTGATTGAAAACCAAAGCACTGACTTAACAATGGATGAGTTAATCAATTTAATGATGTTGTCAGCAATGTATAAAAGTAAAACTAATAATCCGCGGGCAACTAAAACTATTTATGATTCAAAAATAGCACAAGCTAAAGACTTAAACAAATATGATGAATTTACTCCATTTATCAACATTTTGGAAAATTTCAAAATTGTTATTAGTACTGATCAATTCATTATTTTCCAAAGTAATTATCAAAGTGTGGTTGATAAATTTAATCAACTAAAAAAACAAGATGATTATTGAAGATTTGTACAAAGTGTCTTTGGCAAAAGTTTACACCTTTTTGCTGCTACAGGACAACTGCTGGAAAGAGCAAAGAATTTTTACAAATCTAATTTTGAATTAATAAGATCAAGACAAGTTCGTCCTTTGCCACCGTTACCAACACTAAAAAAAGATGATAGTTATGAAAAACTACAAGACATTTTTGGTGATGCCTTAAAAACAGATTGAAGTTAGGAGATAAATATGAATATTAATGAAATGTTAAAACAAGCTAAAAAATTACAAGCTGAAATGGAATTAAAAGAAAAAGAAATCGCTAAAAAAGATTTTGTTGTTGAAAAACAAGGAATCAAACTAGTAATGAAAGGTTCAAGAACCATTACCTCTTTAAAATTAAATGAATTACTGGTTGATCCAGAAGATACAGAAACATTAGAAGATTTAATCATTATTACTATTAATGAAGCACTTGAAAAAATCGAAAATGAATATGAAGAATTAAGTAAACAAGTTCCAACAACAGGACTACCATTCTAATAATGAATAATGAGCAACTAGAATTGCTAAAACTAGCAATTAAAAAAACCTTTGGATTGTCACAGGGAATGGCAGAAAAAGTTGTTTTCAAAATTCTAAAAGCTAGCTGCAAAGAAATTGATAGTCTTTTAGAAGTAATAAAAAACACAAAAAGCACTATCATTGAGTGCAAATTGTGTCACAATTTTGGCAAAAATGAGATTTGCGAAATTTGTGAAGAACGCAAAAACTCCAAAAAAGTTGTTTTTGTAGAAAAAGCTCAGGACATTAAATCTTTTGAACAACTTGGCACTTACAAAGGAAAATACTTTGTTTTAAGTGATTTACTAAGCACTAAAAAACAAAATTTTGACCAAAAACTTATTGAAGAAATTTTGCAATATTGCACTGGTATACAAGAAGTTATTTTAGCCTTGCCAACTAATCTAAACGGTCAAATAACCATGCAAAGACTAAAAACTATCTTGGGTGCTAATAATATTGAAGTTTTTCAATTAAGTACTGGAATTCCTTTTGGGGCAACCATTGACATTGTTGATCCGATCACCTTAAAACAATCATTAGAGTACAAAGTAAAGATGTAAGGAAGTCATTATGAATAAAAGAGCAAAATTTATCACATTTGAGGGTATGGATGGAGGTGGAAAAACTACTGCTTTAAAGCATGTCAAAGAGTACTTAAAAGCAAAACATCCAAACATTGAAGTAGTTTACACAAGAGAACCAGGAAGCAGCAATTCTCGTGAAGCTGAACTAATTCGTCAAATGATTCTCGATAACAAAAATAATTTTAGTCCTGCTGTGGACGCTCTTCTATTCGTTACAAGTCGACGTCTAAATTTAGAAAAATGCATTTGACCTGCGCTACAAGAAAATAAAGTTGTAATTAGTGATCGCTACCTTCACTCATCTCTAATTTATCAAGGAGTGTTGGGTAATTTAGGTATTGATGATGTACGTCAATTAAACAAAATTGCTTTATCGCTAGGTAGCAATAAGCAAGTCATGCCAGATTTAGTGATTTATTTCGACCTAAAACCAGAACAATCACTAGCAAGAATTACTAATAATCGTCAGAATTTAGATCGCTTAGAAGATCATGAATTAGACTATTACCAAAAACTTTACGATGGATACCATAAACTTATCAGTCAGGAACCAGACAAATTCAAGATTGTTGATGCTTCTTTGCCAATCGAAGAAGTTTTAAAAACAGTAACTGAAATTTTAGAAAATCACTTGGTTAAATAATGGCAAGTGGCGAAAATATTTTTCAACTGATTGATAATGCAACACACTACAATAAAAAAATTCAAACAATTTTATTTTCAACAAATCAAAAAGTCGACTTATCACCTTATGTCCTTTACTTTATAAATCATATTCAGGATATTAAATTTGATTCAATATCGCAAATGCAAAGTCATTTGAATTTTTCGATTTTAGAAAGCGATAAAACTCTTACCAAAGAAGCAGTCAATGAAGCTATTTATAAAACTACTCAATCAATGAATAGTTTAGAAAGCAAAATCATTCTTATTAAAAATATTGAAAATGGTAATGCCAGTTCGCTAAACTTACTTTTAAAATTCTTGGAAAACCTAGAGCCAAACGTTTTTGTAATAATGACTACTAATAACAAAAACAAGGTTTTGAAAACAATTTTTTCACGCTCGGTTGTAGTAGATATTAACTCAAAAAACGAAACAAACATTTTGAATAATACTTTGTTTGAAAATTCAAAATTTAAACATTTTTTCGCTTTCTTAACCGATAGCGCTCAATTTATTGAGTCTTTTTATACTCAAGAGATTGAAGATAGTCTAGAACTGTTATTGCAAGCATGTAATGAACAAAACTATTCACAACTAATCAATCTTTTGGTGCAAAACTTGACAAAAGAAAACAGTTGGATATTGTTACAATTTTTACACACTTACTATTCAGAAGTTTTATTACAACAAAATAATTTTTATCGTGAAGTTTTATTGATAAATCGTGAAGTTTTATCAAGCAATCTAGATATAAAACAGGCTATTGAAGTGACTAAAAAATATAAATTGCTATTGTCAAAAAACAACGTAAATTTCAATGCCCAAAAAGCACAATTTATACTTGAAATGAGTGATTTGTATGGAAAATAAACTATATATAGTAGGGACTCCAATTGGTAATCTAGAAGATATTAGTTATCGGGCAGTAAGAATTTTAAAAGAAGTAGATCTAATATTGTGTGAAGACACTCGAACATCAAAACCACTGCTGAAACATTATGAAATTTATACACCTACTTCAGCCTATCATAATTTCAATGAAAAAACTTTTGCACCAAAAGTTTTGCAAATGATTCAAGACAACAAATCTGTTGCTTTGATTAGTGATGCTGGGATGCCGACTGTCAGCGATCCAGGATTCGAAATAGTTCGCTTATGCAAACAAAATGACGTAGATGTAGAAGTAATTGGAGGACCTACTGCTTTAATTCATGCTTTCATAAAAGCTAATTTCAGCTCGACATTCAGTTTTATTGGTTTTTTAAAGGATAAAAGTCAGCAAAGAATAAATTATTTCAAAACATTATCTCCTAATACTTACATATCATATGTATCACCACATAAACTAATAGCCACACTGAATGATTTTGATGTTGTTTTTGGAGACAATATCGAGCTATATTTAATAAAAGAAATGACTAAGAAATTCGAAGCTAGTTATCAAGGGAGTCCTAAACAAGTTTTAGAACAGCTTCAAGATAATACAAAAGGAGAATTCGTTTTAGTCTTTAATATCCCTGAAGTTAAAAAAGAAAAAGTCAATAAATACGCCCATTTAAAAAATGTGAGTTAATTTGCTTGCGTTGTGCTATAATTTTATAGCTTAATAAATGGCGAAAGTGGCGAAGTGGCTAACGCACTGGGTTGTGGCTCCAGCATTCGCGGGTTCGATCCCCGTCTTTCGCCCCATTTTTTTATACCTTTTTTCAAAATATTTCTTAATAAGGAACGTCAAACTATTTATGGCAGAGTAATATGAACTCTGTCTCTTTTTTATTAAAAATGTCATTTTCAAAGCAAGCAAATCAGTAAAAACTTATTTTTTAATTTTTAAGCAAATAAAAACACTCCACAAGGAGTGAATTATAAACAACAACTCATTTTTTTCTTTTACTATTTTTTTAGAATGTGACAATTACGACAACGTGCTTCGTATGAAGACTCATCATCAATTAGAATAGTTTTTTTGCTATTTACTGTCCGATAAGAACAAGAAGCACGATTTTTACATACAACACAAACGGCATATAATTTTGTAACTTTTTCAGCAATTGCCATTATCATCGCCATATTTTTAAAAGGTTTACGACGATAATCTTGGTCTAAACCACTAACAATCACCAAGTATCCTTTGTTTGCTAAATCGTCAACAATTTCAACAATTTCATCACCAAAGAATTGCGCTTCATCGATAATAATGGCATTTGTATCTTCTTCTATTAATTGATAAATATCCTTTATATCTTGTAGTGAATGTGTCTCGTGTTTTACACCAGATCTTGAAACAATGTTATCCTTTCCAAATCTTGTATCAATTGCTGGCTTAATTATTGTCATCTTATAACCGGCATATTCCAACGTTCTTACTCTTTTTAATAATTCTTCACTTTTACCACTAAACATTGGTCCAGTAATAACTTGAATAATACCTTGATCAAAATATTGCATACAACTCCTCCCAACTAATATGCTTCTATTTTAACCCTTTTATTTTTTTGTTTTAACAATTACTAAATTTCCAAAAATATTGCATTTTTGCTAAAAAAGTGGACTATTTTGTTAAATTTTTAATTTTTTGTGTAATATTCTAGGATAAAAAATAATTTTTAGGCAATTTTTATAAAGAAAAGGACAAAAAATGAAAAAATCTTTTAAATCAAAATTTAAAGCCAAGCGTTACTTTTTAGCGCTAGGAGTTATGGCTTTGCCCATTTCATCAGTTGCTTTTATTGCTGCTTCTTGTGATGACAAGCAACAAGAAGTTTCAAAAGAAGTTGTTTTTAATTTAAAAGACAACCTTAGACAAGGTGCATACTTTTTAGACTATAGTGCAAAATTAAGCATCAACTATCAAGATAATCCAGTTTTAGAAACAGCCGTTTCAGGACAATTATTTAGAAATATTACTATTTCTTCACCAGAATATGATACAACAACTAAAGCACTTAAAAAATCAGGACAAGTTGCCTACAAATTTGAATTGGCAAAATCAATTACTATTACTTTAGAAGATGGTAGTCAAAAAGTTTATGACAAAGACGACTATGAACTATCAACATCAGACACCAACCCATATGAATATCAAAAATCATCGGATTCACGTTCAATCAACTCAGAACAATTTATACAAGACATGCGTGTCGCAAACAAAATTTCTATTCAAGTTCGTGACGATGTTTACTGAACAGATGCTGATGGTAACAAAACACAATACAAAGTGGTAGCAGAAGACTTCTGATACTCATACTTACGTTCATACTTCCAAGGACGTTTCCAACGTCAAGAAGCTGGATATAATGGAACTCCAGATCAAGCTAAAGCAGTTGATAAAAATATTCAATCTGTTACAGGAGTTAGCCCAATTGAACGTTTCGGAAAACAACTATTCACTCACAATCAACTAATGGAAATAAATGGAATTAGTAGCGAAAAATTTAGAGCATACGACAAAACGACATATGCTCCAGTGAATGCTGTTAAAGACAATAGTTTAGTTTTAGAAATAGACGAAGATTTCAAACAACAAAAAGATATTTTTAATTACTGAAACTTAATGTTTATTAACTCAAACATTTTTGCAGCTGCCCCAAGTCAATACATTAAGGAATTGGCTCAAAAACCAGAGTACAACACTATGTCTACAGTAACAATGGAAAATCCGAAAACTAAAGAAAAATATGATGTTACAGTTAAAACATATGGTTACGACATTGTACATGCATCAGGTATTTATTTCTATGGTGTAAAAGATTGAGAAAATAACCTTTATGCTGGTGCATATATTCCATCAAAAGATTCAACAACTTCAAAATTCATTCTGAAACAAAATCCAAATTACTGAGACCAAGACTGAGCTAAGAGCAAAAATTCAGTAAAACAAATAGTTTTCAATTCTTTAAGTACAGACAACTCAAGAAATTACAGTAACTTTAAAAATGGTCAAAATGCGTTTATGACGTATGATGTTCAAGACCAAAGTACTAAAGACGCATTGAATAAAAACTCTTCAAACTACTCAGTTGTGCCTTTCAAACATTTCCTAAAGACTAAAACTACAATCAAGAGCGTGTTTAACTTTACTCCTGCTCCAAGAGTCGCATATGACGATGATACAAAAGTTGCAGAGGTAAACTACGAAAGTATTGCATTTAACAACAATTATGCAAAACTTGTTTATGGTGCTTCTATTGATGAAATTCAAAAAGGATATGTTGGTACAGACTTAAATCACGTGACTCGTTCAATTACTAAAGGTGCTCTAAGCCCATTATCAGCAAGTTTTAAAACAATGATTAACAAAGCAATCAACTGACAACAAATTGTTTCAAAACTTAACCCTGATGCAAATGTGGATCTATGATTAAATGGTGCAGCGCCTGATGCCAAACTTGGTGGAACAGACCAAGAGACATCGCAATACAAAACACCTCGTGATGCGAAAGATATCATCAATGATTTAATCGCTATTGATGCACAAGGAAATAAATTAACATTAACAGCTAACAACGCATACAAAAATGACACAAAATCAATATATTTTGACTCAATTAAACCAGCAATGAAAAAATTACTAGATGATTTCTACAAAGAAAATTCATTATCAAGCGACCAAAAAATTACTTGATACATCTACAACAGCTCAGTTGTTAACACAGCGGAAGAAAAAGCATACAATGACATGATTCAAGTAATTAAAGACTTAGACAGTCGTTTAGATCCAGTTTTCAAGAAATTAAACACTAACGAAGATATTGTGAAAATTTTTGGAGCTGACAATGGTACAGGAGCTAACACTATTTCACAACATTTAGTTCTTAACTATGAAGATGACTCTCAAGCTTCATACCTAGATAAAATTACTCACGCAATTGGACAAAGTATGTTCCCATTATTCCAATTATTTGCTGATGCTGATAAAGGAAACAAATCACCACTTGCTCAAAACTTCCCAGAACTAACCAATTTTGCTAAATTTATGAAGAAACAATTCGACAACGGAAACTTCAAAATGAACGAAATTTACAAACCGAATGCTGCAGATAAAAATCTAGAAGCGCAATTTAAACCTCTAACTTGAAATGATCTAGACAAAATGAACTCATATGAAGAAAGAAACTTATATTTAAGAGGAATTTGAATAGATGATCTAAAAGCATATTCATATAGAGGACTAGGTGGGCCTGCATATAAATATGATGCTTCGAAAGGAATTTTCTCAATCGACAATATTACTGAGGCTGCTAAACTTGCTCGTGATTATTTAAAAACTGTAACTAACGAACAAGTTGTGCAACTACTGAGAGAACTAAATACCTGAAGAGGGGTAGAAATTAACTTAGAAAAATGAATTCCAAGTTTAAATAACTTAGATTACAGATATAGTCAAAAATACTTATCTGCTCCAATCGCATTTAATGATATAGATTATGTACAAGATATGAAAATCAATACTACAAAGGAAAAATAGACAACATTATTTTTGAAATTTTGTCACTAAAATAGCCTTAAGTTTAATCATTCTATTTCTTATTAACATCATCATCTATACCCTAACTACTGCCTTTCACCCTGTGCCTTTAGACATTGAAAAAATGTCAATGGCGCCGGATCAAACAGGGTATGAAAGACTGTTAGAAATCTATCAACTGGATAAACCTTTGGCACAAAAAGTCTTCCAATATATTGGAAGGCTCTTTACTTTTAATTTTCTTAATTTTCAGGTTCTAGATCAATCAATTGGTGTCTTCGACCAAGAAAATTTGAAACTAAGTAACTACTGAATCACACAAAATCGTTACAGCTACACAATTGGTTTAATAAGTTTATTAATAAGCCTAATAATTGGTTATTGCTTAGGTTTGCTTGCAGCATACAAAAGAAACAAAGCTACTGACTATTTAATAAATTTTGGAGTTATCATTTTCATTTCGATTTCTTTATTGATATTAATTCCAATCATCAATTTATTGTTTTCAGAGACATCAATGATTATTGATTTTAACGTACACAAGTTTTCAACCTATTTGTTGCCAATACTCAGTCTTAGTCTTATTTCAATGTCTTCAATTGTGCAAGTGACAAGAAGTGAAACAATTAAAGTTCTTAATTCAAGTTACTATTTACATGCCACAACATTAGGAATGAATGGTTGACAAAAATACTGAAAAGTTGTAATTAAAAACTCAATTAGTCCAGTATTGACACTGATTCCCTTTGAAATATTGTCACTTTTCATTGCAAGTATCTTTTTAGAAAGTTATTATGCTGTGCCAGGAACTTGAAAATATTTATATTCAGTTATCGCCACCTATCACAATGAAGCACTTTGCTATTTAGTTGCCTTTTTATCAGTTACGTATTTAAGCTCACTATTAATCACAGAAACTATCAAATTATCAATTAACCCATTTGCAAAGGATTAGAATGGAAAAATCACTTTTTCGCTTTGCATCGCAACGCAAGCACAATCTCGATATTGTTGGTAAGAAGCAAAGTTACTTTAAAAGATTTTTTAGCAATAAAATAGCAGTCTTTTTATTGATAATTTGACTTTTGATGATATTCATTAGTTTCATAAATATCTTTTTAAACTCTTCTCCATATGAAGAATTTGCTAATTTAAACTTAGATAAAAACATAACAGCACATATCACCGTGTCAAAAGATAATCCTTTACTTTACACAATTGAAAAAAGAGAATCTGACAATATTTATCAAACTATTTACTCAATAGTAAGTAAAGAAGATAATCACATTTATCATACCTTTATAACTAACAATTTGCAAAGGGAGTATTTAGTTTTTAATTTAGATCAATTCTTTAGTTCCCAAGCTAAACATGACTACCGTTATGCATTACTAGGGACTGATAGAAATGGTTATGACGTTTTAGTTCATAGTTTAAAATTGTTTTTCTATTCTTTTGGCTGTGCGATGTTGTGTTTTGTTGTAGAAATGTTTTTTGGTTTTAGCTGTGGAATATTTTTAGCAAGAAAACAGAGTCAATTAAGATCATTTATCAAAAAATCACTTGGTTCAATTGTTGCTGTTCCTGACATTATGTATATTTTGATTTCGCTTGTAATATGAAATTCAATTACTGGAGTAATTGTAGCAATCATTGTAACTGGATCAGTAAGACTAACTTACTGAGCTGCTTCTTATGCTGAAGAAGAATGAAATAAAGAATATGTAAAAGCTTTGATAGCAATGAATGCATCAGTTTTAAGAATTGTTTATGTTCACATTTTGTGAGCGATTTTTGGAAGAATACTCATTTTATTCGCAAGAAGATTAGGATATATTATTTTCCTGCTAGCAACAATAAGTTTTCTAGGTTTTACAATCAATTGAAATATTGCTTCACTATTCAAAGAAAATTGAACTGATCGCGCTAAGAATATGTGGCAAATTGTCTTTCCAACTTTATATTTATTTATTTTCTTGATAACAAATCAATTTTTAGCCATTCAAATAGCAAGAGTAGTTGATAACAATTAAGGAGTAAAAATGATTAAAACTTTTAAATGAAATGATTTAGAACTTGAATATTTGCACATTGATAACAAGAAGGATAAAAACTTAATTTTTGTTCATGGTTTTGGTTCGGAATTTGCTTTCTTTGAACCTTTGTTTAATTCATTTGCAAATGAGTACAACATTTGAGGTTTAAACATGCCAGCAAGTGGTAAAAGTCAATACAAACCGGAAGTCATGAAGTTTCTAACTTTTTGTGATATTTTTGATGCTTGAATTAAAGAAATTAATGTTGACAATCTTTATCTATTCGGACACTCAATGGGTGGAGGAATTTCAATGTCAGCTGTGTTGAAAAACAGTAAAAAAATCAAAAAGATTGCTCTTGTGGGGCCAATGTCACGTTCTGGATTAACAAGAGTAAAAGAATTTGACGAATGCTTCTTTCCATTGAATACTGAAGAATGAAAGAAACTAGTTAACCTTTGCTATTATGATCCTTCAAAATTGCTAAATGATGAAAACAAATTAAAACAAATGGATAAATATTTTGCAACTCACCAGGAAGAATTAAGAAACATCTATGCCCTTGGTAGAATCTTGCCAAGTTTAGAAAATATGGATAGAATTGACGAAGGAATTAAAAACGCAAAAATGCCAGTAGGTCTTTTCATTGGTGCTTATGATGGAATAATTGATTTTGCTAATATTGCAAATTATTACCACAGTGTTAACAAAGATGTTCAAGTTTTCGAATTTCAAAAAGCAGGACATTCAATATGATTGGAAGACTTTGACAATTTTATTGATACTCTCAAAGATTTCTACGCAAATTAATTAACAAAGGCAAAAAAACATAATGCTTAAAAGCTTATTTGAACAGTACTTATTATTTACAACACGGCGCAATGCTGTGTTTTTTTGTACAAATTGAGTCTATTTTATTTTTTAAGTTTTTTCAAAAAAGTAACGTAAATTAATCTCCAAGTTATTTTTTAGTATATTTAGTAGTGTTTCAAGACAAAAAAAAAAAAAAATCGAGCAGTGTTTGCTCGATACAAAATTATTTTTCTAACTCTTCCAAAAGTTCCATTACGTCGTTCACTACCGAACTATAAACAGGACCTCCACCGAAACCAACAGGAACCAATGCTGCATCCAAAATTTCTTCGTAATTAGCACCAGCTATATAGGCTTTTTTGATGTGTGCTTTCATGCATGGTTTACATCTTTTTGAAACTGCTACTCCAACAGCAACTAGTTCTTTAGTCTTTTCATCTAAGTAATTGGCAGAATAAAGCACTTTTGTAAGTTCACTGAATGCTTTAACAAATTCTGGTCTTTTTTCGACTAAAGTTTCATAACCACTTTTCTTTTTGTCCATAACTTCCTCCAAAAAATTACATTTATACCTAAATTTTAAAGCAAAAACACACTTTTTGAATAAAGCAATCATATTCAACCAGTATTTCAAAACTACATTTAGACTTGATTTTTGACCAATTTCTAATATAATTTAATTCAATGAACCATACAAATAATATTAAATAGAAAGTAATAAATATGGCAAAAAAAATAGACAAAATTACCCCATTAAAAGAAGATTTTTCAAAATGATATTTAGATGTTATTAAAAACGGAGATCTAATAAGTTACACTCAAGTTAGAGGTAGCATCATTTTCAAACCGCTTTCTTACGGAATTTGAGAAAACATTCAAAGAAATCTAGACAATGAATTTAAAAAACTAGGAGTACAAAATGTGTACTTTCCTTTACTTATTCCAGAAAGTTTAATCAATCGCGAAAAAGAACATGTCGAAGGTTTTAGTCCTGAATTGGCCACAGTAACTCATGTTGGAGACAAAAAATTAAGCGAAAACTATTACATCCGTCCCACTAGTGAAGTCTTATTCAATGAGTATTTCAAAAATGAAGTTGAAAGTTATAATGACTTGCCTTTAGTTTATAACCAGTGAGCTAATGTTGTGAGATGAGAAAAAACAACTAACCCTTTCTTAAGAACTACTGAATTCTTATGACAAGAAGGACACACAGTTCACAATAATGCAATTGAAGCAAGAAAATTGACTCGTACAATGCTAAAAGTTTATGCTAAGTTCTTAAAAAATTATCTTGCAATTCCGGTTATTCAAGGAAAGAAAACTCCGCGTGAAAAATTTAGTGGAGCATGTTCTACATACACAATTGAAGCAATGATGAAAGATGGTAGAGCATTACAAGCAGGAACAAGCCATTATCTTGCTCAAAACTTTACTAAAGCATTTGATATAACCTTTAAAAATAAAGAAAATAAAAGGGAACATGCTTATGGAACTAGCTGAGGAGTAACAACTAGATTATTGGGCGCATTAATAATGGCGCATGGAGATGATCATGGAATTATCATCCCACCGAAAGTGGCACCAACTCAAATTGATATTCTAGAAATTTTCGGACATAAAGATCCTGAGGTTAAAAAAATGGCAGAACAAGTTCGTTCAGTTCTTGCTAAAAGCTGAAGAGTAAAAGTAGACTCGAGCGAGAAAGGACTTGGTTTTAAGGCTGCAAACAGTGAGATCCATGGTACTCCTTTGAGAATTGAAATCGGTTCAAACGAAGCTAAAGAGAGAAAAATGCTTCTTGTTCGTCGTGATACATTACAAAAGATTGAAGTTGCATTTGATTCTAATCTTAAGAAAACAGTTAAGACTCTTTTAGAAGATGTTCATAACAACCTTTACAACTCAGCCTACAATAGAATGATTGAAAATATTGTATTCACTGAAGACTACGAAGAATTTAAAAAACTTATTGCCGAAAACAAATGGGTAATGATGCCATTTTGTGGTTGTGAAGAAGCTGAAGCCAAAATTCAAGAAGAAACAGGAGCCACTGCACGTTGTATCCCATTTGAAGATCCTATCCCAACAAATAAAAATTGCACTTGTCCTGTTACTGGAAGCGAAACAAAACGTAATGTAATTTTTGCTAAAGCATATTAAAAGACAAAAAAATGCAAAAGCACTCGTTTTTTTACTGAAAAATAACTTTTTTGCTTTTGTGTAATATAATTTAACATATTATTTATAACCCTAAAAAGGAGAGTAAAATTATGATCAAAAAAATCGAAAATGCTAATGATTTAGACATCAAAAACTTAAAAGGGAAAACATTCATTCTATTTTCAGCTGACTGATGTGGAATGTGTGTTATGTTAAAACCAGAAGTTCAAAAATTTGCTGAAAAACACCCAGAAGTTAATGTTCTAACAGTGGATGTTGATGAAAATAGAGACTTAGCAAGACAATGATCAATCAACTCAATTCCTGCTTACTTTGTTTTTGAAGATAACATTCAAAAATTTGGTGGAGTAGGATACAACACAGTTGACAAACTAGAAAAAATTGCAGGATTCTAATGAATTTCCAACCAAAAGCTATATTTTTAGATCTTGACGGAACATTGGTTGATAAAAAATCAACAATTTCACAAGAAAATATAGAAACTATCAAAGAAATTAACAAGTCTGTACCTTGCTTTATTTCTACTGGTCGTGCTTTTAACGAAAACCTGTTGCAAATAACAAATACTCTTGGTTTAGACTACGGAATAGCTCAAAATGGAGCAATAATTTTCGACAAAACAGGAACAATAATTAGAAAAATTACTATCAACGATGAAAAATTCAATCAAATTATTAAGATTTTGATTGAAGATAAATTCTCGTTTATTGTAAATTCAAGTTCAACGATTTATTCAAATAACCTGTTTGCCAAAATGATTCCTGTTTTCAAAAAGAAAATATATGTTGCCACTTACAACAAAATGCCAAAACAAGATGATGTTACTAAAATTTTAGTTTTAAGCTTCTCAACAAAAAAATTGGCACTTTTGCAAAAGAAATTACTTAAATATGTTCCAAACATTAATGTCGCAATGACTGCAAACAATAAAGCGCTAGAAATAAATGATATTGAAGCCTCAAAAGGCTTTGCTGACAGCTATGTTTGTGCTTTAAAAAATATTGACCCACAAAAAGCCGTGCATTTAGGCGATAGTATGAATGATGCCAGTGCAAAACAGTATTTGGGTGCTTTGATTGCGATGAAAAATTCAAGCCCACAGCTAAAAAACCTTGCAACAGAAATCGGTGCGCACTATAAAAAAGCCGGAGTTTCTAAAATATTAAAAAAACTAATTAATGCAAAATAATAATTTTTCGAGCAAAACAAGTGTTTTTGCTCTTTTTTTTACACAATGTATTTCTTGATAAAATTAGACGAAATAAGTTAAGATAGTTCATTCATATATCACAAAAATCGCTTTTTTTCTTTGTATTCAATGATGTTGTTCATATCAAAAGTCAAAATACAGTAATATACAAATATATAATTTAAATATGAATGATAAAAATAACAATAGAACATTATATTTTTTCAAAACTATTGACCAATGTTTGAATATTGATGAAATATGTGAATCGATTAAGGAAAAAAAATATTCTAAGAGTGAAATCAGTTCAAATTTATTTTGTAGTCATTGTAAAATAGCGAGATTTACTCTTGCAACGAATGAAAACGGAACTTTATGAATTAGATCTTATCCAATTAAAACAAGTGGTAAGCACGATATTTCTTGCCCTTTTTTAAAAGAACAAAATAAAAGCGTAATTAATGCTGATAAAAATTACAAAGAAAATGAACTTTTGTCGTTTTTCTCTTCTTATATAAATAAAAATTCCAAAAGAGAAGGTAGTCATCATGATAAAGCTTTGAATGATGTTCAGAAACCTTCGGAACAACAACAAACAAGAAAACGAATTCAAATAATAACGCCAAACAATTTTGACAAAATAGAATATCACAAACTGTCGTTACTTAAAGGGAAATTTAAATGTCGTTTTATTTATAAAGATGACAGCAAGTTGTTCATAAATTTTTTAAACGAAAAGGGTATGACTGAATTTTCTGTTCTTTGAGACAGTGACATTCTAAAAAAAGTGATGAATGACATCAAGTGATTGAATGAGGAACTCGAAAAGAAATCTATTTTGAAAATAGATGTAGAATTATGCTTGAATGGTTTTACCAAGTCACAAAATCCAAATTACAAAGACAATGAAGGTTATTACAGCAGAATGCAATATCATCGACTAATCATTAAATTTAATAAAGTGAAATAAATTTATTTTAAAGTAGGATAAATTACTTATAATTAGTTATCTTTTACTCAGGAAGGCCGTGTGTTTTCAGTTAGATCTAGAGTATAGGATAAAAAGGTCGTACTTTCAAATAATAATGAAGTTTTCACTCCATCAATGATGGGGTGTTTTTCATTCAGGACAACATTGAATTTTTCATTGTTGTATCACTGGATATAATCTTTAACCAAATTTTTTCAATTAGCAAGAAGTCGTTTTATGGGTTGGTTGCGAATATAAACATTCCAATTTTAAAATAGAGAAAAAGTATTTAGTTTCTTCGCTATCTGAGACTGTTCATGCTTTTTCCATTGCGATACTTTTGCGCCATTTTTTATTGTATTAGTATATTCCGTTAGTGAATATCCATGAATGAATAACTCATTCTCCATCAAATGAATATTTCTAATATAGTTGGCAACAAGGTTAACATCATTTAAACGCTTAAGTTCAAATTAAGTACTTTTTTATTTTTGTGATGTAATACTATTAACAAGAAAATTGATTTTGCGCAACATCTTTTATTGACGAAGATGAGTTACATTAGCAAAAATAGCATTTAATTTGTTTTTTCTAAAATTTCTTTTGACAAGATCCAAAAATTTAGTATTTGTGTTTTTTAATTTCTCTTTATTTTATTTTTTGTCTAATTTTGCAGATTAAAGCACATATTTGCAGATATAATTTGTCTATTTTTCAAAATTTATTCTGTTTTGTAAAAGTTTTTTTAAAGTAATGATGCAATTTTTAGTTATACACAAAAAACTATTCTAACTAAAAGTTTTTGAATATTTTTTAGTTCTTAAGAATTATTACTAATTTACTAAATTTAGCACTCTTTCTTTTTTTATGTGCAAAGCCGTTTTTAGAAAGAATATTATTTTGTATTTCAAAAGGTTCATTTTTTTACCCTATTTATTATTTAGTAACCTTTCAAACTCAAATTTCTAAAGATTAAAATTAAGTAATATACAAAATAAGGTGACAGTATGCAAAATCTAAATTTTAAATTAACCTTATTTTTAAAGTTGTGTACAACAGGTTATTGTTTGATATGAGTTTAATTTTTATCACAAAAATAAAAAAAGTATTATAATTTAATTTGCTTAATAGCATTAGAAGCTATGTGTTGCCACCATAGCCAAACGGCCAAGGCAAAGGTCTGCAACACCTCGATTACCGGTTCGAATCCGGTTGGTGGCTCCAAAATGCGCCCGTAGCTCAATTGGACAGAGTGTTTGGTTACGGCCCAAAAGGTTGCGGGTTCGACTCCTGCCGGGCGCGCCATTTCAAGAAATTGACCCTTAAAAGAGCGTTGTGCTCTTTTTTTGTTACTCTTTTAACACTCAAAACAAAGTATAATTAAATACATGCCTAAATTAAAAAAGACGAAAACGATATTATTTGCACTTGCGGCAGTTACTACACCAGTCGTGGCCTTAACATCTGCTTCATGTAACAAAACTAAGAGTGATTTTGAAATTCCTGAAAGAAATAGAGTAGTTTTAGCAACAACTTATACACCGCAAAGTGATTTAAAAAGATATAGTGCACTAGTTGATTTAGTCACCAAATATAACGAATACGTAAAAAAAACAAACGAAGAGATTAAAGAATCAAGCAATCCAAAGCAAAGTCTTTTGAAACCGGTGGAATTACAATATTTTGCTGGGTCACTAAATGACTTGTACTTGAATTTAAAATTAAAACTTAATGCCAAAGATGTCAACACTATCCCAAATGCAGTTCTCGCTTATCCTTCAACTGCTGTTCTGTTATCTAGTTACAACAAGCTTTTAGACTTAAAAAATGTTGACACTTCAGATATTAAAGATGAATTTTTAAAAGCTAATAGTAACCTAATTGGACCAAAAAATATTCAAGTGGGACTGCTTCCTTTTGGAAAAAGTAGTGAAGTAATGACAGTTGACTTACCTTTATTAGGTTACATATTAACAACACTAAACACAAAGTATGACTCTTATTTAAAGAATCTTACTCAAGAACAAAAAGTCAATTTAAAAACTAACTTGATTTCAGCTACAAATTCAGAAACCTTACAAAAAGCGATAAACCTTTGAAAATCAGATTCTATCAGTGAAAACGAAAGAAATTTAATTCAAGAGCTTTGAAAACTTGACAAAGCTAATTTTGATTTCAGTAAAGTACAAAACTTTACACTGGATGATTCGATTATTTACACATATGACAATCAAATTTCTTTTGCTAACTTCTTAGCAAATTCTTTAGAAACTAACACTAATGAGTTTTTTGTTCTTGGAGTTGACTCGGTTGTAAATTACTTGTACTTACAAATGTTCAACGCAGCAAAAGGTGATTTTAAAAATTACTATTTACAGCCAGGAACAAAGAAAAATTATTTAATTGATTATTGAAAAGTCTTGAATGGAAGCCAAAATGACACCAATTCTAAAGAGTTTTACTCAAGAATTAAACAAATTGTTGACTTAATTAACACAAAAAGATTTTATGTTCAAAGAGACTCATCAAGAGATTTTAACTCTTCACGTCTTCAAACAGCACACAAGGTTCTTTTTGGATCTGGTTCAACATTAGCATATAATTATGTACGCTTTGCTCAAGATCCTTTCTTCTACAAAAATCAAAATATTTCATACTGAGCTAATGGGGATTTAATCAAAGATCAAGAAACAACAAAAATGACAATTGGTTCAAAAATATATATGTTACCGACTGACATTGACAAAAAACAAAAAGTTGTGAGTTTACTGAACTTTGACTCAAACAACAAACCTACTACTGCTTCAAAGACACAAATTTTGACTGAAAATCTTATTTCTATAAATAAATTTATGGAAAACGCAAACAATGCAAAAGTGTTATATAACTCAACAGAAGCCAAGGAATTTATCATTAATAATTTGAGCGATTTTGTTAAGTTTTATGTGTTTGACACATCAAACCCAATGACTGAAGAGCAATACAACTCAGTATACAAAACAATTGATGATATCAATACTGCTTATGCTTCTAATTTGGCAGTCAAGGACAAACTTGAAAAAATAAGCGAGCTTGAAAAAAGTCTTCCAAAGCAAGTAGATTCTTGATGATTGTTAAAAGATTTTAAGCCACAAGGAAACAAACTTTCATTAAAGAATACGTTAATCACTACACCACCACAAAAAAACAATGATGAAGACCCAAACTACAATGGGGCATATGTTCTACAGGGTCCTTCAATTGTTGCAATTGATGCTGGACAAAAAAATAATGCTTCAACTTTAGCATTTATCAATTGACTATATAGTGATGATTTTAAACAAAGCTGAAGTGACTTAAAAGAAGGTGTTGAATTAACCCCAGTCGAATATTTTGCTTATCGCGCTGGGTACTTGTTTCCGTCGAAAAATTTCATCGAACAAAGTCCAAATTTAAATACCAATGCCTTTTTGGATATTTTCATCAAGCAAGTGCAAAAAACCGAGCAAGGTGATGGTCAAGTTCCTTTCGAAGAACCAGCTGATAAAAACAGTGATAAATTCAGAGGAACGCTAAAAGGATTGTTTAATACTACTTATGCTTCACGTGATAATCAAGTGCAATTTAGTTATCAAGACTTCGTAAAGGCGCTAAAACAAACAATGGATATGGTAGAAGAGCGAGCATAACTCGCTTTTTTACTTTTAAAAATGTAATTTTTAAGTTATGGCAAGATAAAAAGTGTTATAAAATTAATAATATTAATTTACTGCAAGTTTCAAACAATAATATGAAAGGATTAATATGTCAAAGATTAACTTTTTTGCTCTTGGAGGACAAGACGAAAATGGTAAAAATTGTTATGTTTTAGAAATTGATTCCAAAATTTTTGTTATCAATGCCGGAACTAAAGTACCAATCAATTCACATAATGGAATTGATACTTTAATTGCTGATTTTGATTATTTAGAAAAACATGCCAATAAAATTGAAGGGATTTTCATTACTGATGTTCACAACGAAAGCTTTAGTGCTATTCCTTGAATGTTAATGAAAATCAAAAACGTCAAAATCTATACATCTACATTCAATAAGTTTGTTGTTTTAGACAGAATTTCAAAATACAGTATCGAACATAATGACTACGAAGTTATAGCAATTAACAAACCTTTTAACATTGGCAAAATAAAAATAACTCCACTACCTTTAGCAGGGGGATTGCCAGGAACATTAGGTTTAAATTTCAATACCGATAATCAAAACATTTTATTTATGACTAATTTCGTTATCGGTAACCTTGGCCCTTATGGGCAAACTAAATTGCAAGATATTCAGCAAAAAATTGGTTCTGATCCGATCAAAATATTAATTATGGACTCAGGAAAATCAAATCAACCAGGTAATACTATCAATAAACTTTGAGTAACTAATCAAATTGAATACAAATTTATGGAAGCAAAAGAAGACCAAAGAATCATTGTCGGACTATACGATGAAGACATGATTACCGCTAATGAAATCTTGCTTCTAGCTATCAAATACAATCGGCCAGTCATCACATACGGTAGAAATTATTCAATTTTGATTGATTTGTTGCAAAAAATGCATCCAAACATGAAAATGCCGGAAGTTATTGATTATCGCAATGCCAATAGTGTTCACAATGCTGTTATTTTAGTCACTGGAGCAATTGAAAGATTACACAATCGTTTCTTAAGAATTGCTTCAGGAAATGACGTTTACTTGACACTAAGAGGAAATGATAAAGTTATTATGATTGCTCCACCAGTTAATGGTTTAGAAGTTAATTATGCAGTTACACTGGATGAAATTGCTCGTACATGTTCAGACTTAATTGAACTAAGCTCAAGCGAATATTACTCATGTAATCCAGCTAAACAAGACATTATTGATGTTGTGAAATTCTTCCGTCCAGAATACTTTATCCCAATTCAAGGTCTATATCGTTATTTTGCATTGGCAATCAGTGAAGTAGTTAAACATGCTTTTATGAATCAGAACAATTGCATTATTTTGAATAATGGTAAAGTTGCTCAATTTGTTGATGGTAAACTATTTTCACAAAAACACACTTTAAGACATCATGGTGATGTAATAATTGATGGTTTTGGAATCGGAGATATCAGTCACGAAGTTATTAAAGAAAGAGAAACACTAGCAAGAGATGGTGTGATAGCAGTTTCAAGCTTAATTGACTACAAAACTAAACAGCCAATTGGACAATTAAATATTGCTAGTTATGGAATTATTTCCAAAGAAAATAAAGAAGAAGTTACACAATTGATTGAAAAAATGTTTAATAAAGAATTTGAAGAAGCAGAAGAAATTAATTTAAAAGATATTCAAGAAAAATTACGTCGTACAATTAGAAAAAAAATGTTTAAAGTGCTTTACAAAGAACCATTAGTGGTGGTGACTTTATATGAAATCTAGTAAATTTAATTTTTTAAAATTATCAAAAGAAAATAACACCAATAAAACCAAAAAACACTTTGGATCAAAACGATTGTGACTAATTTTAACAATTGTTTTAAGTGTCTTTTTCTTAGTTTTTTCATTCCTGCCTGTGCCAGTTATAACCACAATTCACAGTTACACAATGGGGGCATTATTTGGAGCTTTTTCGACATTCATTTACTTATTTGTTATCTTATTTGCACTAAAATCACTTTTTAAATTTGAAAGTAAATTTTCATGAAGAGCTTTTCATATTTCAATTAACAAATCTATTTTCTTGGTAATCAGTGTTGTTTTTTTGACAACCACTCTTTACACTATGAAACAAAGCTTGGGCGAAATCTCTGGAAAAATTGATGCACCACAAAATGCTTTCAAACCAATATTCAATATATGATTTTCACAATTTAGCAAAGCTTATAATGGTAATACTGCCTTACCAAATCAGTACACAATGGGAATTGTTCCAACATTCTTTTATGCAGCTTTTGCAAGCATGGGTTCAACAGTCTTGGCACTCGTTTTATCAATCGTTTTGTTGCTAACTAGCTTAGTTTTATTAATTGTTTCACCTACCGTTTTAAACCGTTTTGCTTTTTCTAAATCAAAACGTGAAAAGGCAAAGCTCGAATCACTTAAAACTACAACAACCAAATATACTCAAAATAAAGCTACACAAGCACAAATCAAAACATTTGATGATAAAAATGAAGACAATCTTGCTTTCTTGAATTTACAAGAAGACAAGCCTCAAGTTGACAATAACAAAATTGTTTACAATCAAAATCAACGCGTTTCTTATAACGAAAATATTGAAGAACTATCAGACATTAACAATGAACACCAAACTGATGAATTGATAATTCAAAACAATGAAATTCATCAAAAAAGTATACAAACACAAAGCAATATTGATTTTGATGTTGATCCGTTTGATACAAGAGAAATAAACATTGATTTTGATTCGCCAAGCGAGCAACAATTCACTGAAAATACACACGAAAACATTGAATCACATACACAAAGAGATAACGATTTTAATAACATTTTTTATCAACCAAGTCAAGAAACAGATGATCTGAGTGAATCTGAAATTACTGAAATTAGTTCTGAAGATTCAATTTCAAATAAAAATCTAGAAGATATATTTGAAGACAACAATATTCAACCATTTGAGAAAGAAGAAAAAGCATCAAGCCAGAAAACTACTAAAAAATATAGTTTGGTTGATGACGACGATTTAGGATTGGATTAATTTATGGAAAGAAGAATTGATGATAGCTTAGCAATAAACGACATTTTCATAAACCCGACAAAGACTTTTTTTGAAACTAATGAAAGCAAATTGGGCGACATTTTTGATGATTTTATCAATGAAAGAATAAAACAATTTGATCCAGAAGCTGCCAACAAGGTTACATCACTAAGAAAAGAGATATTAGACAAAAAAGTTTCAATCGAGAAGCTTTATCAACATCTAAACATTGGTGGTAAACGTTTTGGAAACATCATGATCATTTTGAGTTGTTTCATTCTGATAGGTTTTATATTTCTAGCAATGGGAATATACCGTAAAAATTGTGAAGCAATTGAATCGTTTGAAAATGAAAAACAAAAAGCATACAAAGAAGCTGATAATTTAAGAATTGAAAAAGAAGCAATTTTGTGTTCAGTTTTCAACACTTTCAGTCCAGAAGACTTAAGATCATATGCCTTTAGTAAAATAGGAATCAATAAAGTTGAAGTAACTGACTGAAGCGATCTAAAACCGGTTTTCGCAGACACAACTAACCCGGTTTTCATTCACGCAGTACAAAAATATGACATCCGGAACACATATTTTTACGACATTTTTTATCGTGTTTTAACGTATGAACCAATCGAGTATACAGGTTCGATTGTTGTTAGCTATAGAAATGGCGACAAAACTTATAGCAAAACTATTGTGGCCTATTATCAACACACTTCACCTTTTTTAAAAAGCCGTTCTTTATTCTTATACCCAAGTAATTACTTACCAGAATTAAGTTTCATTTCACAACCTCTTGAAAGTGAAAGAAAAATAAGAAAAACACTGAAAAAGAGCACAGTTTTACTGGAAAATCGTGATTTTTACCAACATTTTAATCTTGAATACAACAACGATGTTGCATTTGTAAACTTTTTCCAAATGTTAATACAACAAAGATACATAGATTGAAAAATATATAGTCAAAAATTAAATCTATTCACTCCTGATTTTGAGAAAAAACCAACTGCTTTCTTAATCAACAACTGAAACATAAATGATGCTAAATTTTATTCTGAACTTAACTACAATGCAGTTGAAAATATAAGATTTGAAGAATCAGATATTGATAGAGTTAAGAAGGCTTTATGACCATTCTTTTACACAAATATGTCAAATCTTTTGGCTTCGATAAATTTTGTTTTTCAAAATAAATATTTAGCGGCTGAAAAGTACACTAAACCAGGTCAACGTTATCAAATGGATTACAAAGATGATCAAATTGTGTCAAATCCAGTAGATACTAAATTAGATGATACTTTAATAGTTAAATCAAAAATTTACAAAGAAACTTACTTAGAAATGTATAGTAAAGAAAGATTGAGACCCATCATTTATGAAATTGATTCTCAACATAAATCTTCTGACACTTCGATTTTTAACATCATTGCAACAAGCTGATACGGAATTGAAAAAGTTGAATATGTTAGAGTTTATGACCACGATTGCGGTACTGTTAATGTTCCAGTTCCTTACACTGACTACACCATGTTTAAAGAGCCTAAAATCGTTCTATTTAACTCAAAAATACGTCTAGAAAAAGGACAAATGATTAATTCCGGACTTGTTAAAAAAACTTTTTCAAGAAATAATGCAACTAGGATAGATCAACAGCTAATTGATGATAATAGAATGTATTTCAACTATCATTTTGTGAAAAATGAAGAAAAAGCATTTACAACAACAAGATGAATCAATAATTTTAATCGTCAATTCAATAAATATAAAGATACATACAAATTAGAAATCAATGAGCATGGAATATTTGTCTTTATTGACAAGCCAGACAAATTGGAAAAAAGTGTTATCGATCAGATGGCTGCAGCAATGAAACTTTAAATTAAGATATAATTTAAAAGAGCATAAATTCTAAGGAGAAAAAATGTTATTTGATTCAAGAAATGAACAAGTGGAAGTTAAATTAAACGTTGACAACCACATTCAACCAGCTAAAGCAACTAGTGCACAAAAAGCTATGTATATCTTTTTCATTATCATATCTTTATTCATCTTCTTGATTTTTGCATACAAAAAGAAAAATTCTTTCAATACTATGCAAGTAGAAGCACAAGAAGCTAGTTCGCAAATTCAGGCTGCGCAAGCAAAAAGAAGAGCAACATTGATTAAAATGATGGATGGAGTAAAAAGCTACAGAAATCACGAAGCAGGACTACTAGAAAGAGTTACAGAATTACGTTCAAAGATCGCTGATGTTGATAAAACAAACAACTTACAAGAAAAACAAGCAATTCTAGAAAATGTTACTCGTGGACTTTCATTAACTTTCGAGCAATACCCAAATTTAAAGGCAGAAAGTCTATACTTGCAATTCAATACTGAAGTTGCTTTACAAGAAGATGAAATCTATGCAGCACGTAGAGTTTACAATATGAGAGTAAGACGTTTCAACCAAGAAATTTATGTTTTCCCTTGAATCGTTTTAGCTGAAAAAATGGGTCTACACAACCTAGCATTCTTCACAGCAACTGAAGAAGAAATTAAAGATGTAGATACTTCAAGCTTATTATAAGAATTTAAATCGCCTCTAAGGGCGGTTTTTTCTTGCTTTTTGCTAGTCATGGTGCTTCAAAATGCCTAAAATAAGGTAAAATTTTAATATATTTATATATTAAAAAAGAGGTAGCAATGGAGCAAAAAAATCATAATAATTACGATTCAAGCAGCATTGAAGTTTTAAAAGGTCTAGACCCAGTTCGTAAAAGACCGGGAATGTACATTGGAAGCATCGGTTTCAAAGGTCTTCACCACATGATTTGAGAAATTCTTGATAACTCAGTCGACGAAGCTTTGGCAGGTTTTTGTAATGAGATCACAGTTAACTTATATCCTGATAATGTAGTTGAGGTTATCGACAATGGTCGGGGAATACCGGTTGACAAACACCCAGGAACAGGACTAAGTACAGTCGAAACAGTTTTCACGGTTTTACATGCTGGTGGTAAATTTAACTCAGATGCCTATAAAGTTAGTGGGGGATTACACGGGGTAGGAGCTAGTGTTGTTAATGCCTTAAGTCAGGAATTTGAAGTATGAGTTACTAGAGATCAAAAAGTTTACTATCAAAAGTTTGCTAATGGAGGGCAAAAAGTAAATGAGTTGGCTGTTATTTCTGAAGCTCCTGAAGGAATTAGCGGAACTAGAGTTAAATTCAAACCTGATTTCACAATAATGGAAAAAAATGACTTTGACTTTTCAATCATTGCAGACCACGCAAAACAAACAGCATACCTTAACAAAGGATTAAAACTAAATATCAACGACAAAATTAAAAGTGTTGAAAAACAATTTTGTTTCGAAGGTGGAATAGTTGACTACGTGCGTGAGTTAGGGAAAGGTAAAAAAGTTATCAATCCAGAGATTGTATACGCTGAAGGAAGTTTCAAAGATCCAAGAATGGGTGAAGACGCAAAAGAAGTTAGTGTTGAAGTTGCTTTGCAATATAACGAAGGATTTTCAAATAATGTTGTTTCATATGCCAATAACATTTCAACAAATGAAGGTGGAACACATGAGCAAGGTTTTAGTGATGCTTTAGTAAGAATTTTTAATCACTGAGGTGAAGAAAATAAGCTAATCAAAGATGAAAAAAACCGTTTATCAAGAGATGATATTCGTGAAGGATTAGTGGCAATTATTTCAGTAAAACACGCAGATCCTATTTTCGAAGGTCAAACTAAGGGGAAACTAGAAAATAAAGATGCTCGTAGTGCAACTAACAAAGTTTTAAGTGAATCGCTAGAACGTTACATGTTAGAAAATCCTGCTATAGCTCGTTTGATTGTTGAAAAATGTATCAAAACTCAACAAGCTCGTTTAGCTGCTAAAGCAGCAAGTGAAGCGTCACGTAAAAAAGATGGACTTGAGTTTGGAAACCTACCAGGAAAGCTTGCTGACTGTTCAACTAAAAATGCTGAATTAACTGAACTTTACATTGTCGAAGGGAACTCTGCTGGTGGTAGTGCCAAAATGGGTCGTGACCGTTCAATTCAAGCAATTCTACCATTGCGGGGAAAAGTTATCAATGCCGAAAAGAACAATATTCAATCAGTGTTAGAAAATAAAGAAATTGGAACTTTAATTCACGCTCTTGGAACTGGAATTCGTGATGAATTCAATATTAACAAACTAAGATACCACAAAATCGTTATTATGACTGACGCCGATGTCGATGGAGCTCACATTACAACCTTATTGCTAACCTTTTTCTATCGTTATATGCGTCCTTTAATTGAATATGGTTTTGTTTACTTGGCGCAGCCACCACTATACAAAATAAGTTATGGTAAAAATGTACAATATGCTTACAATGACAAGCAAAAAGAAGAAATTTTAGCATCTATTGACAAATCAAAAGTTAACATCCAACGTTACAAAGGGTTGGGAGAAATGGATCCAGAACAATTGTGAGAAACCACAATGAATCCTGAAAATCGTCGCATGTTACAAGTACAAATCGAAGATGTAGCTGCAGCTGACACAATCTTTACCACTCTAATGGGTGAAGAAGTTGAACCACGTCGTGATTTCGTACAAGAAAATGCTAAATATGCTTCAAATATCGATTTTTAATTCATGAAACATCTATTAAAAAATCAAGGTTTTACCAATAAAACTTATTTTGATGATAAACAAAACACATTCATTAAAGAAAAACAATATGATGAATTCAATCACAAAATTGATTATCAAATCCTTAACAAATTTGATTTCAGCCCTAAAGTTTTATATGATGATGAAAAAACTTTAGTAACAGAATTTATCAAAGGTAAACAACCAGAATTAAACAAAGAAAACTTAATAAAAATCGGTCAAATGCTGATTACAATTCACAACTCAAAATTACGTTTTCCTGCTAACAATTTAGCAAGAAGATTCAAAGTATATCGCCAAAAGGTTAGTGAACTAGGACGCAAGATTGACGTTTTAGATAAACACTACAAAAAAATTAATCTCTTCTTGAAAAATATCGACAACTCTGCTCCTTGCCACAATGACTTGTGACTATTCAATTTTATTGAGGATGAAAACAAAAATCTCTTCATTACTGATTGAGAATACGCCACAATGGGAGATGTTCACTTTGACCTTGCTTACTTTATTGAATCACAAAATCTTACCGAAGAACAAACTCAGTGATTATATGAAGGTTATGGCGATGACTTTGAACCTTACTATGTTCACATTCACAAAATTTTGGTTAATGCTTTAGTTGTGCTATGGATAAACAAACATCCTGTTAAACCTTTTGATGACAGTCTTTACATTAAAAGAGTTGATGAATATATGAATCAACTAGAAGAAATTAAAAATGCTACAAGACAAACTCAATAAAACTGAGTCTAAACTTGTTATCGAAGAGTTAAGAGGAGTTTTTGGCTCGGTTGTTAGTGAAAAAATAAGTGATATTTACTTTTACTATGAAGGCTTTAAGAACAAGACTTACCGTGCTAAATATCGTGGTGAAATGGTCCAAATCAGAATCCCAAAGTTTGACGAAGACTCAAAAATGACTGAAAAAGTCATTGCTAAGAATTTTGATGACTATTTATTTTACAAAGATGGGTACCTAATCAAGAAATGATATAATGGCCAAGATTTGACAAAAATCAAGATTAATCGAACAATTATTCGCAATCTTATTGTTGAAGTAAAAAAACTACACAACACAAAATTCAAGGCTCCAATTTTTAATTGATATAGTTGTAAAATTGATGACACAAAATATGATATGCTTCTAAAAAAATATGCCAATGATGACTTGGTATTGTGTCATAACAACATAAAGCGTTCGAATGTCATAGTTAATAGCCTGGGAAAAATTAAATTGATTGACTTTGGTGCTTGTTCTTACAATTACCCTGCTGCTGATGCTGCTATGATGTATATTAATTTAGGTATTTCAAAACAATTGTTATGTGATGAATTCGATATTACCTTAACTCAACTGGAAGATTTTATTTATTTAGTTAAGACAAGGGAAAAAGCAACTTTTAGCCAATTTTATTCACACCTTGAAACACCGCTGCCAAAAATAGCAAGAGCATTATATCCTTACCAAAACAAGTTCTATAACTACCAGTCTCGTTTCATAGTACAAAAAGTCAAGGATGGCTTTGGAGATCGTTTAAACATTGATTTACTAAATGAATTTTATTTTGTGCCAGTCTATGTGTATCAAGATGACAAAATTATCATTTGACGTTGAATGGAAGCAAACACAACAGGTTTTTTGACTGACAGGAAAATTCGTTCGATTGCTCGTGCTATTAAGATTTTGCATACTTCGAAAATTGAATTTCCGCCTTCAGTTTTAGATAAAAAGATTAAAAATTCTCTAAACCAAATTGGTATCGAAGCATTAAAGGAAGATTTTGACTCAATCTTTATTCATAATATGCGTAAGTGAGTATCTCAGTTAAACCTTAATGCTAACTGTCACAATTCACTTTCAATTGATAATATCTTTTTTTCAAAAAATCAAAGTGTTTATATTACTCAGTGAGATCAAGCTGCTAAAGGAGATCCATTGGTTGATATTGCTAATTTGTTTGAAAACATGGGATTGAATGAACACCAGGAAGCAATCTTTTGAAAGACTTATGGACGTAAATGTCCACAAGATTTCATTAAATACCGCGTCATAGCTCAGTTTCTTGCTTATTTAGCAAATAAAGTAAAACTTGATGATGAATTTCTTCACTCGCGGATTAATATTAAAAGAATTAAAGATCTGATTTACGACTGAAACAAACACTAGTGAAAAGATGGCATAGCCATCTTTTTCATTGCTTTAGTGTCTTGTTTAGTATAATTTTTAATTATGGAAAATCAAAATCAAGAAATTATTCAGAAACCAAAAGCAAAAAAACATAAGCTGCGTTCTGCACTAATATTTTCAGGGCTTGCACTTTGTTTTATTGGCTTGATAGCTATTATTCCAATTGTTACCAAAGCTAAAAAACATGAAACACAAAAACCACTTCTTGAAGGTTATGTCGGCGCAAATAAAGAGCAAGAAACAAAAGTAGAGCTAGTTCAAAACTCAGAATCAAAAAAATGAGAACTTCAGAGTCAAAAATATGATTTTGTCAATGCTTTTGCTTCTGGAACTATGATTAGAGAGTTTTCAGTTAAAAATAATAACGTCTTTAAATTTAAGATTAACGAACAATTAATTGGTACTCTAGTTAAAGAAAACTATGAAAAATACTTAAAAGAAATATATAAAGACGATAAACATTTTTCAAACGAAAGTTTCACCTATGAAAATGTAAAAAGCAATGATGAATTGGAGTTCAATGTGTCAAACATTTTCAAGGAATGATATGCAAACGATGAAGAGAAAAAGGATAGCAAACTAACATTTAAAACATTGCTAGACTACATCGATCACTTTGATTTTACTGCTACATATGGTTATATCAAAGACAGCACTACGAAATTTAAACTAACATCAGCTATAACAATCAAAGCTCTTTTTGTTGCTTTAAAAAATTATGAACACCAAAATCCACAACTAGCTGATCTAGAAGTAGAAAAAATGTCATTCAAAATAAAAATAATATTAGATGAAGTCAATCAAATGCAACACCTACTTTTTGAACCGATTTTGATTTTAAAAGGAGAATAATGACTAACGCAGATTTTGAACAAGAAAAAATGATGGCTTTACAAGCATGAAATGCTGTATATGGAAACAAACAAGAAGCAGAAGATTTTGCCGGGAGAAAAATAGTTCGTGATGAATATAAAACAGATTCAGAATTTTCTTGAGAAATAGATGTTCTGTATCCTGTCAAAAAAAATGAACTGCCTACTAATGATAATTTAATGATTATGAGTAGTTTAACACAAAGAGAAAAAGGACTAAACGGTACATTTAAAGCTAATAATAGACATTTTAAAATAAGAAAAACTCTTGACGGTTATGAATTATTTGAAATGTACAACGATGAAAAATAGGCAGCTAAAAGCTGCTTTTTTTGTGTTTTTGTCACCAAAAAGCAAAAAAGAAAAAGCAACTTGAAAGTTGCTTCTTTGAAAATAATTATTTTAGAACTTCTGTAACTGTTCCAGCTCCAACAGTTCTTCCACCTTCACGGATTGAGAATTTTGTTCCGTTTTCAACGGCGATAGGAGCGATTAGAGTAACTGTTAAGTCAACGTTTTCTCCTGGAACAACCATTTCACGTCCATCTGTGAATTTAATTCCACCTGTAACGTCTGTTGTACGGAAGTAGAATTGTGGTTTATAGTTAGCGAAGAATGGTGTGTGACGTCCCCCTTCTTCTTTTTTAAGTGCATAGATAGCAGCTTTGAATTCTGTGTGAGGGATAATTGTTTTAGGTTTTGCTAAAACTTGTCCACGTTGAACATCATCACGGTCAATTCCACGTAGTAATAGTCCAGCGTTGTCTCCAGCCATAGCTTCTTTTAGGTTTTTACGGAACATTTCAATTCCTGTAACAACTGTTTTTTTGGTGTCTTTTAGTCCAACGATTTCAACTTCTTCGTTCAGTTGTAGTTTTCCACGTTCAACTCTACCTGTTGCAACAGTTCCACGTCCTGTAATTGTGAAAACGTCTTCAACTGCCATTAGGAATGGTTTGTCAGTTTCTCTTGGAGGTTCGTCGATTCATGTGTCAACTGCATCCATTAATTCCATGATAGCAGCTTCATATTTTGGATCTCCTTGTAGAG
This sequence comes from Mycoplasma sp. 3392, assembly GCF_053851755.1. Taxonomy (NCBI): domain Bacteria; kingdom Bacillati; phylum Mycoplasmatota; class Mollicutes; order Mycoplasmatales; family Mycoplasmataceae; genus Mycoplasma; species Mycoplasma sp. 3392. Next base: position 86,761 of record NZ_JBSQBF010000001.1, read on the forward strand.
CTTTAAGAGCTGATCCACGAATAACTGGTGTGTTGTCTCCGTCGAATTCGTATGATGATAATAGGTCACGAATATCCATTTCAACTAGGTCGATGATTTCTTCTTCACCTTCTAGCATGTCAACTTTATTTAGGAAAACAACCATTTTTGGAACTCCAACTTGTTTTGAAAGTAGGATGTGTTCACGTGTTTGAGGCATTGCTCCATCAGTTGCAGCAACTACTAGGATAGCTCCATCCATTTGAGCAGCTCCAGTAATCATGTTTTTAACATAGTCAGCGTGCCCTGGACAGTCAACGTGTGCATAGTGACGTTTTTCTGTGTTGTATTCGATGTGAGCTGTGTTAATTGTAATTCCACGTTCTTTTTCTTCTGGTGCATTATCGATAGAAGCATAATCACGAGCTTCTGATAGACCTTTTTTAGATAAAACAGTAGCAATAGCAGCTGTTAATGTTGTTTTACCGTGGTCAACGTGTCCGATTGTTCCAATGTTAACGTGAGCTTTTGAACGGTCAAAATCTAATTTTGCCATTGTATTTCCTTTCTGAAATTTGTTTGTAATTTATAAAACTATTTTTCGATTTTAATTTAACGCGTTAAACCAACCTAAGTATAGTCTTTCACCTATATCCTGTCCATTGCGTTAAATACTTATTAAATTTTAGCAAAAAAAACTCTTTTTTTTCTTATTGGTGTTTGTTCTCTACTTTGTAGAGAAACAAAATGAGTATTTGTTAAGAGTTATTTTTTAGCCTTCTTAAAACTATCTTTGTAAATTTCAATTGCTGCTTTTGCAATCATTGCTCCATTATCAGTGGCATATTCTTTAAGTGGAACCAAAGCATTTGGATGAATAGTTAGGAACATATTTCTAATCGCATTGTTAGCACTAACACCACCACACAAAACTATTGATTTTGGTTGAAAAGTTTCAATTGCTTTCGTCATTTTTTCTTTTAAATACTCAACAATGGTTTCTTGAAATTTGGCAGCTATATCCTCGACTGGAACTTGCTCATTTCGGTTGCGATAATTATTAATGAAGTTAATAAATTGAGTTTTTATTCCACTGAGTGAAAAATCATACTCATTTTCAGTGTGTGGGATAGAAAAATGATGCTTAATATTACTTTTATGAGTTGAAGCAATTTTGTCAATTTTTGGACCTCCTGGATGTTCTAAACCTAGTTTACGTCCGATCTTGTCATAGCATTCTCCAACTGCATCATCAATTGTTGAGCCTATAACACTCATTTTAAAACTATTTTGAACAAGAATTATTTGTGTGTGTCCACCAGAAACTACCAATCCTAAAGCTGGATATTTGATTTTTTGACCTATTGAAGCTGAAAAAAAGTGACCTTCTATGTGATCAATAGGAACTATAGGTTTTTGCAGTGTCATAGCGATTGCCTTTGCTGCTAAAAAACCAATTTGAAGTGCACCAATCAAACCTGGTTTTGCTGTGTATGCAATCAAGTCAATTTTATTTAAATCAAAATCTTTTTTAATTTCCTCTAATGCTAGATAAATGTTTTTAACATGCAAACGTGAAGCAATTTCAGGAACAGTTCCGCCATATTTTTTGTGTACTTCAATTTGACTTATTGTTACTGTTTTTAAAACACCTTTTCGACTGCTAACAATTGCTAGCGACGTATCATCGTGACTAGTTTCGATTCCTAATACAAGCATTATTCTAGTCCTCCAATTTGTGGGTCATGAAAATACTTAACATCAACGCTTTCTAAGTCTTCTACTAATGCGAAACATTTTTGATACTCTTTAAAATTTATAAGTAATTCACTGTAGTCAATTTCATCAACAACAATATTTTTCACTAACTCGTGTTTTTCATCATTGTTTGTATCAATTTTGTACGAAGCATATTTATTAGCCTTGATGAATAAAATGTCATTTTTCAGTTGTTTTTTCAGTAGTTGAATTGTCGAAGTAACATATAGTTGAGTGTTTTTGTGTATTTGGCAAATTGTTCTAGCAAAAGTAAGGGCGATTCTACTACCTGTAAAAGAACCTGGTCCTACATTGATATAAATAGCATTCAAATCAGTAACTTTTGCACTATTTTGAGTAAGAATTTTCTCGACCAAATGTGGTAAAACATCTACTTTTTTATTAAGTTTGTCAATGATAATTTTGTCTATAAGTTTTAATTTCGAGTTATATAAACCAATTGCCAAATCTTCTAAACAACCATCTAAAAATAAATTCATTACACTTCCTCTACTTCAAAAATGTGTTGACTATCCTTAAGATAAGCATTGACTTTTGCGTAGTGACTAAAATTGTGACTAATATTATCAGACCACTCAACAACCACCAAGTTATCCTCAAAATAATCTTCAAACCCAGACAATGAACCTGTTAGTTTATAAGCATCGATGTGTACTAATCCTTCATAAACAAGGATAGTATTGAATGTTGGTGACACAATTTCTTTTTCAATATTCAGCATTTTTGCAATACATTTGGTTAGAGTGGTCTTCCCTGCACCTAACTCACCATTCATCAAAATCGCTTCAACATTTAAAGACAGTAAATAAGAAGCCAGTGGCTCTAGTGATTGATTATGTTCAAAGATGAAAACCTTTTTTTGCATTTTTATCCAATCAGTTTATCAATTGTTTCTTTTGAAAAGTTTTTAACTAAGTATGAACCGACTACTGCTAATTTAACTCCTGAACTAAAAACATTTTCAATAGTAGAACCATTGATACCACCATCCATTTGAATTTCTATATCAAGGTTGTTTTCTTTGATGTACTTACTAAATTCTTTAGCTTTAGCAAGAGTTTCAGGCATTAATTTTTGCCCACCAAAACCAGGTTCAACACTCATAATTAAAATTCTTTTTACATTTTTTAGGATTTCAGGATCGATTGAAAATATGTCAGTTTTAGGTTTAACTGCCAGTCCTAAACCAACTTTTTTGTCAGCAAAATATTTTTGATAAATTTTTCTTAAGCGCTGAGTATCGACCGCTTCAACATGGAATGTTATAACATCGGCAAAAGAATTAAATTGTTCAATATATGACTCAACATCTTCAACCATCAAGTGAATATCCATAATGTGTTTAGGACATTTTTGTGAAATTTCTTTGATTATTTCAGTACTTAAAGCAATGTTTGGTACAAATTTATTATCCATAACGTCATAGTGAACATACTCAATTCCTCAGTCAATTAACTGCTTTACATACTCAACTTGCTTATCTTTAGGTACATCTAAAATCGAAGGTGATATTGTGTGCTTATGCATAGTTGTCCTCTTTCATTTTTCTTAAAAAAGTCAAATAGTTCTGATATCTTTCATGCTTAATTTCACCACTTTGAACCATTTTTTTAATTTCACAGTCATCAAGAGTTTCTTGATCATGTCTACAAGAACTAAATTTGCATTTGACTGCATTTTCGCGAAAAACTTTAAAGGCAGTTGGAAGTTCATCAATTGTCAAATCAAAATCAATCGAACTAAAACCAGGAGTGTCAATGATTTCTCCGCCATTGAATTCAATCAAACTAACTTCCCGAGTTGTATGTTTTCCTCTGTTCAAAGCTTTAGAAATTGCTTGAGTCTCAAAATTCGTTTTTGCTAAATAATTAATCAAAGTAGTTTTGCCTACTCCAGTCTGCCCTACAAAGAAACTAGTTTTATTTTTAAAAACAGCACTCAGACCTTCTAATGTTTGTGGTTGTGTGTAATCAATTTCAAAAACTTTGTAACCTTGTTTTTTGTAGTATGAAATTTTTGAGTCGCTTGTTAAATCTTTTTTTGTCAGAACTATAACTGGTTCAACATTTTTGTTTTCAATAATAATCAAAAATTTATCAATTAGGAGCGATGAGTATTCAGGTTCGACTAGCGACATGACTACAATCGCTTGATCAACATTAGCAATCTTGGGACGAATAAAAATGTTTTTACGTTCATAGATTTTATGAATCAAACCATCGGGAATGAAATCCACTCAATCTCCAACAGTGGGTTTAATATCTAAAAGACGTAGTTTACCACTTCCTCTAGTTCTAAAAATTTGACCGCTTTTAGTTTTCACATCGTAAAATCCAGCAACTGATTTTATTATTTTTCCGTATTCCATTTCTTAACCTTTAACTGCTAGATAAATCAAAATAGCCACAAAAATAGCAAATAGAACTGCTGTTACAACAATTAAAGAGACAGTGAACTTTTTATTGTGGAATCACTCAAAACTAGTCTTTTTCTTGTTTTTAGAAAATGAGATTTCGCTTTCAAAAGCACGATATGGATCTAAACAGGTGTTAAGATCATTGTATAACTCGAAACAACTTTCGTAGCGATCTTCAGGTTTTTTAGCACAACACTTGTTGATAATGTTTTGCACTGGCATTGGTATTGTACGATTTAAGTTTGTAAGTTTGGGAATTTCTTGATTTACATGACTTAGCAATTGATTTTTCATTCCTTCAACATTGCTATATGGGTTGTGCCCTTCTAACATTTCATACAACAAAATTCCAAATGAGTAAATATCGCTTTGTACTGAAGGACCTTGTGTTTTTTCAATCAGTTCTGGTGCTATATACTCTGGAGTACCAACCACTTTGTTGACTTGAGTTAATCTTGGACTCGCTTCATTTAAGGCAATACCGAAGTCAATAATTTTCGCGCTTCCTGTTTTTGTTTGAATAATATTACTTGATTTAAGATCACGATGAATTATACCTGCGCTGTGAATATCAGCTAAACCCAAAGCAATGTATTTTGCTAGTGTGATTGCTAGACCTGTTTCGAGACCACCAGTTTTTTTAATTAAGTCTTTTAAAACTGTTCCTTCAACATATTCCATAACTATTCAAGAAACATTGTCATCGATTTCTGCATCATAATAACGAACAACATAATTTGATTTAATTTGTTTCATTGTTTCAATTTCCGAAATGAAACGTTGTTTTTCGATCGTCGAATGGTCTGATTTTATGACTTTGACTGCTACTTGTTTTAAGGTTTCTCTACTGCGACACAGGAAAACGCTACCCATTCCCCCTGTCCCGATCTCGGAAACAATTTCATATTTTTCTTCCATTTTTTGAGTATTTACGTTCATTATTTAATCTCCACTAGTAAACAGGTCATATTGTCATTTGATTTATTTTTCATTGCCGTATTGATTAATTGCTGGCATTTTTGCGAAAGAGTAGAATTAGAACTTTGCAAGATTTGCTCTATTGCAGGTTTACTTGCAAAATCATGAATTCCATCAGTAGTTAAAAGTAAAAGTTTAGGATGGTTTTCTTTTTTAAGTAAAAACACTTCACTTTTAGAAGGTTTGTTTGGTCCTAAAGCAGAAACTAGTTTTGCATAATTTCTATCTTGCATTGCAATCTCAGGAAGTATTTTCTGCTCATCAATCATAGTGTTTAAAACATTGTGATCTTTGGTTACTTGATGTAAAAATCCATTATATAAGTATGTGCGTGAGTCACCAATGTTTAATATGTAAACTGTTTTGGTCTTTTTAAAACACAAAAACATAGTGATAGTGGTCCCCATATCACTGCTTGCTTTTTTCAATTTAACAAGCTCTTTCATTTTTGCTTCAGCTTTTAAAATCCCTTTATTCAATCATGTGCGAACTTCCTCATGATTATTTTCATCAAGAAAATTAAAATCCGTTTCATTAAAATACTTGCTAAATTCATCCACTGCAACTTGTGAAGCAACTTCACCATTTTCATGGCCACCTAGTCCATCACAAACTACACCCATTGCAACAATGTCGTTTTGTAAAAAACAACCGTTGTCTTCATTATTACTGCGAACACCTATGTCTGACTTAAAACATCAGTCGAACATAGACTAAAGATTGAATTCCTTTTCAATAATTCTTTTGACTTCTTGGTAGGTTCCATCAACAGTATCATTTGTAACAACATAATTAAATTGACTTATGTAACGAACTTCGTCGTATGCTTTTTCCATCCGTTTTTTAAGAGTTTCAGGAGTTTCTGAACCACGTTCTTCAATTCTTCTTTTTAATTCTTGAAATGAAGGTGGCATAACGAAAATAGAAACAATCTTGTCAAGATTATTTTTCTTAGCATATTTGTTAATTATTTGTAATGCGCCATTAGTTTCAATTTCTAAAAATGGGATATATCCTGAAGAAGAAATTCTTTCTAGATCACTGTATAAAGTTCCATAGTAATTATCGAAGTGTTGTGAGTACTCCAATAGATCACCATTTTTTATGTGTTGTTCAAATTCTTCTTTGGTTTCAAAATAGTAGTGTACCCCTTCTTCTTCGCCAACACGTGGTTTACGAGTTGTTGCTGAAACTGAAAGCTTTAATTTTAATGCTACATCCCTGAAAAGTTGCTTTTCTATTGTTCCTTTTCCAACTCCAGAAGGCCCTGTAAAAATAATGATTTTTTTATTAAATTCTTTTGACATAAAACTCCTTAATTTTAGAATTATATTCTAAAAAGCAGTAAAACTAACGCTTTTCTAAAAAATAAACTCAGCTGATTGAATATTTCTTGACTTTTGTAGTTTCGAAAAGGGGTGTTGAAAAGTCTTTTCGAGCTGTTTCAAGAATAATTTTTCCATTTTCAGTCAATAAATCTCTTTCGCTTATCAATCTTAAAGATTCAGTATAAAGAGTTTGATTTGCATATGGCGGGTCGATAAAAATAAAGTCGAATTTTTGTTCCGTTTTTTGCAAAAAGATTAAAGCATCAGTGTTTTTTAACTCAAATTCAATCTTTTTGAATTTTTCGGCGTTTTTTGCAATAACCTTATATGCTTCGCGATTTTTCTCAATCAAAATGCTTTTTTTGACTCCTCGACTGATTGCTTCAAAACCAAAAGCGCCACTGCCTGCAAACAAATCCAAAAAGATTTTATCTTCAAGCTCAAAACTTAAAGATGAAAACAATGCTTCACGAAGTTTTTCACTACTTGCTCGAGTGATTTTTTTATCTGGTTGTTCTAAACGTGTATTTCGATATTTTCCAGCTACTATTCTTAACATACAAATAATTATAATACACTTGCATTTTTCAGTCATTTTGAGTATTTTTTAACATAGTTAAAGAGTTTGATAAGGCCTTTTTTGTTATAATTTCAAATATGTTTGAAGTAAAGTTAGTAAAGTTACCTAATAAGGTACTAAGAGAAAAGTCGAAAGACGTTCCAATTCCCCTGACTCAAGAAGATGATCTATTGATTCAAAAAATGATTTATCACATTGATGATAGTCAAAAAGAAGGATCAAAATTTAGAGCAGGTGTTGGAGTGGCCGCTGTTCAATATGGAATTTTGAAAAATATTTTTTACATTATGATTCAGGATGAAGAAGGTAATATGATTTTTCGTGATGCACTAGTTAATCCACGCGTGATTGCCCACTCAGAATTAAAACAATCGCTTGCTGAAGGAGAAGGGTGTCTAAGTGTTTCTGAAACATGACCACATCAAGAAGGATATGTTCCAAGATACCGTCGCATAAAAGTAAAAGCATACTCATATTTTGAAAAAAAAGAAAAAACATACGATGTTTCTGGTTATGAAGCAATTGTTATGCAACATGAATTAGATCACTTGCAAGGTAAATTATTCTTAGATCGCATTGACAAAAATAACCCTTGAAAAGAAGACAAAAATATGGAGCTGTTAGGATAATATGATTTGAGCATCAATTGGACTTGTTGTTGTACTGGCCATTATCGGATTTTTAATTGGATTTTTCAAGCGTTGATTGTGATCTTTAATTACTTTTGTTATTAGTGCTATTATTGTTTTTTCAATTATTTTGGTAAGTGATCCAATATTTAACCTTGTTACAACAATCGAGGCATTTAAAAAATACAAAGATTACGCAGAAGTTGCAAAACCTTACATCATTACCATTGTTGCACTTGCAGTTTTATTGGTAATTTGACTATTTTCTTTGATTGTTTTTGCAATTGCGTTCTATTTTGTAAGACGCAAAAGAATTTTAAGATGTTACAGCAAAGGTTGTGAAAAGAAACACATTGCTTCAAAAATTGTGGGTGGATTATTAACAATGGCAATATACTGCTCCTATTGGAATATTGGGTGGTTCAGTGGTTGCTTTAGCCAATAAAAACTACGAAGAAACTTGATGAGATAGACTTGTTATAAAACCAGCAATTAAAGCTATTACACTTGGAAAAGGTGAGTCAATTTCATCAGAAATACCAGTCATAACAAAAGCTATTGAATATTCAACAAATACTGAAAAAAGAGAAGAATTAACTAAAGATTTGGAACAAATTGCTAATGCTTTAGAGGACATTAAATCCGATGCAAATTCATCAAATGAATCTGGAAATGAAACGAAACAAACAGTTCCTATTACTCCAGAAACAATCAATACTGTTAGAACGATTTTAAATTCAGATTTAGCTTTACCAGTAATCAAAACCATTGTCAATAATCCTGAAAGTGATTTGGGTGAAAAACTTGAAAAAGTAAAATTCGATAAAGAAGCAGTAGACTACTTATCAAATCAAGAAAACATTGAAAAAGCGAAAAAAGAATTTGAAAACATGTCATTGGATTTAAATTTAACAGACAAAGAAGTAAGCAATCTAAAAGAAATAGTACGTACATCTTTTGTTAATACAGACTACCAAAAGGTATTGGAATCTTCACCACTTGAAAAACAGAGATTTGAAGATGTTTTAAATAATTTTGCCAATATTTTTACAAACAAAACTAAACAACAATAATTACAAATTCGCCATTGGCGAATTTTTCTTTACGTAAAGGGTTTTTTACTTTAAGTAAAAAATAGGCATTAAAAGGGTAAAATTGTAATTATGAGTAAAATTTTGAACAAAATTACTAAAACAAAAGATCAACAGGTTGATTCTACTGAATATGTTATTCCTCGCAGACCTGAAGAAAAAAATAAATGATACAAACCTAAATTTAGAACTGCTGAAATGCGAATTGCCTACCTCACTCTAAATCAAATTAATAATTGAGAAAGTGAAATCCAAAAGTTAAGTGACGATGAATTAAAGAACAAAACAGCTGAATTCAAAAATCGTTTATCAAAAGGTGAAACATTAGAAGATATTAGAGCAGAAGCGTTTGCAGTAAGTAGGGAAGCAACAAAAAGGGTTTTAGGAAAACGACCATTCGACGTACAAATGTTGGGTGGAGTTATTTTAGACTTAGGATCAGTAGCTGAAATGAAAACAGGAGAAGGTAAAACCATTACTTCGATTGCTCCTGTTTATTTAAATGCACTCAGTGGAGAAAATGTTATCGTTTCAACTGTTAACGAGTATCTTGCAGAACGTGATGCTACTGAAATGGGTGAAGTATTCAATTGACTTGGTTTGAGTGTTGGAATTAACAAGGCACAAATGTCTCCGGAACTAAAACGTGAAGCTTACAACTGTGACATTACATACTCAATTCACTCAGAGCTGGGATTTGACTACCTAAGAGACAACATGGTAATGCGTAAAGAAGAAAAAGTTCAAAGAGGACTTAACTACATCCTTCTAGACGAAGTTGACTCAATTTTGATCGATGAAGCTAAGACACCGTTAATCATTTCTGGTGGAGATACAGGTGAAAGTTACTTATACAACACAGCCGACTTGTTTGTTCGTAATTTAGATGAAGAAGATTATTACATTGATGAAGAAACAAAATCTGTTTATTTAACTGAGCAAGGTATTGATAAAGCTAACTTATATTTCGGTTTAGCTAACCTTTATGACATTGAAAATTCTGAACTAGTTCATAGAATTCAAAATGCCTTGAGAGCACACAAAATAATGAAAAATGATGTTGAGTACATTGTTCGCGACAACAAAATTGAGTTGGTTGACTCATTTACGGGACGTATTATGGAAGGGCGTGCTTACTCAGAAGGATTGCAACAAGCATTACAGGCAAAAGAACAACTAGAGATTGAACCAGAAAACAAAACACTTGCTACAATTACCTACCAAAACTTTTTCCGTTTATTCAAAAAATTGAGTGGTATGACTGGTACTGCCAAGACCGAAGAAAAAGAATTTATTGACATTTACAACATGCGTGTAAACGTTATTCCAACTAACAAACCGTTGCAAAGATATGATGATCAAGACTTAATATTTGTTGATATGCACTCAAAATATATGGCTATTGTTGAAGAAGTTAAAAAAGTGTATGCTCGTAAACAACCGATATTAATCGGAACAGCACAAGTAGAAGACTCGGAAAGATTACATGAGTACTTGGTTAAAGCAAACATTCCTCACACTGTCTTAAACGCAAAACAAAATGCTGAAGAAGCAGATATTATTGCTAAAGCAGGACAGATAGGCGCAGTAACAATTGCTACTAATATGGCCGGTCGGGGAACTGACATCAAACCTTCTGACGAAGCAAAAGCTGTTGGGGGATTATATGTTTTAGGTACTGATAAGGCTGAATCTCGTCGGATCGATAACCAACTTAAAGGACGTTCTGGACGTCAAGGAGATGTCGGATACTCAAAATTCTTTTTAAGCTTAGACGATCAATTAATTTTACGTTTTAGTTTACAAGATAAATGAAAAGAAATGTTTGCAAGTTATGAAGATAGACCAATTGATGGTAAAGCTATTCAGATTGCCTTTTTAAGAGCACAAAAGAAAATCGAAGGTTTCAATTACGACAATCGTAAAAGCGTCCTAAACTATGATGATGTTATTCGTCAACAAAGAGATCTTATTTATCAACAAAGGGACTGAATTTTAGAACGGGACGATTTAAGTATTATTATTAACAAAATGATTATTTCGACTGTTAAACAAGCAGTAAATAACCGTTTTTTCGCTTTAAAAAACAATGCTATTGATTTTGAAAAATTTACTGAATATTTAAACAAAAATTGATTAGAAAATAACAGCGACTATCGTTTTTCAAAAGAAGAATTATCAAAATTTGAAAAACCAGAACTTGTTGAATTCATTAGCGATCGTTTAATTCAAGAGTATGCAATGATGCGTGAAAATGTGATTGAAAAATATGGAGTGTTTGCCCTTGTTTCAACTGAAAGAACAACTATTCTTAAAGTTTTTGATGCAGCTTGACAAGATCATATAAATACAATGGATAAATTACGTCAAGCATCCAACTTAGTTCAATACTCGCAAAAAAACCCATATCAAGTTTATACACAAGAAGGATCAAAACGTTTCGAAGAATTAACTGAGCGTATTGCCTTAGAAAGTGTTGTAAATTTAATGAATAATCCTGAAGCAAGCAAACCAAACGCAGTCCATGAAAATATGGATGCCAATGCTAAAGACATTGCAAACAAAATTGGAATCATAGAACAAATTCTTGACTATCATAAAGACTCACTAATTAAAGAAGGAATGAGCGAACAAGAAATTGAAGAGCAAGTCGAAGCGATGCGTGGTTTACTAGAAAATCAACTTGGTATCAAATACACTAAAAAATAATTAAAGTTACAAAAAAAATAGAGCTTGAAAAGGGCTCTATTTTTTGTTGTCGTTTCCTTCCAAATTAAGTGCTTCTTTTTCACAATCCGCAATTATCAGTGGGATTAACGAAGCATCGTTAATTTGTGCTCCTGAGGCACGATGGTGTCCACCACCACCTCATTTGACTGCGACATTTCTGACACATGCTCCATTAGAGCGAAATTCACAACGAATCTGATCTTGAGTGCTTCCGTCAGTACCTTTTGCTTTTTCTTGAGTGAAAAAAACTCAAATCTTGTTGTCATCAATGTTAGCTAACGTATAAGGTCGATTAGCTCTTAACGGATCTAAGATATTGAAGTTTCTTTGTGTTTCTAAATCAAAATAGAAACTTACAACTTGATCTTTTATTTGCATATTAGATTGAATAAAAGCGTCCACTTTCATATCTTGTGAAGATTTTTTCGCCATATTAACGAAAATTAAATCTTTTTTAGCACCACTTGCTCACAGTTTTGAAACTATGTCCAATGTGCGCGAATTAGTTGTGTTTGTTGTTAATCTAACGCTATCGGTATAGATTCCTAAAAATAGGTATGTTGCTGCTTCTGGTGAAATTTTTCAACCTAATTTTATTGCTATCTCAGCAACTTGTTGAGCAGCAGCAGGCGCTTCTGATTCAACTCAAACTAATGAAGCATTCAAGTCATCATCATTTGGGTGGTGGTCTACTCTAATAACTTCATCAAAAACATTTTCATCTAAGAATTGACGACACTCAATTCTTTCTTTAAAGTTAGCATCAACAATAATTGCTAGTGAATTTGGTAGTTTCTTTAGCTCTAAATTATCAAATTCAAAATCTAAATAACTGAATAAGCCTTTTGAGTCTCCAATTGTGTAAACATTTTTGTTTGGAAAATTGGTTTTAATCAATTCTTTAAATCCAAATTGTGACCCTAAGCAATCACCGTCAGGACGAATGTGGTGAAAAATAACAACGTTTTCAGCTTTCTTAATTTTCTTTTCGATTGCTTTGAAAACTTTCATTTTTTGGCGATTATCTAGCATCGTTTTTCAAAACCTCTTGCAAGTCAGCTAATAATTTTTTCATTTCTGACTTGTTTTTAACTGTAGCTCCGGCAGCACATTCGTGTCCTCCACCTCTTCATTTGTTAGCTACTTGATTAATTCACACACCATTTGATCTAATTCTTACTCTTGTGTCTCCATTGTCTGAATCAATGAAAAATACTCAAATTTTGCAATCTCCAATGTTTGCTAGAACATTAACATCATTTGCTTGGTTTTCGTCAAGTTTGAATTTCTTTTGAATTCTTTTAGTAACGTGGAAGTAAAGAACTTGCCCATCTTTTTTGTAATTTAATAAAACATAAGCCATGAAACGTACTTTTTGTTCTTCACGACGTGAAAGCGGTAAGTTAACATCGTAAACTTTAAATCCTTCAGCGTTATGTAAATAACTCACAACATCGAATGTACGTTTCACAACACTTTCAAATTGGAAACGACCACTATCAGTATTGATTGCTAGATAACATAATTCTGCAGCTCTTTTATTTAGTTTTCATTTCGCCTTCATTGCAATGTAACCCACTTGTTCTCCAGCTGCAACGTATTCATTATCTTCTCATGTATAGTCGTAGTCAATATCTGGATCAACTGGATGGTGGTCAATACGTAAAGTTTTAGTAAATCTTTTTTCAAGTATTAAATTAACGTCTTGTATTCTATTTGAAGAGTTAGCATCAACAACAATTGCTAAAGAATTTTTGAAGTTTTTAGCAGGAATGTTTTCAATTTTGTCATGTTCTAATTTCATGAATGGAAATGATCCAATAGTATCACCAATTGCATAAACGTTTTTGTCAGGGTAGTTTAGCTTAATCATTTCTTTTAAAGCAAACTGTGAACCTAAACAATCTCCGTCAGGACGAATGTGGTGAAAAATAAAAATATTTTTAGCTTCTTCGATTGCTTGGACAGCAATCTTGTAACTGTTTTTAGCCATGTAATTATCTCCTTGATTTTTATTTGCATTTTAACGATTACAAAATGTTTTTTGCAATTGTTTATAATATTAATATTATATTTATTTTAAGCCACTAAAATAATAAAAATTTAAGACAAATTTAGCAAAGGAATTTTTATGTACGATCACCGTAGTGTAGAGAAAAAATGACAGGCAGTTTGAGAAAAAACTAACGCATTTAAAACTGAAGAAAAAAGCAACAAAAAAGCCTACATATTAGACATGTTCCCGTATCCTTCAGGAGCAGGCTTGCACGTTGGACACCCAGAAGGTTACATTGCTACTGACATAGTGAGTCGTTATAAACGTTTAAATGGTTACGATGTTTTACATCCTATTGGATGGGACGCTTTTGGTTTACCAGCGGAACAATATGCTCTTAAAACTGGTAATGATCCAGCTGAATTCACTCTACATAATATTAATAATTTTCGCCGTCAACTAAAAATGCTAGGTTTTAGCTATGACTTTTCAAAAGAAGTTAATACATCTGATCCTAAGTTTTACATCACTACTCAATGAATTTTCAAACAACTTTACAAACATGGTTTAGCAAGTATTGAAATGGTTGATGTAAACTGATGTGAAGAATTAGGTACTGTACTAGCAAATGAAGAAATTTTGGAACAAAACGGACAAATGGTTTCAGAAAGAGGAAACTATCCTGTTGTTAAAAAACCAATGCGTCAATGAGTTTTAAAAATTACTGCATATGCTGAAAAATTGCTTGAAGGTTTAGATGAATTAGACTGAAATGACTCAATCAAAACATTACAAAGAAACTGAATCGGAAAGAGTGTTGGTACTGAAATTGATTTCAAGGTTGACAATAAAGATTTCAGCCTTACTGTTTTTACCACTCGTCCTGACACAATTTTTGGAGTTAGTTACTTGTCAATTGCTCCAGAACACAACTTAGTTTCAAAATTAGTGACTGAAGAAAACCGCCAAGCAGTTGAGCAATTACAACAAGCAGTGATTTCAATGAATCAAATCGAAAGATCAAATGACTCACGTCCTAAAAAAGGAGTATTCAGTGGTTCATATGCTATTCACCCAATTACACAAGAATTGATTCCAATTTTTGTATCAGATTATGTATTAAATAGCTATGGTACAGGAGTAGTCATGGCTGTTCCTTGTCATGACCAAAGAGACTGAGAATTTGCTAAAGCACACAATTTATTATTTAAACCAGTCATTGAAGGTTCATGAAGTGAAAAAGCATACACTGAAGATGGCGTTCATATTAATTCTCAATTCCTAGATGGTCTTAATAATAGTGAGGCAACTACAAAAATTAATGAGTATCTAGTTAATAACAAAATAGGAAAAATCCAAACAAAATATCGCTTAAGAGACTGAGTGTTTTCACGCCAAAGATACTGAGGAGAGCCATTTCCAGTCCTATTCGATGAAAACGATAATATTCTTTTAGTTGATGATATTGTTGAGCTACCAAAATCAAAAAATATTAAACCTTCAGGAACTGGAGAGAGTCCTTTAGCAAACTTAAAAGACTGATTGTATGTTGAAATCGATGGCAAAAAATATCGTCACGATACTAACACCATGCCACAATGAGCAGGTTCAAGTTGATATTTCTTGGCTTACATATTAAAAAACAGTGATGGAACTTATGAACCTATTGACAGTGAAGAAGCTAAAAGAAGATTTAAAAAATGATTGCCTGTTGATCTATATGTAGGTGGACAAGAACATGCTGCCGGGCACTTGTTATATGCTCGCTTCTGACATCGTTTCTTATTTGATATTGGTATAGTTCCGACCAAAGAACCGTTCTTGAAATTAGTAAATCAAGGAATGATATTGGGAACTGATGGACAAAAGATGTCTAAATCATTAGGTAATGTTATAAACCCAGACGATATAGTTGAAGAATTAGGGGCTGACACATTACGTGTATACGAAATGTTTATGGGGCCTTTGACTGACACAAAACCTTGAAGTGTTGATCCAATAAATGGAATTAGAAAATGACTGGATAGAATTCTAAATCAAGTGACTCGTTTGATTAATCAACCTTTGAGTAAAGAAGTTAATGTTGAACTAGAATCAGAAATAAATATTTTGATTCGTGAAGTAAGTGAAAATATTGAAAAAGTAAAATTCAATATTGCTATTTCAAAAATGATGGTCTTTATTAACTTTTTAGCAAAATGTGAAAGTATTCATGATCTAAAAATCTTGAGAGACTTTGCTATTTTACTTTCACCTTTTGCTCCCCACTTAGCAGAAGAAATTTTAGAAATGCTAAATGAAAAACAAATTAAAGAGCAAACTTGACCTTTATTGGATGAGGCTAAAATCATAAAACCACAAACTATAATAGCAGTCCAAGTTAATGGAAAAGTGCGTGGTGAAATTGCAATAGAAGAAGATTGAACAGAAGAAAAAGTTGTGCAAGAAGCGCAAAAAGTTGAAAGTGTAAAAAGACACTTAGAAAATAAACAAATTGTTAAAGTTATTTACCGTCCGGGTGTTATACTTAACATAATTAGCAAATAATTAATTTTAAAGGAGTAAAAATGATTAAGTTAATTAATGAAAAAAATGATGCTTTAGTTCTAAAAGCAGCATTTGAAGAAAGCAAATTACCTGAAGTTGTTCTTAAAAAAGATAATGTAGTAACTGACTTATTCAACAAAAACACTTCATACGTATATTTAGGAAAAAAAGAAGAATTTGGTGCAGAAAAATTTGAGTCGTTTATTAAAGCGTTTACAGCAAATCTAAAACGTTCATACCAATTAGATGTTGCTACATTCACAAGTGCAAAATTAAGTGCAAGCGAAGTTGTTAAATTGGCGGTTGAGGCTTACGAATTCAATCAACCTATTTACAATCTAAAAACTAAAAAAGATGATAAAAAAGATGAATTAGATTTCTACTTATTATCAAAACGTGATTTAAGTGCTGAATTTGAAGAAAGTTCAAAAGTCGCAAGCGTAGTTAGATGAGCAAGAAACCTACAACAAATGGCTCCAAACTATGCTACATCAGAATATTTAGCAAAAGCTTATGACGAAGAATTGTCAAAATACAAAAACCTTCACGTTAAAGTTTTAAACAGAAAACAAATTGAAGAACAAAAAATGGGACTATTTTTAAGTGTTAACAGAGGAAGTGTTTATGAACCTCGTCTAGTTGTAGTTGAATACAAAGGAAATCCAGA
This sequence comes from Mycoplasma sp. 3392, assembly GCF_053851755.1. Classification (NCBI taxonomy): domain Bacteria; kingdom Bacillati; phylum Mycoplasmatota; class Mollicutes; order Mycoplasmatales; family Mycoplasmataceae; genus Mycoplasma; species Mycoplasma sp. 3392. The sequence goes on from NZ_JBSQBF010000001.1 coordinate 103,481, forward strand.
CAGTGACCAAGTTTTAGGATTAGTTGGAAAAGGTATAGCTTTTGACTCAGGAGGATACTCACTAAAACCATCTAGATACATGCTAGGAATGAAATATGATATGTCAGGTAGTGCTGCTGTTGCTGCTGCTATGATGCTTATTTCTTACTACAAACCAAAAGCTAATGTTGTGGCTGTTATGCCTTTAACTGATAACCGCATCAATGGAGATGCATCATTACCAGACTCAGTATGAACATCAATGAATGGTAAAACAGTTGAAATCAATAACACTGATGCTGAAGGGCGTTTAGTTCTTGCTGATGGTATGACATATGCAATCAGAAATCTAAAAGCTACAAAAGTTGCTACTGTTGCTACTCTAACAGGTGCAATCTTAGTTGGACTAGGAACTACCTACACTGGTGTTTGAGCCTCAAATGATAAAGATTGAAAAGCAATTGAAAAATCTGCTAAAACTGCCAATGAACTAATGTGAAGAATGCCTCTACATGAAGACTTTGCTAAAAACATTAGATCTTCAAAAGTTGCTGACTTAAAAAATACTGACTTATCAGGAAATGGTGGAAGTATTTCTGCTGCTATGTTCTTAAAAGAATTCGCTGAAAAAGCAGACTTCATGCACTTTGATATCGCTGGTACAAATGAACTTTCAGAAATGCCACAAGGTGTTGCAATCAAAACTCTAGCTGAGTTAGCAAAAAACTTATAGTATCAATATAAACTAAAAATTGCTCTGACTGAAAAAGTCAGAGTTTTTTTGTCTCTTTAAGACTGAAAAAGCACTCAAAATAAGAGGTAAATTAAAAAAAGCCAAGTTTTAAACTTGACTTTAATGTAAGTAAATTGAGAGAATAAAAAAATAAAGCATATTTAAAAAAAATCAGTTGCGTTTTTTTGTTGCTATGTTTTTTTGTATTTTTATGGTGAATAAACACATGGCAGGGGCTACAGGATTCGAACCTGCACCGAAGGGTTTGGAGTCCTTAGTTCTGCCGTTAAACTAAGCCCCTTGACATTATTTGGCTATTTTGAAATAACAAACATCACCGTCTTGCATTATGTAACTTTTTCCTTCTAAGCGCATTTTGCCAGCTTCTTTAGCCGCTTGTTCTCCACCTAGAGAAACGTAGTCATCATATGAAATCACTTCTGCTTTTATGAATTTCTTTTCAAAGTCAGTATGAATAATTCCAGCACACTGAGCAGCATTTTGTCCATTTTTAAATACTCAAGCTCTTGCTTCTATTTCGCCTGCAGTAAAATATGTTTTTTGATCTAGCATATAAAAGCTTGTGCGAATTAAATTATTAAGTCCACTTTCTGAAAGATTGTATTCATTTAAAAATGCAAGTTTTTCTTCTTCGTCTTCAAATTTTGAAAGTTCATATTCAAGAGAAACACAAATAGGAATTAATAAGTCTTGAGTCTTAGCAAGATGATTTTTCAGTGTTTGATAGTGTTTGGCTTGTGTTAAATCACTTATTTCATCTTGTTTTAGGTTGGCAACATAAATAATTGGTTTAGCAGTTAAAAGTTGTCAAGATTTGATTATTGTTTTTTGCTCATCACTCAAATCTAACTCACGAACATTTTTCTCTTGCTCTAAAAAGCTACGAATGTCAAGTGCTGTTTGATATTCTAATTTTAAATCTTTATCGCCAGAATTTTGAGCTCTTTTACCGATTCTTGCAATCACATTTTCAACAGTTTGTAAGTCGGCTAAGATTAGTTCCAGATTAATTGTGTTTATGTCGTCTAATGGATCAACTTTTCCATTAACATGCATTATATTTGAGTCTTCAAAACAACGCACTACATGAACAATTGCATCAACTTCACGAATGTTAGCTAAAAACTTATTCCCTAAACCTTCCCCTTTTGAAGCACCTTTAACCAATCCTGCTATATCAACAAATGTAAATGTTGCTGGAATTATAGTTTTTGTTTTAGCTAATTCTGCTAACTTGATCAATCTTGGATCATGCAATTTAACTATTGCTGTGTTGGGTTCAATTGTGGTAAATGCATAGTTTTGTGCCTCAGCCTCATTCAAAGTTAAAGCATTAAATAATGTACTTTTTCCGACATTTGGCAATCCTACTATACCTGCTTTTAAACTCATATTAACTCCTTTTTGGCAATAAATAGTATTATAAACAATTTTTACACACTTGTTAGTCTAGAGATTTCAAAAGTAAAAATAAATGCAGAAGGTATTCTTCTGCATGTAGAACTTATAAGTCTGATTTGATGTCGTTATCTGAATTGTTGTGGTTTTGATCTTCAATGTTATTATTCATTGTTGCTTGTAATTTTTTACCTTTAATTACAACAATAAGCGCTATAACTGCACCTACTAGTGAAAGAACACCGATAAATAATCCTACAAGTAAAAATATGAAAGCAACTAGTGAAAGTGATTCAATTTGCTTTACATCGTGGTTTGGTTGAGAACCTTCATTAATTGCTTGAGCACATTTTCTGATTGAGTGAATTGCAATTATTGTTAATATAGTCATTACAAGATTAACAATTGCAACAATTAAAGACACTACTTTTAGTGCTATGTAAGTGCTGAAATTGCTACTTAATGCTACACCAACAATTCAGAATACAAATCAAGCGACACTGATTACTAATGTTGTAATAATCAATTTAAAAGCTTTGGCTGACTTATTTTTCAAATCTTCCATTGAGTAAATCATTTTTCTCCTTAGAATTTATAATAATTTAAACATTAAATATTTTATAACATTCTAAGAATTAATCTAAGTTTTTTAATTTTGAAATAGTCATAAATTTAGCAATTAAACTAACTAATGGAATGAAGAAACCGATAATTAATAGGATTTTTATGTTCGATAATCCATCGGCAGCCATTTTTTTCTCCATGTTTTGTCTTGCTAAGGCAGGATCTGCATTTGTTTGCTCTTGTGAATAATAATCGGAACGCGAAAGTTTATTTTGTAGTTCGTCTACTTTAACAGTTAATATAATTGATAAGACAAAATTAATGATTCCTAAAATTGATAAAACTATTATTGGTGCACTAATGCTTGTAATAAGATCACTTAATGCTTTAGATACTTCTGATAGGCTATCTGAGCTTGATTCACTAGTTGTTGCAATTTTAGAAACATTAATTACAATTTTTATGATGAAAACTATGAATGTGATTCATATTGCAAAGTGAAGAATAATGCTCGAGATTGCTAAACCTTTAATTTTTTTAATACTTTCATTCAAATATTGATTGTTTTCCATAATACCTCTCTCTACTTAAAATTTTATCATGTCATTATTTGAGATTTGGCTACTTTAAAGACTCGGGTTCCTTTTAGTCCAAAAAGAAAGAATGGTTTTGAGTGGTTTAGATAAAAATAACGAACTGTTTCCGAAACCAAATTTAGCATTAACAACAGTAGTAAACTTATTCATACATATGGAGCTATATCCTGATAGTTATTTTTTTCGCCATAACTTATTGCTAATCCAAAACCAGAAGCCCCAAAAGTCCCATAGTTAATAAAATTACGAATGTTCTTTTCGATTTCTAAAAACAAAAACGTGTATATTGAAACTTTAACACTGGCTAAAATGAATGAATTAAATATTTTTAGCTTATTTCATCCTTGTTTTTTCAATGTTTCAATACTATTAGTTTCGATTTTACTAATCGCTTCATTGATTTGTTTAGAAACAACTGTCGATGAGTGTAAAGCAAAAGCAAACACAAATCCTGACACAACATTACTAAATGCGTATCAAAAAATATAGAAAATTGTCAAAGTCGGAATAATTCGTATAAAAGTAAAAATAAAGCGATTAATTCAAACAAAATATGCCTTATTTGTTTTATTGTTGGTTAGAAAAATGTTTACATAGCTGAACAAAATACAAAAAATAATTGTTACGAATACCTGCACTAACAAGTCAAAAATAAGTTTAAGCACATTCTCATTCGTTTGCAAAATTTTTCAATTTGGATTGAATAAATCATTCAGAATTGTATGGCTTTTTTTAATGCCAAAACTTGGCATTGTGACAAATGAGCAAATAACAAAAATCAAAATCAAAATCAAAAATATTCACTTCAAAGACTCATAAAGATTGAATTTTTTTAAACTATTGACGCGTGTTTTGTGTGATTTGAGTGATTTATTATTTTTGTTAACGACGCTGTGACTTAATCACTCAAGACCGAAAATAAAAGAAACCAAAAATAGCAAAGGAATCAATAACTCATGCATTTTATACATTGTCAATGATGCTTCATTCAATAACTCACCTATTCCAATCAAGCCTAAAAAACTAAACACTGAAGTTCAACGCATATTTGATTCGAAAGAGTAAAGAATATAAATGACAAATTTGTTGACTAATTGTGGCAACAAAAAACGAACAATAACGTGTGTTTTTGAAAAACCTTTTTTGAGTCAAATGTTGTATGCTTTGACATCTAAATTTTCAATTGCTTCACTCATAAATTTATGTAGTCATATTCAAGTAAATCAACTAATCAAAAGTGCTGTTGCTAGTTGCTTGTGAAAACTAAATACAAATAGATAAATATAAATAATTTCTGGAATGCTTCTAAGTAATAACATAAACACCTTAACAACAAAACTTCAGTACTTGTTGTTTGTTTTGTAGTTTGTTACTAATGCTGTTAAAAGTGCAAGAGATGCCCCTAGAATAGTTCCTAGCAATGTAATTTGAATAGTCAATAGTAAAAATTTGAAACTTAGTCAAATTAAAGATTCATTTTGAAGATATGATGATTGAAAATAAGGAGTAAAAATATTTTTAATTCCCTTTCAAAAATATTCAGACCCACCTAATGAAAAACTAAATTTCATATAGACAAGACATAAAACAAAAAGAACAATTAGCAGTAAAAAAATCAGTCATTTTAGACTTTTTTGTTTAAAATAGCGACTTTTAAAAAAGTTATTATTCATTATAAAGCCTTCTTGTAAAACTCGGTAATTTTGTCAGCATTTGTTTTTTCATAACCGTTAATTCCTACTCAGTAACCTCAGTCATCTTTTGAACTCAAAATTGCATTTTGTAATAAACTAATCACATCATCACTCATGTATTTATTAGCAACTACAACATTAAAAAGTATGGGATCTGTTGTTGTTAAAATTTCAACTTGTTCATCAGTTTTTGCTGGTGTGTAAAGGGTTGGTTCTTTTTGTGAATTGTGATATGCTCATTCACCTTCTTCTGCTAAAAAAATGTGTACTTCAGGCATTGATTTCATATCTTTTGCTCCACTTCCTTTTGGGTAGGTGAAAAAATTAGAACTTGCTTTTTGTTTTTGAATAGCAAAAGAGTCAAATTGATTTTTTTTCAAATTGAAGTGCTTTTGAAATAAAAGTTCAACAAATTTATATTTTGAGGAAGATGAACTTTCACCCAACGCAATGTTAAAGGAGCGAAACGTTTGTCAATCCTTTTCATTTCAGGCAGTCTTGATCATTGACCTAGTTTCTGGTGAACCTACTATTAAAATATCCCCGCGATAATATGGTATTTTTGTTTTTAAATCGTAAAAAGACTGATAAATTCCATTTTTATACTGATATTCATCGTTTTTTCATTCATTGAAAGGTTTCTTTGTCAGCAGTTCATTTCTTTGCATTACTGATTGTTGTAACGCTTTAGCATTGTCTACTCAAAAAAATCCTTCACTGTCGTACTTAGGAGCAAGAGTTAAAGTTTGCAAAAAAGGCTTGACCAAATTAACTTGATAGTCAGTTAAAGATGCTCTTTGCAGTAAAAAATTAGAAGTAGTTATACTTATATTGTTTTTGTGTACCAGAGCACTATCGAACAATGTTCTATCGTCACTTATGATGTTAACTTTGATTTTTATGTCTGGCAAGTCTTTAGTTTTATCATTTAATTTTTTCAACTCATTGTATTTTTGTTCAATTTGTTTGAAAAAAGTTATTTTTTCTAAATTGAAACTTTTTGACCAGGCTTGTGGCACGTTAATAATTATTTCATTATCGTTTTGCGCACAAGATACAAGCATAGGACAAAAAAGACTGCTTCCAGTCAAAAGAAAAACAAGTGGTATTGTTTTTTTTAGCTTTATTGGCATCTTTCTTACTCCGTTTATTAATATATTTAATTAATGTAATTATATAATTTTAATAATATGAAACAAAAAACTCAACAAGGAGTCGACATGCAAGCAGGATTAATCGTCAGTGCTAAAGTAAAAAAAATTTATCGAACATTTGTTTTGCTTGAAACAAGACAAAAAAATACGTGTCGTTTGAACCTTAAAGAAGTAAGTGATTTTTTTATTGCTGATTTAGAGGATATCTTCAAAATTGGCGATATGGTCGATGTTCAAGTTTTGAATTATGATGACAAAAAAGAGACATATAGTGTTAGTTTTAAGTCAATTAGACCACGGTATTTAAGAAATCCATTTAGTTTTGTATTTGATGAAAAAAATGCTTCGTTTGAAAAATTAATGAAGTTTTGCAAGAAGGAGTTAAAAAATGACGGAAAAGATTAAAATAAATATCAAAAATGCTCTTAAAGACACAATCTATTTTACTTATAAAGATTTAGTAAAAGAAATTGATTATAAAATTCAGACTCGCACTGCAGAAGGGAATGAATTTTTTGGTTTTCTAGATTTACAAAGAGATGGAACTAAAATCATTGACACAAAAGATATTATCAAGACCGCAAAAGCATTGAAAAAAGATGTGCAAGCCTTAGTAGTTGTTGCTCCTAATTCACTTGCCTTACAGTCAAAAGCTGCTATCGAATTTTGTTTCGGTAAGCAAAACTGAGGAAATGCAGGTGATGTTGAAATCATTTACATCGACCACATTTTGAGCGGACGTGAAGCAGCATCTTTGAGTGAGTATTTGAGAAATAAAAAATTCGCCATTAATTTGATTTCAAAAAGCGGAAATGATATTGAAGTTTTGGCTAATTTCAAAATTGTTAAAGATATTTTAGAGCAACAAATCGGAACAAGAAATGCAAATAAATTCATAATCGTTACAACAAATGCTAACTCAGGTAGATTAAATCATTTAGCAAGAAAAAATGATTACAAAACCTTTGTTATTCTTGATAGCGTCTCAGATAGTTACTCTGCTCTTACTCCTGTTGGTCTTTTTGTTATGACAATGGCTGGTATTGATATCGATAAAGTACTGAAGGGCGCTAAAAAAGCACATGAAATCTTTAGTTTCAGTGAATTGAGTCAAAATGCAGCATACTGTTATGCTATAGCTCGTTTTGCATTACAAAAACACAACATTAATCACGAGCTGTTTGTTGCTTACGATGAAGATTTAAAATCGGTGGCAAAACTTTGACAATATCTTTTTGGTGAAGCCGATAGCAAACAAAAAAGATCACTTTATCTGGATACTGCGATATTTTCGAAGGACATTTCAACCCGAATTCAATTTATACAAGAAGGATTCAATAATCTATTTCAAACATTTTTAAGTATCGACAAAACTAACATGGATTACAGAATTCCAGTCAGTCAAGATGAAAGTGAAGACATCAAGTCACTTTCTTCGTTAACAACTAATTCACTTAAAAAACAATCTTATCAATCAATTATTAAAACGAATCACAGAATTGGGAAAATAAGAAACATTGAACTTATAGTAGAAGATCAAAGTTTCGAATCGTTTGGACATCTTATAGTTTTCTTACAAAATGCTAGTTTAATGAGCAGTTACCTACACGGACTAAGTCCTTTCCACAATCAATCACAAGGTATCTATGAAACACAATTATTAGATGAATGAAAGGGAAGATAATGGCTAACGCAACAGTAATTAAAAAATTAGAAAAAATCAAAAAGTTTGTTGATGAATATGATACAAAAATACAAAAAGTACTTAACAAAACACACACAATCGTAAAAGATCCAGAGGCTGCATTTGACAAAGCATCGGTTGCTGCTGATATTTTATTTGTTATAGCTGATTATGATGATTTTGATCCATACAATCAATATTTCAACTTTATTCAAGAAACTGAAATGGATATGTATGATGATTATACTATTTACAAGTATGAAAGCAAACTATCGGGACATAGATTTGATGTTCTATTTTCAGGAGTAGGAAAAGTTAACGCATCACTTGCTTCAACTATTGCACGTTTATATCCAAATACATACTCAGTAGTTTACAATATTGGTTCAGCATGTTCTATTCGAAAAGATGTACCTGTTTTGAGTACTCACGCAATTAGTAATGCTCGGTACTGAGATGTTGATGCAACAGCAATAAAAGATGATTCAGGTTCATCTAAATACACTTTAGGTCAAATTCCTGGAGAACCTATTAGTTATGACATTTTACGTAATGAAGAACATAGTGTAATGACTGATTACCTAGGAATAGATTATGTTTCATGAATACTAACTGGCGACAGTTTTGTTACTAAAGATAATCCAATTTTAAGTAATCCGGAATTCAAAAAATATCAACTTGTAGATATGGAGGCAACTGGATTTATTCACGGAATAATGAAAGTTTTTGGTTCAATAGGTGTAACCGGTATTTTTAAGGTTGTTTCTGACAATATTTATGATGATAATAACCCAAAAGATTATGAAAAAAATAGGGAATTGGTTTGTCAAAAGATTTGCAAATTGATGGATACACTAGTGTATGAAATTTCTATTTACGAACAAACATACCAAAAACTTATTTCATCCAAACATAAACAATTGAGCTCTATTAAAAGCAATTGCTCGTACCTGGAAGCACTTTATGTGGAAGCAAAATTAATGAATACAGATAACATGGATTTGGTCTTTAGTAAACAAAGAGATAGAGAGCTTATGTCATTTATTGCAATCAAGATGAAATAATGGAATTAGCAAAACATGCTAAATTTGGATTTTCTAAAAATCATTGAGATGATGACGATGAAGACTATGATGATTTCGATGATGATGATGACTGAGAAAATTAAGTAAAACAAAAAAACAAAAAAGCAGCCTGCGCTGCTTTTATTATTAACTATTTTCCTAATTTGTGAACTGCTTGACGTGCTGTTTCTCATAAAATTTCTGAGAATGTTGGGTGTGGGTGAATTACGTTTGCTAAGTCGTAAACTGTCATTTTATGATCCATTGCCATAGCAATTTCTGAAATCATGTCAGTTGAGTTAGCTCCAACTAATTCAGCTCCCAAAATTTTTCCTGTTGATTTTTCAACAATTAATTTTGCAAATCCATAGTCACGGTGTGCAGCAATAGCTTTTCCTACAAATCCAAAGCTATATTTAGCAGCAACATATTCAACACCTTTGTCTTTTGCTGCATTTTCAGTAAGACCAACCGAAGCTACTTCAGGGTCAGTGTAGATACATCCTGGAACTGTTAGAGGATCGTAGTTAATGCTTAGGTCAGATTTTCCTTCTTTACGTAGAATATCGTAAACTGCAATAACTGCATGTTTGTAAGCAACATGAGCTAACATGTTTTGTCCTACAAGGTCCCCAATTGCGTAAACATTTGAAACGTTAGTTTCACATTTTGAGTTGATTAGAACTTCTTGTCTTTGTCCTAGTTCAACTCCTGTGTTTGATAAGTGAGCTGAATTTGGAATACGTCCAACAGCACTTAAAACAACATCTGCTTCAACTTTGTATTCTTGACCATCGATTTCGTAAACAACAAAATCCCCTTCAAGAGCTTTAGTTTTAGCATTGAAAATAAATTCAACACCATTAACATTTTTTAGACGTTTTGTAACTTCATCAGTAACATCTTTGTCTAAGTTGTAAAGAATTCTATCTAAGTTTTGAATGATTGTAACTTTTGTTCCAACAGCTGAGTAAACTTGAGCAAATTCAACTCCGATTACTCCTCCACCGATGATTACTAAACTTTTTGGAATTCTATTGAAATTGATTAGTCCAGTTGAAGTAACAACTTTACCTGATTTGTATCCTTCTTCGAAGCCTGGTAAGTTTAGACGACGGTTGTGTGAACCCATTGCATAAATCATGTATTTTCCACGGTATACCTTGTCTAACACTTTGATTTCGTGGCTTCCTACGAATTCAGCTTCAGCTTCGATAGCGTCTACTTTGCTTCCTTTCATTAACATTTTAACCCCAGCAGTTAATTTGTTAACTGTAGCCATTTTTTGTGCTTGCATTTTGTCTCAGTCAACTGCTACTGAGCTTAGGTCTAAATTAATTCCTAAACCTGCTAATTGGTTTTTAACTAATTTGTTGTATTCTTCTGTTGAGTGTAAAAGAGCTTTGGTTGGAATACATCCAACGTTTAAACAAACTCCTCCTCAGTATTTTTTCTCAACAATAAGAGTTTTTAGACCATGTTTACCAGCTTCTTCTGCTGCTAAGTATCCACCAGGACCTGCTCCAATAACGATTAAATCATATTCTGCATCAATTGGTCCGTTGTAATTTGAACTCATTTTTCTCCTTTTTGACGTTAAATTTAATAATTATAAATTATATAACTTTAGGTTAAAAATAGTCTTTAAAAGGCCAAAAAGTACCATTTTACACTTTTTTAAATTTTTGCCTACTTTGATAAAAAACTATTCTTTTGATTAAAAAGTGCAAAGAAATAGCAGCAACAATTGTTGCTCTAGGCTTTTAGATAATGAATGCTGAGAATATTTTTTCCAAAAATCACTCATTTTCTTTACAATTTGACGTTTTTACAAAAGAAGTAACAAAAAAACTGCCAAAGTGGCAGTTTGGCGAAGCAGATTATTAAGCTTCTTCGATGTAGAAAATTTCTTCTCCAACTGTGATTTCTTGTCCTGGTTGGATTAAAACTTTAGCAACTTTTCCTGAAACTGGTGCAGGAATTTCAGCTGTCATTTTATCTGTTTCAACTGAGAATAGGTTGTCACCTTCTTTAACTACGTCTCCTTCTTTAACGAAAACGTCAGCTACTGTTCCTTCGTGTAGACCTTCTCCGATGTCTGTAAATTGCATTTTAAACATAATTATAAATCTCCTAATTTTTCTGGTTGTTCTAATAATTCTTTAACTCTATAGTTAAATCTTCCCATATCTCCACCATCTACTCAACGGTGATCAGCTGCGATTGTTAGTCACATTGATTTTGCTGCTACAAATTGTTTGTCTTTAACAACAACATCATCAATGATTGCTCCAGTTGCTAAAATAGCAATTTCTGGATAGTTCATGATAGGTGTTCCGTAAAGAGCTCCTACGGTACCTATATTGGTAATTGTAAAGCAAGCTCCTTGCATATCTGACATTTTTAATTTTTTGTCTCTTGCTAATCCTGCTAAACGAACGATTTCTTGTTGAATTTCAACGATGCTTAGTTTTTCTACGTTTCTGATTACAGGAACAACAAGTCCGTATGGTGTATCAACAGCAATACCGATGTTTAATTCTCCTGGGAACTTTACTACTCCAGCTTCTTCATCAACTTTTGCTGAAAACATTGGTTGTTCTGATAATGTAATAGCAACAGCTTTTACAATAAATGATAGGAATGTTAATTTAACTCCTGTTTTTTCAACAACATCATTTAATACCGCTTTACGGTAGTTTCATAATTCAGTTGCATCTACTTTAGTTACTAAAGAACAATATGCAACATGATCCATAGCGTTTTTTAGATTTTTCGCAATAGCTTTACGAATAGGAGCTAGTTTTTCTTCTTTAGCTACTAATTCTTTTACTTTAACAATTTCTTCCATAAGTTATTTTCCTTGTTCTGCTTTTTGTTTTCTTTCAAGAATTGCTCTTTCACGTGGTGTTAGTTGTGCTTCATCTTTCGATTGAGCAGAGCATTCTCCGTCACATTTTTTAGGTTTTTTACTGAACATTGAAAAATCTAGTAAGTCGTTTGAAACTTGTAGTTGTCCTACAACAGCAGGAGCATCTTGTTCTTCGACTTGTGGTTTTTTATTTTCATCAGCCATTTAAAGCCTCCTTCATTTGATCAAGCAGATCGATAAAATTTATTAATTTATTTATACGTTAAATTATATATTAATTTACAAAAAAGAAGAAAAAACCTTGCCTTTTTTCGCTACAAATAGCGTTTTTGGCAAGATTTTTATTATTGAGTTTTCAAGTTAATTTTGATGACTATTTTAACATTTCTTTAATTGTTTGAGCAATCTTGTTTTTGTCAACCATGAATTCTGGTTCTAATGCAGGTAGAGGAATGGTTACGTCTGGAGCTGCTAAACGAACTGGTTGGTGTGTTAAGTAGTCAAATGCATGTTGGTTAACACGAGTAATAACTTCTGATGCGATTGAGAATGATTGAACTGATTCAGTAACAACAAGAACTTTTCCTGTTTTCTTAACTGATTTAATAATTGTTTCTGTATCTAATGGTTTTAGTGTACGTAAGTCAATTAGTTCAACTCTTCCAGCAATGTCAAATCCTTCTTCGTGAAGTTGTTTTAGAGCAGCAGTAGTTTCGTGAACCATGTGTCCGTAAGTAACTAATGTTAAGTCGTCTCCTTCAACAACTACGTTAGCTTTTCCTAATTCAACTGTGTAGTATCCTTCAGGAATTTCTTGTTTGAAAGCACGGTAGTCACGTTTGTGTTCTAAGAAGATAACTGGATCTGGTGATTCAATAGCAGCTAACATTAACCCTTTCATGTCGTAAGGTGTTGATGGCATAACAACTGTTAGACCTGGAATGTGAGCGTAGATAGCTTCGATTGATTCTGAGTGGTGTTCTAGAGCTTTAACCCCTCCTCCACAAGGCATTCTGAATACAGCAGGAACATGGTATTTTCCACGTGTTCTATTTCTTAAACGAGCAGCATTTGTACAAATTTGAGCAAGAGCGTAGAATGAGAAACCTGAGAATTGGAATTCAACAACTGGTTTTAGACCTGCAACAGCAGCTCCGATTCCCATACCAGCAAGTCCTGATTCTGAAATTGGAGCATCTCAAACTCTATCTGAACCAAAAGCTTTTTGTAGACCTTCTGTAGCACGGAAAACTCCACCTTCAAACCCTGCATCTTCTCCGTATAGAACTACTGATGGGTCACGTTCCATAGCAACGTGTAGGGCTTGGTTTAGAGCACCGATGTTATTTACTGAAATTAATTTTTTATCCATAAAAATTCTCCTAATAAATATTCTTTTAATAATTGACTAGCAATTATTTTTTGAATTTTAGTCCTTCTGCGTGTTGTTCTTTTAGTTCAGCAGGCATTTCTGCGTAGGTGTATTTGAAAATGTCGTCGTATCCTTCTTTTGCTAGGTCTTTTGTTGATTCTTCATATGCTTCTTTAGCTTCTTTTAGAGCTGCATCTCACATATTTTGTTTCATTTCTTCTGTAAGAATTCCATTGTCAAATAGGTATTTTTCAATACGGTGCATTGGTTCTCATTTTTCTTTTTCTGCTTCTTGTTCTGCTGTACGGTAGATACGTGGGTTATCTGATGTGGTGTGTTGTCCTTGACGTCATGTAACGAATTCAATTAAAACTGGACCATTTCCTTGACGGATGTAGTCAGCAGCTTCTTTAGCAACTTCGTAAGCTGCTAGTAAGTCGTTTCCATCTACACGTAGTCCTGGCATTCCATATGAAAATGCACGTTGTGAAAGTGTTGGAACGATGTAGCTGTTGTGTTCTGGAACCGAAATAGCTCATTGGTTGTTAATTGCAGCTACTAATACTGGTAGGTGACGAACTGCAGCTAGGTTTAGTCCTTCATGGAATTCCCCTTCGTTTGTTCCCCCGTTACCGATTGTTGTAACAGCAATAGCATCTTTTTTACCGGTTTGTTTTAGTGCATAAGCAACTCCAGCTGCTTGTGAAATTTGTGAACCGATAACAACTTGCATTGGTAAAGCATTAACATCTTTAGCAAAGTTTGAACCTTGTTCTGATCCTCTTCAGTAGTTAAACACGTCTTTCATTTTTACACCGTGTGATAGTTGTGCTGCAAGTACACGGTAGTGAGGAACGAATCAGTCTTGTTTTTGCATAACTGCTCCAAGAGCTGATAGGGTAGCTTCTTCTCCTAAGTTAGGAGCAAATGTTCCCATACGTCCTGTTTTTTGTAGTTGTAGAGCGTAGATATCTCATTGACGAGATCTAACCATTGTTTCATACATTTTCAATAGTTCTTCATTTGATGCTGATGGTTTGTATGATTTGTCAATTAAGTTTCCATCAACGTCTAATAAACGAACCATTTCGTTTTTATCTGACATAACATATGTAGCAGATTTAATATATTTGAAACTCATTTATTTTTCCTTTCATTTTTCTTACAAGTATTGCACTTAAATTATAAATAATTTTTAATTCTTTTTTACTTGCTTGAAGCGAAAATCTTTGCCCTCTATTTTCCTTAAATTTAATAGGTATTAAAGATTTGCAAAAAGTAAAAAGTAAGATATGGCCAATCAAAGCATATTAATATAAGGTTTTTAAAATATTTACTTTGAAAAGGGTAAAATTTAGATTATTATAGTTTTTTATATTCAAAACAAGATTTAAGGAGACAAAATGTCAAAATTTAGTGAATATATCAACAGTTTAATCAAAGAAAAAGCTGCTGAAAAAGTTCTAAGTGTTTTATTCATCGATGGGGATGATGAAAGAAGCCGTGAAGCTGCTAAATATCTACAAGAAAATAAATTAGCTAAACCTATTATGTTATTAGAAAACGAATTACAAATCGTAAATGATGGTTTAGAAAATATCGTTATGACACAAATGGCTGACAAGATTGAGGAATATGCTCAAAAACTTGTTGTTATCCGTAAAGGAAAAGAAGATTTAGATACATGCCGTAAAAATCTAAATCAAAGACCATACTTTGGAGCTATGATGATTAGAACCAAAGATGTCGATTCAGCAGTAGGGGGATTAATTTACTCAACAGCTGACATTCTAAGAGCTGCTTTTAAATGCATCGGAGCAAAACCAGGAATCAAAACCATTTCATCAATTATGGTAATGCACAAAGATGATGAAAAATTCATTCTAACTGATCCTTCAACAGTGGAAAAACCAACTGCTGAACAATTAGTTGACATCGCTAAAAATGCAACCGATTTCGCTCGCACAATGAAAATGAACGACTTGACCGGATTCTTAACATACTCAACAAATGGATCTGGAAAAGGAGAAAACCCTGACCTAGTTCGTGCCGCTGTTGCTTTAGCACAAGAAACAGACATTAACATGATTAATGGAGAAATGCAATTCGACTCAGCTTACGATTTAAAAGTTAGAGCACACAAGTTCCCTTCAGCACCTCAAAAAGAATTAGGAATTTACGTATTCCCTAACCTAGAAAGCTGTAACATTGGATGCAAAATTGCACAACGTTTAGGAAAATACGGAGCTGTTGGAGCTATTATGCAAGGAGTTAACGGAGCAATCAACGACTTTAGCCGTGGAGCAACAGTTCAAGACGTTATCGACGTTACTTCAATTACAGTTCTAAAAGGATACGAATTTTTAGACAAATAATTACTTAAGGATTAATAAAAATATGAAGAAAATTTTAGTTGTTAATGCAGGTTCTTCTTCTTTAAAATGAGCACTATACTCAGCTAACAAATTGGAACAACTTGCTAGCGGTCTATGTGAAAGAATTAACTTAGACGGAAACATTATTACCAAGTTTAACGATCAAAAATTTGAAGATCGTGCCGACTTACCAAACCACGTTGAAGCTGTTAAAAATTTAACTCGTTTATGAGTAAAATATGGAATTATCAAAAATTTAGACGAAGTAATCGGAATTGGTTTCAGAACTCCTTTATCAGGACACAAATATCTAACTCCTGTTCACTACAATGAAGATGTTAAAAAATCAATTGAAGAAGCTGCTAAATTCATTCCGTTACATGCGCCTGCTACACTAGCGGCTGTTGAGGCTTTTGAAAAAGAATTGCCACATGTACAAAAAATTATTGCTCAAGACACAGCTTTCCACGTAACAATTCCAAAAATTAATGCGACATTCCCAATCAATCAAGAATGAGCTAAAAAATACAACATCTATAAATTTGGTTACCATGGTTTAAGTTATGACTACATTAATGACAAAATGAAAACTATTTTAGGTAAAACTAAAAACAATATTGTTGTTGCACACTTAGGATCTGGAAGTTCAGTTTGTGCTATCAAAGACTCAAAATCATTAGACATTTCAGTAGGATTTAGTTCTCTAGATGGGTTGATGATGGGAACACGTTGTGGTGCAATTGATCCAGGAATTACTGACTACTTAGTGCGGGTAGAAAAACAAGATGTTGAAGAAGTATTCAACATGATGGTTAAAAAATCTGGTTTACTAGGTGTAAGTGGTATTTCTAACGACGTTCGTGATCTACATGCCGCTTGAGAAAATGACAAAAATGAAGATGCCAAATTTGCAATTGATTTATTCTGCCGTAAAGTAGTAGATTACATTGCTCAATATATTAATAAAATTGGTAAACCTATTGATGCCATTGTCTTTACAGCTGGTATTGGTGAAAACGATGATATTGTTCGTGATCTAGTAGTTAAAGGTCTAAAATCATTCGGTGTTAGACTATCGGACAAAGCAAACAAAGAAAAATATGCAGATTACAAATTAATTTCTTCTCCTGCTTCAAAAATTCCAGTTTACAAAATTAGAACAGATGAAGAAGTTGTTATTGCTAAATATGTAAAAAGTTTAGCTAAATAATTAATGCATACAAAGCCTTTATTGGCTTTGTTTTTTTATAAGTTTTGAACCTAAAGTGCTCATCAGCAACGAAATAGAACAACAAATTGAATTTATAGCTTTAATTTATTTAAATCTCAAAATTTTTTATTTTCTTTTGTGAAACGTTTTTTTATAAGATGAGTATATAAAATCTTGGAAAATAGCTATATTTAAACAAATAAAAAAAGCCAACACACCTTTTTATAGAAAACTAACTGTGACATAACTTATTAAAGGCAGCGTCTTTTAGTTGATGCGCTATAAAATCACAACGTCCTGAGAGATTAATGGTTTTTAAAAAATAACTGCTAGTGAGTTTTGACTCATCCGTTTAAATATCTAAATATTCACTTAAATAAAAAAATCCCAGAGGATGCTGGGATGCCAATTTCTTTGTTAAAAGAACTGAGATTTTTGTTGATTTTATTGCTAACTTTAATTAAGTTTTCGACAAAACACTAAGTTTTACTTGTTTTTTTACTGAGTTTTCGTCTAAAACTATTCGGTCTTTCTTTTTAAATAAAGTTAATTATTATTGATCAGCGAAGATTGTTTACTGAGTTAGCGAATCAAATGATATTTTTTCAATCTTTTTTAATTATTTTGGATATTTAATTCTTATCCTTCAATACTAAAATACCTATTGATTTTAAACAAAAAGCAAGACTGTAATCAATCTTGCTTAACTGTTTTACTTATTATTTTTCTGATTTTTTAGCACTTGCTTTTTTGGCAGGAGCTTTTTTGTCTTCGCCAGTTTTTACTTCTTCTTTTGGTTCTGGTAAAAGAATGTCACCAAAAACTGATTTGTAATTTTTAGGGTCGTTGTATTTAGCTAAAGTAGCAATAATTTTTTTGTTAATTAGAGGTAGTTGAATTTGTTCTTTTGTAATGTATTTTTTAATTTCTTCTACATCCATATTGTATAGTTTTGCTAACAATGAGTATTCATTTTCGTAATCAGCATCTTCAACTTTGATGTCTTCAGCTTTAGCAATAGCAGTGTATGTGAATGAAATTTTTAAATTACGAACAACTTCAGTTCTGATTTCTTCTGCTAGTTTCTCTTTAGTACTTTTAACAACTTCTAAGTATTGTTCAACTGATGCGCCTTGTTGTTTTAAAGATTGTTCAAAACGTTTGTAGTATTCTGACATTTCTTTACGAACAATTTGATCTGGAAGTGGGTATTCTGAAGTTTCAAGTAATTTCTTCATAATTTCTGAAGCAAATTTTTCTTTTGATTGTTCGATTTTTTCACGTTTAGTTAGGTCTTTTAGGTAAGATTTCAACTCTTCAACAGTGTTAACATCTTTAATTGCCAATGTTTTTACAAATTCATCGTTTAATTCTGAAAGCTGTGGTCTTTTAACTTCGTTAACTTTAATTTTGAAAGTAGCTTTTTTATCTCTCAAGTATTCCATGTGGTAATCTTTAGGGAAAACAATGTCAAATTCTCCTTCATCACCTTTTTTGAATTTCTTTAGGTTATCTTCAAATCCTGGGATAAATTGTTTTGAACCAATGATAATATCAAAGTTTTCAGCTTCTCCGCCATCAAATGCTTCACCGTCTACAAATCCTTTAAAGTTAAAGTTTACCCTGTCATCTTCTTGGATTAAGTCTTCAGCAACTTCTAACATTGCATGACGTTTTAGCATTTTTTGAATTTGTTCTTCAACATCTTTTTCGCTTACTTTGATTGAAGGTAATTTAATTCCTAGATCTTTGTATTCTCCTAGTTTAACTTCAGGTAGTAAAGGATAAACAAATTCTAAAACTAGTTTGTCTTTGTCTGCTTCTAAGATGTTTCATTCTGGAGCATCTAAAATAAAATCTTCTTCTTTAACTTTAGTTGCAGCTTGTTCAGCAGCTTTTGGTAATAATTCTTGAACTGCTTGAGCTTGTACTTGACCTTCAGTAATGTATTTATCTGCCTCAGCGGCTGGAACTTTACCTTTTCTAAAACCTTTAATTTCAACTTTTTTTCTTAGTTCTTTACGGGCTTTTTCTTGTGCTTCTTGTCAAACTTTAGCTTCGATTTCTACTGATACTGATAATTCAGATTTTTTCTTATCGATTTTTCTTTTTAACATAAAAAACTCCTTTGTTATATTCTATAAAATTATAAACTAAAAACACTTTGTTAGTGTCCTAGACATTGCTTGTTTTCTTCAACACTTCGAACAATTTAGTTTCTTCAGCATTCAAACTTTTTTCATCTTTAATTCCTAGCAATGTGTCAGTTACATTGACAATAGTGTCTAAACAATTAATTTCTTTGCCTAGCGCATAATCTTTTCAATTGCTAGTTATGAACACATAGAAAACTGATATTGCTGTTTTAGCTCTTACAACATCATTATTCATCGTGTCAACAATCATTTTTTGTGTGTTCGTAATTTCATCATTATCTTTCAAACTCACGCATTTTGCAGGATTTATGACTGTTTCGCCTATTTTGTAGTCATAGTCAATTTTCTTTTCGCTTAATAAAGCAAAAATCAAAATGTCAATGTCTTCTTTCTTATTAAACAATTTATTAAAATGAGTAGCTTTTTGTTTTAAGTCATCCTTCATTTTTAGAGCATTGTAAAAAAGCATTCAGTCATATCCCATTGGGTTTTCTGCCAACAAATCAATCAATTGTTCTGTGGTGATTTGAGTTTCAATGTGTTCTCTTTTTTTCTCTAAAAGTCTGTGTAAGATTGCTTGTTCCAGCTCTCTTAATTCTGGGCGATACTGAAACAAATCAACATCTTTGGCTGTTAATCTTAATTCATAAAGACTTGCAATTGGATCATTTTCTCAGTTAGCAAGTACTCGTGCTTTGACTTTTTGAAGTTCCAATTCTTTATTGTTCATTATTTTCCTCTTGGGCTTTTTTAGCCATTTCCAAGAAATTAGCAAGTTCTTTTTTCTCTTTTTCCAAAACTATTTTCTTATCGTTTACATCTTTTAGTCTACCTAATAAAATTAACACTAAATCTCATCCAGCTGAAATGATACTAATAGCAAAATATAAAATTGAGAATCCGATTGCCAAGATTCATCCAATAAATACTTTTGAATTTGTTATATTACCTTTACTATCCTTAGCAATATCAGTAGTGTTTATAATTACAGCTCCAGTAATAATTAAAGCAGTTGCTAGAAGCCCTAATAAAAATCAAACAAGGGCATTAATTTTTTTTCCTAAATATAGACTCGGGATGCCAAATCCTTTAAAAATTAATAGACTCAATAAAATGGTTGATTTTTTGGTTGAATTTTGATCAATCACTTCTTGAATTTCTTCGGGTTTAAATACCATTTTTGTCCTTTCTATAATTTATATAAATTTTATTACAACATACACTCAGATTGACTATTTTGACACAAAGTTGGGAAAAAAATCCCTTGCTTTCTTATTCTAATTTGTATAAAATTAAGAATAAAGAGAGGTAATATGTCGAAAATTACAAAAATACACGCTCGTGAAATCCTTGATAGTCGAGGAAATCCAACTGTTGAAGTTGTTCTAACAACTGAAAAAGGAGTTACAGCAAGTGCTAAAGTTCCTTCAGGTGCTTCAACAGGTTCAAGAGAAGCTTTAGAGCTTCGTGATAAAAATTCACAGTATGCTTCAAACTGATTCGGAGCAAAAGGAGTAATGCTAGCAGTTGATAATGTTAATCAAAAAATCGCTCCTAAACTTGTTGGTTTTGAAGTTTTAAACCAAAGAGAAATTGACCGTGTGCTTAATGAACTAGATGGTACTGAATACAAGTCAGTGCTTGGTGCAAATGCAACATTGGCAGTTTCAATTGCCGCAGCTCGTGCCGCTAGTCAAGAACTAAACATTCCTTTATATCGCTACTTAGGAGGAGTAAATGCTCATTTATTGCCACTGCCAATGTTAAACGTAATTAATGGCGGAGAGCATGCTTCAAACACTATTGACTTTCAAGAATTTATGATTATGCCAGTAGGGGCAAAATCATTCCGTCAAGCATTACAAATGGCTAACTTTGTATTTCATACTCTAGCTAAACTACTGAAAAAAGCAGGACACGGAGTACAAGTAGGAGATGAAGGTGGATTCGCACCTAACTTACACACTCACGAAGAAGTTTTAGATTTCTTAGTTGAAGCTATTAAGGAAGCAGGATTTGAGCCCGGACGTGAAGGTGATAATGCTGTTGCGATAGCAATGGATGCAGCTGCAAGCGAACTTTACAACGAAGAAACTCAAAAATACGTGTTTAAAAAATTCCATAATGCAGTTATAAACAAGATGCCCGGTTTTAGAAAATACAACAAAACAAAATACGAATTTACTAGTGATGAATTAGTTAAATACTATGGGAAATTAATTGATAAATATCCGATTATTTCAATCGAAGATTCGCACTCAGAAAAAGACTGAGCGGGATTTGAAAAAATGACTAAATTGTACGGAAACAGAGTGCAAATAGTTGGTGATGACTTAGTTGTAACTAACCCACGTTTCATCAAAAAAGCAATTGAAAACAAATCAATCAACTCAGTGTTAATTAAAATGAATCAAATTGGTACATTGACTGAAACAATTGAAGCTATCCAAATGGCAAACAAAGCTTCAATGACTGCTGTTGTCAGTCACCGTTCAGGAGAAACAGAAGACACAACATTAGCTGACTTAGCAGTTGCTTTCAACACAGGACAAATTAAAACTGGTTCTCTATCTAGAACTGACAGAATTGCCAAATACAATCGTTTGCTAGCAATTGAAGAAGAATTAGCAAAAGATAGTGAATTTAAAGGTTTAGCATCATTTTTCAATCTTTATAAATAAGTAGCAAAAAAGACTCCGAAAGCCGGAGTCTTTTACTTTTATTATAGATTTCCAGAATTATTCATTTGCTCTAGTTTTTGCTTTAAATAAGTGTAGTTTATTTGTTGTTCTGGATCCATTGTATTTCTAAAATCATTATAATCCTTGCTTGGATCACCAAAAAGATTATTATATATATCTTCTGACATTCTCGCAGTATATATAGCGTAATCTATTCTTGAAATTACTGCTGTGGTAATTACTGATTGTGTTTTTCCTAATAGTCCTCATTTTGAAGTGAACGTATTTTGTCTAGTCTTCTTGTTTGTACCGATAACATTTGTAAGTGGTTCAAAGAAAGTATCAATTACAAGCTGTCTTAGGTCTTTAAATTTATTCAATAATTCTAGATTTTCATTACTTGGAACTAAATTAATTCCCTCTTTGATTGTTGGTGCTTGTAGTGGAACAAAATAAGTAGGGTTTGTTTTTGATCTACTGTCAAGTGTCAAGTATTCTAAAGTATCATCTTTAGCTCTTAAATCAGCATTTGGTATTGATGCAGTGCTTGCTGATGGTTTAACATCATTAATTTCAAAAGTACCTTTTTGTCCTTCTTCAGCAGAAACTTCAAACAATAATTTATTTTTTGCAAGGTCTATAGCAACTGCTGCCTTTAGTGTGGTGTTTGCTGGAACTTCAAAATCACTTGCTAGTTTAACCAATTCTCGATTAATTAGTTTCTTAACATTGTTCTCTGTTATTTCAGTTGTATAGTAGAATAGTTTTTTCTCTTGATCGTATTTAAGTTCTAATAAGTTACGAGCAGCACCATTTTGCAATCAGTCTTTAGTTTTTTGTTCTGATTGAGTATCAGAAGTGACTAGAGATAAGTTTTCAGCAATTCTTTCTGATAAAGATTTTTGTTGCACTGGATTTTTAGTGTCTTTGTTATTTGTTTCTACACAAGAGATAGCTGCTAAAGGCATAAAAGCAGTAAGAGAAAGTGTAGAAACAGCGAATATATTAAATATTTTTTTGTTTTTTCTCACTATTTGTATATTCCTTTCTTTCATTCTTCTAATTCTTGTTCGGTTGCTAGAACAAAGTGATCATCATTTACTTTCAATCATTTTGGTTGGTTTGATTCTGAATATTCATGAATTTTTGAATCATATACATACCCAATTAAGCTTCCTTGTTTTGAGTCAATTGAAGGAACTGCATCTAAAAGTGATTTTGTGTAAGGGTGTAATGAATTGTGCATTATTTGTTCAGTAGTTCCAACTTCTAGAACCACTCCTTTGTTCATAACAACTATTCTGTCACTAATGTATTCAACCATCCGCAAGTCGTGGGCAATAAATACAATAGTTAAGTCATATTTTTCTTTTAAATCGTTGAAGATATTAACAACTTGAGCCTGAATAGAAACGTCAAGCGCTGAAATCGGTTCGTCAGCAACAAGAAGAGTAGGTCTTAATACTACTGAACGACTGATACCAATACGTTGTTGTTGCCCTCCTGAAAATTCTAGTGGATAACGACGTAAAACCGAATCATCAAGTCCGACACTTTTTAAAATCTCCACAACTAAGATTTTTTTTGCTTCACGTTCTGTTATGTTTTCTTTTTCTTCACGAATTTTTTTGTGTTCCATTAGAACATCATGTGCTTCTTGTTCTCTATTTTCTAGAAGTTCTGAAGCAAAGTTTACATAAAGACATTCAAAAGCATCTTTTGGATCTTGCTTAATTTCTTTATATAAAATTGGTTTTCTTGTTTCAAATTTAGCTAAATCTTTAATTTTTTCATATGTTGCAATTATCGCTGCTTGATCTAAAGAATTTAAGTAAATTAAACGAGCATTCTTAGTGTTATTTAACCCTTCTGAAACAACTGATTCAACATTAATGTGTGGGTTAAGTGAGTTAGCAGGGTCTTGGAAAATCATTTGCACTTTATTAACCATGAAGTTTTCAATTTCTTTATATTCTTTCAGTGCTTTACCTACTTTTCAACCTCTTTGTAATTTTTTAGGTAATTCTCTACCTAACATCTTAATTTGGCCAAAACTATAAGGAATTAGTCCCACTAGTGCTTTACCAATGGTACTTTTTCCAGAACCTGACTCCCCTACAAGTCCTAGAACTTCGCCCTTATAAATATTTAAATTCAAGTCTTTTACTGCTTTGAAAGCTTTTGAACCAGAACCATAGGTAATATCTACGTTTCTGATAGTTGCTAACACTTCTTGATTATCTTTGTTAGCCAACATTTCGTTAGTTCCGGGAGTTTTGATTCTAATTTGTTGTTTTTTTACAAAACCTCATTTTTTGGTTGTTTCAATGTAAACATCATTTTCAGTAAGAAGTTTGTTTTCTGTATTGTTATTTGTTGTATCCATAACTATTTAGAATTTTTAAACTCCTTTCATAAGTCTTGAATCAATTGTGGTGGAACATATTCTGGCGCCCTTTTATCAAGTAGAGCTGATTTTACTCTGTGAGTTTCACTTACTCAGTAAAAATTTGGTTCTTGTACAAAGTCGATATCTAAAGCATAGTCGTTACGAACTGCAAAAGCATCACCGACAATGTTATTTAGATTCGAAGGAACTGAACCACGAATAGTTGCTAATCTAGAACCTTTATTAACATCAGGCATACTCATAATTAGTCCTCATGTGTATGGATGTTGCGGGTTTTTTAGAATTTCTCTAGTTAAACCTTCTTCGATGATTTGTCCCGCGTACATAATTGAAATGTAATCGGCTATTGACGCTACTACTCCGATGTCGTGAGTAATGAAAACGATTGATAATTTCAATTTTTGTTGTAAATCTTTAATGACATCTAAAACTAAAGCTTGAACAGTTGGGTCAAGAGCAGTTGTTGGTTCGTCCATAACTAGAATTTTTGGTTCTAGGGCAACAATTGCTGCGATAACTACCCGTTGAATCATTCCCCCACTCATTTCGTGTGGGTACAATTTCATAACAGCTTCTGGGTCATTAATTTTTGTCAATTGAAGGAATTCGATTGCTCTTGCACGAGCTTCTTTACGGGTTTTTACCACTCCGTTCAATAACATTCCTTCCATAATTTGTTCTCCAACTTTCATTGTCGGATTTAGTGTTGACATTGGGTTTTGAAAGACTGCTGACACAACTCTTCCACGATAATGACTACGTTCTCAATCTTTTAGACTGAATTTTTCAACATTGTTATTGTAAAGTTTAACTTCACCACTATCAATAATTGCATTTTCTCCGGTTAGCCCATATAGTAAAGAAGTGATAACACTCTTTCCAGAACCAGATTCACCAATGATGGCGTGAACTTTACCTTCATAAATTTTTAAACTTGGGCCACGTAAAACTTTGTTTTTTTGTCCTGGTACAGCAGGGTTTTTGAATGATAAATTAACATCTTTAATTTCTGCTGCAATTTTTAATTTTGTTCCGTCTTTAAATTCTTCGAATTGAACATCTTTGAAAAAATGGTCTCAGTCAAAGTGTTTTTGTTTTCCCGGGGTAAAAAAGTATTTTCAGTCAGTGTTTTTGACCTTATTTATAAATTTACGACTTCTTTTGATTAGGCAATATTTTTCATTCATATCAATCCTATCTTTGTCTTCTTAAAGCATCTTGCACACTAGCACCAATTAATTGCACGCTAGTTGTGATTAAAATCAAGATTGAAGAAGGAACAAAAACATATCTTAAGTATTGAGGGAACACTTTTTGACCTTGACTAATTAAGTTTCCAAGAGTTGAAACATCATCAATTGATAAACCTATGAAGGCTAGTGATGTTTCGGAAAGAATAACTCCAGGAATGGTAAATACTAATTGAGTAATTAAAATTGGCAAGATAACTGGAACATAATTTTTCAATATTTTTCAAGTAGGAGTACCTAAAACTTTTGAAGCAGATACTCATTCAAAGTATTTTGCTCTTTTAACTTGAGCTCTTATTTGGTTTGCCATTCCGGTTCATCCAGTTAGTGATAGTGAGAAGACAATTACTCAGAAACTTGGGCTAACAACAACAGTCATTAGAATCAAGATTAAGATGGTTGGAACAACTGAAATAATTTTGATAATGAAGGTTAAAACAACGTCAAATTTGTTGAATTGTCCCATCATAATACCAAATGTTACTCCAATCACAACTTCAATCAAAGTAACCATAAATGCAAGTCCTAATGAATAACGAAGACCATGTCATAATCTTGCTCAAATATCACGTCCTAGATCATCAGTTCCAAGGAAGTGGTAAACACCATTACTGTCAGAACTACTGAATGTTAAGAAACGATTATTAACGTCTTGGGTATTTGGGTTAAGAGTAAAGAATGGAATAATTAGGGCAAAAATAATTAAGATTGCAAGAATTAAGAATCCTACTACTCCTCCAAAGTTTTTAGAAAAACGATAGACGAATTCACGGAAGATTTTTGGTTGAGAACCCATGTGAGTATCAGCTTGATAATCAAATGCTTCTCCAATTAGTTTTCATTTTTGGTAGTTAATTGGTTGAATAAACTGATTTGGTGCATCCATGATATTTTCGCGGTTTGTTTTTCCCAATTCTTGTCTTTTCTTCATATTACTAAATTTATTTTTCAGTCAGCTCATTATTTACCTCTTCTTCTTACCCGTGGGTCAATTGCTTCGTAAAGCATGTCACGGAAAGCATATGAAAGAATAGTTAATAGGGCAAACATAGCAATTAAGAAAAGAATAACGTTATAGTCTTTTGATTGAATTGCTTGTAGTAGGGTTGCTCCTGAACCAGCGATGAAGAAAATTTGTTCAATGAAGATACTTCCAATGAATGATCCAAAGATAACAGCAGGGAAGAAAGTAGCAATTGGGAAAAGTGAAGGTTTTAATGCATGTTTTCACACAAAACGGTTTTTCGATAAACCTTTTAAGTAAGCAAACTTAGCATGCACTGAATTTAGCTCACGGTTTAATTCGGTTCTTATATATTTAATGTAAACAATAATACTTCCAAGCGATAAAGCTAAACCAGGAAGAATGTAAGTTGCGAAGTTTTGTTCTTCAAAAATGTAAGGAAGATTAACTAGACGACCAATGAATAGTAACACTAGCGCAAAAACAATCGAAGGCACTGAACTGAAGATTGAAACAAAGAAGGTTGAAACGTTATCAACAATTTTTCCTGGGTTTTTTCCTACTCAGATTCCTAGTGGAATTCCGATTCCAACAGTTAGTAAGACTGAGAAAATTCCAACTAAGAATGATTTATAGAAACGAGATCAAATAAATGAGTTAATGTTTTGACCTGGGAAAAGAGATAATGAGATACCGAAGTCTCCGTGGAATAGATTTTTTAGATAACTTAAGTATCTTAATCCTAGTGGTTGATCTAAACCGTATTTTTTCTCAATTGCTTGTCTTGATGCTTCATCTAGACCACTTGTTAATGAGTTAGAACCTGGGACTAAGTTAATTAAAAAGAAAGTAATGGTAATAACAATAAACGCAATAATGATAAATTCAAGAGCGATTTTTAGAACTTTTCAAAGTGCACGGAGAACAGGAGAATCGATAGCAGACATTTTTTGCATAAATGTCATTTTTCTGTTTCTCTGACTACCGAAATGCACTTTATTATCATTGAGCTGGTAGATTTTGTTATCGAATAAAACTTTTTCTTTTGCCATTATTATGTTCCTCTCTGTCTTGGTAGTCCTGGTCTTGGTGGTTTAGTTACATCATAAGCGTATTGCAAGTTGAATGTATATAGGCTTGAAGTTCCACCAACTTTTGTAATTTCTCAGTTGGTGTCAACTTCCATTAGTGGCACAACTGGGCTGGCATCACGCACAACTTTTTCTAATAAAGCAATAAATTGGAAAATGTTTGCTTCACTATCTCAGTATTGTTCTCTTTCTTCTTTTGTAAAGTTTCCTGAGAAGAAAGCATTTAGTCTAGCAGTGTAATCCACTAATGATTCACCTTCTCTTTGGTAAGCTAAATCAATAAATTTAGCTCAGTAGTCGGGTTGTGACTCAGTTGCATTTTCCAAGTGTTCATCAATCATTAGTCTTTCTTCAAGACTTTTTTCATCTGGATAGTTAGGATCTTTTTGTTTTGTAAAATCAATAATTTGATTGATTGTGTAAGTATGTTTTACATAAAGATTGAATAAACGATTTATTCTTGAAGCTTTAATGTTGTCATTTGTTGTTCAGTGGTATTCTAAAGTGTTTTTTACCACTGTGTCAGTTCATAGGTTTTCATCTTTTGATTCTGCTGTAAGAGCAAGTGATTTAGCAATAACTTGTGCATATTTTTGCACAAAATCACTTTGTTTAGTAGTACTATCTGCATTTTGGAACTCGTCAGCAGCAACATCATTTATTTCTTCTAAAACTTTGTTGATATAAGGCAGTACTGCTTTTTCTTTAGTTAAATCACTTTGCCCTGAATTTTGCAATGCTTGTAAAACATAGTCCGATAAGTAATCAGCGTATGTAAATGAACCAACTGGGTTGTTCTTAAATCCAATGTTTTTCTGTGAAAGTGAGTCAATTTCGTCAGTTTTAAAGAAAGCAACTACATAGTCAGACGCACCACTACCACCAATACGGTCATAGTTTTGGTAAATGATGTCATATTTTCCTTCTTCAATTCAAGAAGCATATGTGTTTTCTGGTAACGATTTATTTTCAATCACAATAAATCCATCTGACATAACTTTTAATGCTTCTTTTAGATATTGACCGGCTTTTTTATGTTCATCTGTTGAATTATTTATGTAACGTAGTGATATTGATTTTAAGCCAGGGTGTTTTGCTTTGAATCTATTTAAGTAATATTTAGCAATATCTTGACTGTAAGCTAGGTCACGACGATCAGTTTTTTCAAAATTGTATGATTTTGACTGGTGTACAAAGAAATCATAGTTTTGAATTGGTAATTTCACATTGTTTCTTGTCAATGTGTCTTGATCATTGAAATATAACTCAATGTTTTTACCATCTGCTGCTTTATATTGTCCAAAAGCAGTTCAAGTAATAACTGGGAAACTAAAGTCTCAACCAACTGATTTAAGAATGGCTTCACGATCTACTGCATAGTAAATTGCATTTCTTAAATCTTGATCTTGAATATAACTTTGCGCATTTGTTTCATTATCTAGATTAAATCCAAATGCAATTGTTCCATATCCGGAGTTTTTGTTTAGATATTGTTTATAAACTGGATCAGATCAGTAATTATTAATTTTGTTTGCTGGAATGTATGCTTGTGAAACATAACCATCTTCAAACAATGTTGAGTTAATTGTTTTATCAGTTGAGAAATAAATCTTAATTTTGTTTGAAATTACATTATCTGCATCAAAGTAGTCTTTATTTTTAGTTAGGATTAAGTATCCTTGAGGCCCTAAAACAACATCACCATCTTTGATGATAAAAGGCCCTGAAGTTAAGAATTTTGAAGGTTCTGAACCATAATTATCAATTCCTCCAGCTTCCATTTCGACATATTTACGATTGATTGGATAAAGTTTGTCTAAAACTTGTGAAAGAAGGAAAGCTAAACTTGGTGTTTTGTTTTCATCAAAAACAATAGTGAATGCATTTTCATCGTTTGAAAGAGTGGCAATATCAGCAGTTATGGAACCATTTGCTGAATCTACAGTAAATGATTGATAAGGATTCAAGAATTCGTTTTTGATTAATTTTACTTTGTAGGTCTTACCATTTTTCAAAATTGTAAAGTCTTGAATGTCACTGTTAATTGAAAATGCTTTGTTTTCTGTTAGTGACAATGATTTGGCAACTTCTTCATTAGTGTAATCTCTAAAGATTTGCCCTGTGTAGAAACCAATGTTTTTTGCAGCTTTTTTGATTTTTTCAACGTATTCTTGGTCACCAGGAACTTGTGAGCTTCAAGCTTCTTCTGAGGCATCTTCAATGTATTCTTTTTTATCGTTAGTTGATCAAGGTGCTTCAATATATTTACGGTAACCAAAAGGATTTTTATAGTTTCTTCCGAATTTCAGTGCGTATTCTTTTTGAATTGCGATAAATTCATCAACACCTTTTAGACCAATTTTTTCAATGTTGTTTAGTTTTTGCGAACCTGTGTTTAGATCCAAAATGTATTCTAAGTAAGCACGAATATCGGCTGCAGTAACGAAATCTCCATTGCTTCATCTATTTTTTTGATCATTAACAAACCCTGTTACAGCCATGTAATTATTTGGGTTACGAGGGTTTCTGAAAGCATAAAGTGATGCAAGTCTAGTAGGATCTGCTCCTAAAGAAGGACGTCCGGTTCCTCCTAGAATTTGGAAATCATGAATTCCATAGTATGAACCACCAACTTCACCATATCCATTTTTTTCTTTCAATTTGTCTTTTGATATGTTGAAAAAGTCATCAAAATTTGATGAATCTTTTAGTTTTGAAGTATCAACCATTGACATATAGAAGTTATTTGTTTGAATGATTGATTTTAAGTTAGTTGTTGGCCCATTTTTAAGGAATGCATCAACTAGTGAAGGTAAAATTTTGTCCATTGATTTATAACGAACATAGTTTAGGTTATTGATTGGTTCAGCAGTCAGACCCAAGTCATAACTTAACTTTATTTCTTCGTTTGAACCACAAGAAACCGCAATAGCTGGTACTAATGCAATACTTGCGAGTGGCAGAGTGGACAGTAATTTTAACAAGTTATTTTTTTTCACTGTTCCTCCTATCCTGTTATGTTGAATTGATAGTCAATATCAATAATTACTTGGTTAATGTCGCCATTTGCGTTGGCTGCGTTATTAATTAATTTAACTGGTGCTTGCTCAACAGCTTTTCCGTTTTCTGACATAAAGTCAAATCCAGTCATGTTAAATCCTGGCAATGTTTCTTTGTTTTCGTTAGCAAAGTTTACATAGTATTTGTGTTTTGGTTCTAACAATGTGTTTCTATATTTAGCCATTAGAGCATAGTCACTTAGTCATGAAGTGTATCCATATTTATCTTCAAGGGTTTGTTTTGAAGTAATGTCACCTTGTTTTTCTAAATAGAATAAGTTATTAGTTTTAGCAATATTTACTGGTAGGTATAGCTTTTTACCACTATCAACATCAGTAAATTCTAGATATTTGATTTTTTCAGCTTGTTCTTTTTTAACAAAACCATACATTGAGATAGCATCAAGTTTTTTATTTCTGAAAATTCCAGCAACAGTTCTTTCACCAACTCCAAAGTTTTTCATTTGTGAAACAAAGAATGCTTCAGGACGGTTTGTGATTTTGTTTCCATTTCAATCCTTGATACGAATAGTATCGTCTTGGATAGCATTTAGATTATCATCGTAAAGCTCAGCACCAATAGTTTCTTTTTGTCAACGATCTTTGAAATATCCATTACTCTTAGTAATAAATTGTCCAAAGTATGAAGACCTACGCACTTGGTCCGTATTAATATCACTTGCTTGAATTGAATTTTTATTCATTTCTTCAGTTAATGCAACAAGTTCGTCTTGTCTTTCTTTCGAGATTTTTAATAATTCTTCAGCAAGAGCAAGTTGTTTCTTTTGAATATCCGCTTTTTCTTTGGCACTTAGAGTTTCACTATTGTCATTTAATTGCTGACTTAGTTTTTTGTATTCACTTTGTTTTTCTTTTAGATAGCTATATTTTTGATAGATAGCTTGATCTTTTTCTAGACGATCAACACGCGCTTTATATGATGACGCAAGTGCAACTGAATTAGCAATAGAATCAATATCGATTAGTGTTGAATTAATGTAATTTAGTTGTGTACCATCAACAACGTAGTCAAGTCCGGTTGTAGCTTCGTTTACATTGCTCAAATATTTAGGTAAGTTACCAAAGTTTTGAGTTGAAGGAATGTATGTAGTTTGCACATAATCACGTGTTAATGTTTCTGGTAAGTTGTAAACATAGTCAGTGAATTTATCTTGAATTTGTGATTCGGTTCTTGTTGCTGCATAGTCAATAACATCTGATGAAGGTTCACCATCTGACAATATTCCATAGTAGATATCTACGTAATATGAACGAATTCCGTAGTTTTGGAAATATAAGATATTACCCATAAACATCGATAAGTCATGAGCATCAAAGTTGTGCTCTAGAGTTTTTAAAAGGGTTTCTTTTTGTTCATCATCATTTGCTCTTCAATTAGCAATCGATTCCATTTGTTTCTTAACTGCATCAATAATTTGATCATATGAATAAGCAAGGCTGTTTTTGTCCTTTGCTTTTTGTTCAGCAACAAGTTGCGGATCTTCATAGTAATTAGCAAATATTGGGCTTAAAACATCAATTCCATAGTCTTTTGAAAGAAAGGCAGCATTTTTGTCTAAGCTTTCAACGACACTAAAGTTTTTAACCCCTAGGAATAGCCCTGAATGTCTGAAACGATACATCATTTCATTAGCTAGAGATTGTTCTGACTCAGTTATTTGATTTAATTTTTCATTGTCTTTTTCGTTTTCTAACAAGTATTCTTTGAAGCTATCTAAGTCAAATTTTGATTTTACATAATCAATGTCTCAGTTTCATGTTACTTTAGAATCGTTGATTGATTTAGTTGCCTTTGAGTAATCGATTGAACCGAAACTCATCAAGTCATACATTGACATGAATACTGGTGTA
Source organism: Mycoplasma sp. 3392 (assembly GCF_053851755.1). NCBI lineage: Bacteria > Bacillati > Mycoplasmatota > Mollicutes > Mycoplasmatales > Mycoplasmataceae > Mycoplasma > Mycoplasma sp. 3392. The sequence continues at coordinate 135,680 of NZ_JBSQBF010000001.1, forward strand.
GGTTGTAATGAGTCACCTACTTTTACTTTTAATCATTTTGCGTTTTTGCTATTGATGAAGTTTACAAGTTTATATTTTTCTACTTGCATTGCATAACCAGTAGTTTTTATTGCAATACCGATAACTTCTCTTCCTTGTTCATCAAAAAGAGCATCTCTAAGTGCTCCGAACGAAGGAGTAGAAACTAATTCAGGAACTAATTTATTATCTTCAGTTTGAGTTGCTCTTACTAGCGCAAACTTGTTTTTTGCTAAGTCTTGTGGATCAGTGCTTCCACTAGATAAAACTCCTAAATAATCTAAAAATCCGAATCTAAAGTCAGACATTAACTTCCCATAGGCAGCTGGAGCTCTAAATCTTTGAAGTGCTGATTGTATGCTCTGTGTGAAACCGTCATTAGATGAATAAATGTTTTTTAAGAAAGCAGCATCTTTAGCATATGGAAATACAAATTCATCATATTTTTTACCCGATTTTGTGAATCCTAATACTTTCGCAAAGTTAGAATTATCAATTTGTGTATATGCTTTCTTACCTAACTGCACTTCTTGCAATAGTGTGTTGTAAGTTAGTCACAAGTCATAACCTAAGTTAGCCTGATTTCCTACTAAATTGAAACGAGTATATTCACCACGGTTTGGTTGTTGTGGGTCATTTATAAACAATTGATTGTTGTTTGAAGAAGTGAAATCAGCAGCACTTGAATTTCTTTTAATTAGTGATTCTTCAACATCTGTAGAGATTCCTGATTCAGCAACACTTCTTGTTGAAACGTTAGCACTTCCACCTAAAAATGTTCCGGCATTATTTCATCCACTGTCATTAAATTGAGTGATTACTAAGTTGTTAATACTTGAGTTAATTAATTGTTCTTGAGTTCTTAGATAATTAATATCCGAAGCTGAAAGTGGAGTGTTTAATGTTACATTGAAAATTGGCTGATTGTCTTTTGTTTTTAAGTTAACTTTGGCAATAACCGTTTGACCATCTTGGTTGGTTGCTCATTCAAAAACTCTTACGTTGATTTCACCATCTGGTTCAACTGTTGAGAATTGTGATAATGGTGTGTTTTGTCCATCGGTAAAGTTACTTAAAACTTCTTGTGCGGTAGCAGGAACGAATTTGTAAGTTGCTAATTCACCAGCTCCTGCAGTCGCATTATTTTTTTCAGTTTTTGTAAATACTTTAGCATTATTAATTCCACTTAAAGCACTGCTAATGAATGGGTTTAGAGTTCCAGAATTTTCATCAAATGAGTTAGCAAAGAATAAATCTCTTAGCCCCACTCCTCTTAGCTTAGCGGCCTCAACGATTCCATCTCAGTCTTGCAAGAAACGGCGTTCTTTATTTGCAACAATTTCTGATGTTGAAGCACTTGTTGAACTTTTTCCTCAAATTAAGTCTTTTGTTTCGGTAATTCATTCACCCTTGTTGTTAATAAATTTGTATCTTACGAAATTCCCATTTTCAGTTGGGATTCCATTAGCATCTACACGGTCGAAATCTAAGTTAGTTCTAGCTTCTAAGTAATTTCTCAGCGCTTTTGCTGAATAGAATGAGCTATCTGTAGCTCCTCCACGAGTTGAAATTCCTCCAACTAGAACTGCATTGTTTGAATCATCAATAGCTTGAGTTCTTTCTAATGTTAAGTGGTGTCCATATTCGTGGGTTCCAACGTATTTTAAGAAGTCAGTTGAGATACCTTCAAAATCATCTAAAACTGCTTGCATTAGTAATGGTAATCCTACCCGATCAGAATCTTTAAATCCATAGAATTCTCCATTTTCTAGAGTATATTCATAGTAACCTTTGTCATTTAGATGTTTTGCAATGTGAGGTCCTGTTTGTTTAGAAAGAATTTCAGGGAATTTACGAACAATTTTATCTAAAAGTCCTGGGTAAGCTTCAATGTAAACTTGATATTTACGTCTTTCTAATTCTGGTAGTAAATTTCCTTTTTCATCAGTGGCACTAACATCAAGTGGAGTCATTCCAGTAATTAGTGGGTTAATTGATCCAACATATCCCAATGAATCTTTTAGTGAGGTAAATAAGTCAAGCTGTGCTTCATTTCCTTTGTTTGCAATATCTGTTGAAAATGAGCTTACACTGTTTAGAAGATTTGTGTCACTATCTTGGGTTGTATTTCTAGCTTGTGAATTATTTTTTGAAGAATTTAAAATTGATTGAATATCACTTCAATTTTTATCGCTGTCACCTTTAATTAAACTACCCAAGATATCATTTACTTTGTCAACTCATGCTACAGAAGAATTTTCTTGGCTAGCAAGTTGGTCTTTTTCAGCTTGTGCATCTTCAAAAGTGATTTTTAGATTTCATTTATCGTTTTCATTAACAACGTCTAATGATTTTATTGTTGCACTAATAAGTTTGAAATTTTGGCTTCTTGCTATTTTTGAGTTTAATGCTGATAGTTTTGAACCAAAGAATTGTTTTTGGCTTCCATCTTCACTGCTAATTAAATAAACTTTTTGATTTGCGTAATTTTGCACATCATAGAAGTCAAGGAACCCTTTGATATCTTCTTGCCAAGCTGATGATAGAGATAATTCACTTCTATTTTGTGTTAAGGTTTTTTTGTCTTTTACCAGAGCAGTGTCTACTACATTACCATCTTTGTCTTCAAATCTTACTCATAATATTTCATGACTACCTGCTGAAGTTTGTTTTGTTCCAGGAGCAAAACCTTTCAGGGTCATTAATTTATAATCACTCAAACTTGTATTTCAGTCTTTGTATTGTGAAAGTGTTCCGTTTTGTAGATTAGCAAACTCTTCCTGAGTAATATTTTTTGGAAGAATAATAGTTTTTAGATCTTCATTAACAACTGAAACAGAAGGGTCTTCGCTATATTGTAAGTTCTCTTTGTCTAAGACTAAAAATTGCTGCCCAATAAGCGCACTTGGATAGATGATAGCGTTAAAAGGTTTGACTGCTTTGCCATTAAATCCTTGAAGTTGTGTGTTTTGCAGTACTGTTGCTAAAGGAATATTCTTTAAGAATGTATCAATTGTTGCTTTGTCTTTATTGTCTTCGAATACTGAGAAAGTTAATGAGTCACTTGCATTTCCTTGTCCCCCAGCTGATGAGAACATAGGCATTGAACCAAAGAATGCATCTGGGAAGAATTTAATTTCACTTTCTTCCTTGTGAAGAGTTGAGTGTGATCCTAAAGTGATTGAGTTACCGTTTTGTTCAACTCCTGGCACGATTCTAAAACTATCTAAAGTCATTAAATCTGGTCCTCAAGCGACATTAGTGATAAATCATTTGGTAAATTCTAAGAATTGTTTCGGTTTAACTGCTAGAACATATTCATCGTAGAAGTGAAATGATCCATAAGTTACTTTGAAAATAAATGATTCTTGATAACGTTTGTAGTATTCTGAGTAGAATTGTTCAAATGTTAATTTTGTGTTTTTGTCTTCATTGAAGTAGAAAAATACATTTCCATCAGCATCTTCCACATAGCCAGCAACATCTTTGTCTTTTAGCGGGTTAGTAATTGCAATTTCAGGACTTAATTCATTGTTAGCATACATCTTGCTAAAGTCGTTGCTAAACTTATCTTTTTCAGTTGGAGAAATTTTCCCTCTAACTTCGTCCGAGTTTTTAGCAAAGGCAATCATAGTACCAATAACAGCACCGGATGCTGCTGCGATTGCTCCTAGAGTGATTGCTACTTTAACACTTAATTTTAATGCCATAAAAATCCCTTTCTGTTGACACTCACAACACATTCTGGTGTGTTATTGAGTGAAAATTTTGTATATATGAAATATATAAAAAATAAATATACTTAAAAAGTATAACATATAAAGAGGTTTTTTGTGTTGTTAACAGTTGAACTGTTCATTACAAAGGGGGCATTTTTGTGCATAAAAGTTTGTTAACTATTGATAAAATTAAGGTGATTAACCACTCACTAAGGAGATAAAATGCAAGTTAAATTTAAAGGAAACAATGTAACTTTAGAAGCTTCACAATTAAAAGTTGGAGACAGCTTTCCAGAATTTGTTGCAACAAATCTAGATCTTTCAGACTTTAGTTCAGCCGATCTAAAAGGACAAAAGCGTCTAATTTTTTCAATCCCTTCAATTGACACAGGTGTTTGTGAAATGGAAACAACAAGATTCATGAATGAATTTAAATCGAAACCTAATCCAGTTGTTGTTATTTCAATGGATTTACCTTTCGCTTTGAATCGTTGATGTGCAGCAAAAAATAATGAAAAAGTTGTAACAGTAAGTGATTTTAAATATCGTGACTTTAGTAAAAAAACAGGAACAAGAATTGCTGAATTAGGACTTTTAACAAGAGCAGTGTTTGTAGTTGACGAAAATGACAAAGTTGTTCATGTTGAATATTGTCAAGAAGTTGCTTCAGAACCTAACTATGAAGAAGTAATGAAATTCTTTTAGACTGAAAAAGTACTCAAAATAAGAACTTTTTTCAACAAATAAGCAGCCCGTAAAAGGCTGCTTTTGTTTTAATTATTCTTGTTTTTCAACGATTTTATAAATTTCATCATCAATTCAAACGATATCACCAACATAGACTTTTTGTCCACGACTTGTTACTTTTTCACCATTGACAGTTACTTCGTGTGTAGCGATGAAATATCTTGCTCTTCCACCTGTTTCAATGATGCGCATTTTTTTTAATAGTTGCGAAATTTTAATTTCTTTACCTGTTATTTCAATTAGCATTATGAACTGTGTCCTTTCTGTGGTGTAAGTAATTGTACAATATTTTTATTTTCTTGACTAGTTACAACTATTCTCTGATTATTTTGTGCGAATAAGATATTTAATTGTCCTTCAAAAACATTGATGGCATCAGTCAAGTAACGATTAATTACAAGAATATCAAGTTTTTCTTCTCCATATTTGAAATCAGTAGTTTTAATTTCTGCTTTACCAACTTCACTTGTTTGACTTGAAACGCTTAATACACCATTAGCAATGGTAAGCCTAATTTTGTTGTTTTTTTCACTATTTAATAATTTTGCTTTCGTCAAAAGACTGCTTAAATTTTTCTTATCGATTACTAAAACGCTGTCAAAAGTTTTGGGAATAACCTTTGAAGTATCTTTATATTGAAGACGTGAAATGCTTGATTGAATGATTGTTCCATCATAAGTAAGACTGATTTTTGACTCGTCAACATTAAAATCAACTTCGCCCTTAATTTCGAAATTCAAGATATCTCTTAAGTTTTTAGGTAATATCAAGAATGAAAATTCAACATCTTTATCAAATGGAATTGACATTTTTGCTAGTCTAAAACTATTAGTTGCAGTGGCTATTAAAGCTCCATTTTTTGCTTCAATGTTAATCATATTCAAAACTATTTGATTTGTCACATTGTTAAAATCTGTTGCAAAAGCGACATTTTTGTAAATTGATTTTAAATCTTCAATATTCAAGCTTACATTGTTTCCGATTTGTCTGAAATCCATTTCTGGATATTCAAATGGATCCATTAGGCTGATTTCAAATTTGTCGTTTTCGGTTTTTACCAATAAATTTTGTCCGCTTTTCTTAAGTTCAATAATACCATCTAAGTTTTTTACTATGTTTCTAAATAAAATTAAAGGAACCAAAATTTTTCCGGCTTCAATTACCTGACATGTTTCCATGTCATAATGTTCAATTTCTTTACCTGTCGAAAGAATAGTATGTTTGATTGCCAATTGTTCATTTGAGACAATGAATGTAACTTTTGAGTCGATCGCTTCAATCAAAATTCCTTTCAGCGAAGCTAGATATGTGTTTCCGTCGTAAATTTTAGCCGCTCTTTCTAAGGCTTTATCTAGTTGAGTTTTTGAAATTTTTATATACATCTTGATCTCCTATTTCAACTTGCGAATATTATCATCAATTTTTTTTAGTGCTGTTTTTAAAGCATTGTTTGTTTTAGCTTCTGCTTCAATGCTTTCAACACTTGCCATTACACTCGAGTGTGCTTGAGCAAAAATGTCTCCAATTTCCTGGAATGTTTTATCTAGGTTAGTACGAATCACAAACATTGCAATCCGGCGTGCTTGCACAATTGGCTTAAGTCTTGTTTTGCCAAGAATATCCTTTTTGTTGATATTGTAATATTTACCAACAGTTTCTATAATTTTTTCTGGTGTTATTGAATCTATGTCAGCTTCAGTGTTTTGGAATACTGTGCGTTTTAGATAAGTTAATGTTGGTCTAAAATCAGTATCATTCTTTTTGAAAAGCGCTATTTTATTGATTGCTCCTAAAATTGCCCGTACTGATGAAGAAAAATTCCGCACAAAAAAGCTATAACACTCTTCATCGAAAATGTTTGGATCGATATCAGCTTGTTTGAATTGAAATCTAAACATTTCTTCAACATCATTATTATTAAAACGGTTAATTTGCAAAACTAATCCTGCTGAAAAACGAGTAATAAAACGATCTTCAAATCCACCCAGTTCACGTGGTTCTTTGTCAGCAGTTACAATAATTTGTTTCTTTTTGGCAATATGGTTGTTGAAAATGTTAAAAAGTACACTCTGCGTTGAGTCTCTACTTCCATATTCTTGCACATCATCAAACATTAAACAATCATATTGTCCTAAACTTTCAATTAATTTAGCAATAGCTTGTTGATTTTTATTTTGCAAATTTAAAACTATGTCACGAGTAAAAAGCTCAGGAGTAATGTAAAAACAACTTTTACCCTTTTTTTCTAACTCATTAGCGATAGCATGCAACAAGTGGGTTTTTCCAAATCCTGATGCTGAATAGAAAAATACTGGAGTATAAGTAGCCTCTTCTCCATCGTTAATTATTACTTTTGCTCCCATTAATGCTGACTTGTTAAATTCTAATTGCGCATATTTATCCAGTGTTAATGATGATGAAATTCTGTAAGACTTTGCTACACGTGAACTAGGTTTTTGGCGAGCACTGCTTTGAATATTTTTAGGCAAATCATTGATATCAGTTATATAAATTACGTGCTTGTTTTCATTAAAAACATCTTTGATTACCCGAAACACATAAGCTTTAACATTTTCATCTTCAGTCAGTTTTAAATTATTCTTGTTAGTTAACAAGAAAACTCTATCATCATACTCTGCAACTAACTTTAGTTCACTCAAAAATGTGTCATAAAGAATTTGGTCAGTATTAGAAGAAAGAAAATCTTCTTGAATTAGGGTGTTTTTGCTTTCTAAGTCGAATTCTTTTGAAGTAAATTCATTGTGATTTGAAGTCATAAAAAAAATTATAAATAACATTTACTTTATAAAGTAAATTTGAAATAAAAATTGTCAATTTGTAAAATTATTTACATAGTTATTGACAATTTATTTACACAAAAAGCACACAAAATGAGTGTTTTTTTGTTTTATTGACAAAATTTGCTTGTCGTTTTTAAATTTTTTGTTTAAGGGTTGCAAACAATACTTTGCTCGCTGCCCCTTTATACTTAATGTATAAAAGAATAAGGTTTTTGGTAAAATAATATTACATATTTTCAAATTTATCAGCTTGAAGATAATCAAAATATTAGTTAAAAGGAGTAATTGTGAAAAGAACATATCAACCTAAAAAACGTAAACACATTAAAGTTCACGGTTTCCGTGCTCGTATGCAAACTAAAAATGGTAGAAAAGTTTTAGCTGCAAGAAGAGCTAAAGGAAGAGCTAAATTAACAGTTTCAGATGAAAAATAGTTAACAATGAATAAAAAACACGTTGTTAAGAAAAATTGAGAGTTCCAAAAAATAATTGATGGCAAGAAGCAGTTTGTTTCTCGCTATGTAATCGTTTATTATGAAAAATGACCTACATTTCAAGTTGGAATCTCTATTCCCAAAGCTTTTGCAAATGCTTGCACTCGTAACAAATATAAAAATCAAATACGACAAATTGTTCGTAAAAGCGATTTTTTTAATATCAGTGCTCGCAGTGTCATCATTGTAAGAAAAGATTTTTTTACAATCGATTTCGCTAAAAAAGAATTGGAAATAAAAAAACTATATGAAAGGATTCGTAGTGTCGTACAAAAATAGATCTAAACATTACGACTTCTTTAGCCCTAAATCAAAACAAGGAGCAAATACACCTGAGGGTCGGAAAAATATCCTGAAAAAGATTTGAAAATGAATCAAGATTTTACTAATTATTTTCGTAATCGGAACAGGACTTGCTGGCTGTGTGCAATCGTTTGTTCTTCGTTCACCAGTTAAAATCGGAACAGGTTTTGAAATGTACGGTGCGAAAGAAGAAGTTTCGCCTAACGTAGCACCTCTACGTTACAACGACAATACTGGTACTTTTGAAAACGTCAACACTGGCGGATTCACAAATGGTAACCCTTATGTTTGAAAAGAAGATAAGCAAGAACTAGAAGCTATCAAAAACCAAATCAATAACAACGGTGGAAAATATGGTGAAAAATACACACGTAACCTTGCTTTCCAATTGCGTGATAGTAGTAATGCTTTAATTAACAACTCAGATGCTAATAAGGGTGTAGTTTATAACAATGGCACAAACTACATGGTTCTGTCTTATGGACAAACCAATAAAGATGGAAGTGTGTCAAACGCCATTACAAGCTACGACTATGTAACAAAACTAGAAGACATTTATTTCTTTGACTTTGCTATTACAAGTCTTCCAAAAACAAATAACTCAACTGATGCTACAACTAACAATAATTCAGAAGCAACAACAAATGATCAAGTTAGTGATAAATACAAACTGGCAATCAGTAGTTTCTCAGTGCTACCGGCATACAGTAACGCCAACGGTAATGCACTAATTAAGTTCTACCGTGACATGTACCAAGCATTTATTAACGAAGGTAGTGAACAATTCAAAAAACACTATGACAAACAAGATCTTAATGATGCAAGCTTGTATGTTGATAAAGAAAAAACAACAACATACTGACAAAAAATAGCTTCAGAATCAGGATTGACTGAAGAACAATTGCAAAATGCTTCAGCGCTTGATGTTATCAATGCATTTATCTTGAATTTCAAAAATAACAAACAAAATGTTGAAGTAGATGAAGCATATTACAAAACCATTAGTAAACTTAGAGAAATTTCAATTAACAATTTCAGAACTTATGGGTCATACACAGGATACAGATTATTAACAAACAAAACTGATAAAAATGGTGCTAATTTAGTTGGTTACACATTGCTAGATAATTACAATAACTATGTAAATCCTAGCCAATTGCTAAGTGGACTAGTTGGAGAAGCACAACGCCCTATTGCTACATATGGAGATTATTGATCATACGGACCATTCTATGGAATCTTCGTTTGACCTATCTTCAAAATGTTAGTGGGTATGATGCGGGCAATGGATAGTATTGGTGGTTGATCATTCATTATTGCAATTATTATTACTATTATTGTTACTCGTCTAATCACAATTCTATTGTCATACAAGAGTATTCTTGCTTCAACAAAACAAACAGAATTAAATGCTAAAAAAGCAAAAATCGAAGCAAAATATGCACCTTACAAAGGTGACAAACAAATGGAACAAAAAAAACGGATGGAAATTAACGAAATGTATAAAAAGAACAAAGCCAATCCGTTTACCGCTTTAATTAGCTCATTTATAACGTTACCTATTCTTTTGGTTATGTTTAGGGTTATTCAAGGGTCTCCTGATATTAAAAGCACAGTGTTCCTTGGTTTAGATCTAACTGCAACTTCTTGAAGAAATTTAGTATACAATCGCGAATTCGGTTACTTACCGGTTATATTGATTTCAGTTGTAATTCAATTATTCGCTCAACTTTTACCAAGAATATTGAATCGAAAAAAAGATAAGTTACGTACTAATGCTGTTGAAAGAGAAGCGTTTAAGAAATCTAACCGTACTCAAACAATTATTACAATAGTATTCGTTGGTTTTGGAGTTATCTTCCAGGCTGGACTTCAAATTTACTGAATCTTTACTGGTATTTGACAAATATGTCAAACATTGGCAGTTTATAAATTAGAAAGAACCTCATTCTATAAAACGAAAATCTTGCCAAGATTATAAAGTATGATAAAAAGCACGCTCTTAACTGACGCGTGCTTTTATTCATATCAAATTAGAGAAATGTTTCAAATATATTTATGTTTAAAAAAGTTATTTTAAACACACTAACATTATATTACTTCACTGATTTAAAGTCAAGTACATAAGTGAATCTATTTAAAAAGTTTCGTCTTGTAATTGCTTCCATATTTAGCAATTAGCTGTTCACGATAAGAATTTGTTTGGTGTGGATATTTTTGTTTGTCTGTGCCATCTATTAAATTAAAAGCATAGGCAATTCCATTTTCAGTATATATGTCTTTTTGTTGTGTAAAAGGTTGCACTATATTAAGTGAATACTTACTCATTGTACCATCATCATTTTGCAAATCATATCAGCCTTGATTACCGTAAATTAAACCAATAGGCATCATTTGTGCATTCAATACCATCCCACCGCTGACTCCACCTACTGGGCCTACTTTTTGATAAATACCATACGAAAGTCCATAGTACAGCGATTTAGCGCTTTCATTAAACTTAGCACCGTGACTTGCAATTGGTTGATTGTGAAACAGGGATTGAACTGTAAAAATGCTCTTAGTAACCCCATCTTCTTTATTGACATTATTTGTTGCTAAATATTGATTAGGTACTGAAGCTAAAAATTTTCATTCAATACCATTCACTAAAGGAAACCCAGCTCAATACACATTATCAGTAGATGAATTATATTGATAACCATGTAAGTATTTTTTCACAAGTGCTGACTGTGATTTTGCTTGTTGTTCGCTTGTAGGTAATGCAGATTCGAAGGTTTTTGTAACATTACCTGATTTTTTTATGTCATTGACAGTGGAATAATCTAAGCTCAATAACTTGTCGGTTTTAGTTGCATTGATCAAAGTATCTACGTCTGGATTTATGTCAAAATTGTTAACAATTCTCAACAATTTTCTCCTGAATTCAAGAGCATCTTGTTTTGTGGTCTTATATTTTATAGCACTCAATTCATTAAGATCAACAGTTCATTCAATAACAGCGAAATCAGCATAATGATAGGGATTTTGATTGTAATCCATAGCAGTTGAATCCATAAAGTTTTGAGCTAAGAAGAAAATTCTTGGTCAATTATCCTTTGGTAAATTTAGTAAATACGATGGTGTGTTAGATGAAGAATTATCTTTTCAATTTTTAGGACTTAGCAATCTAATATTTGTTATTGTATTGGTTCTTTTTAATTGCTGATACTCTTTAAAATCTTTGTCTCCTTGATAAAGTTCCAAGGCAACATGATAATTGGTGGCAAAGTAAAATGTGTATTTAGAATCAGTTAATTTTTTATAGTCTAAAACTCATACTGTTCCGGCGTGTTTGTTCCGTCTTGAAAATCTCACATTAATGAAAAACTTTGATCAACAATCTTTCGCACGTATTGTTCATTAGTTCAATTTACAGGCCTATTTTCGCTTGTTTCTTGATACTGTTTTTCTTCTGGATGTTGTTTAAAAAATTCAACTGCATCAAAAGTTTGTTCTTCAGAATTTGCTTCCGAATCAGTGTTATTTTGTTTTTTGAAATTTTCTATTTGCTTGTTTAGTTCTAATATTTTTGCTTCCAGATCCAAATTCTTTTGTTGAATTTGATTGTAGTCTTTAAGTTTTTCTTCTAGAGAAGATATAGCATCCTGATTTTGAGTAATAGTTTGTTGTAAAGACTTAATATTTTCACCTTGTTGCTTGTTAGTTTGTTGTAACAAGTTTAACTGATTTTGCAAGTTTTTATTTTGTTCTTGAATAGTGTTTATTTGATTTTGATACTGAGTGATTTGAGTATTCAATTGAGTGGATAATGAGTCTTTTTCAGTCTTTAGCTGTGTGAGTTTCTGCTGCAGATCACTAATCTGTTTTAAATAGTTAGAATCTTTTGTCTTTAATGCTTCTAACTCTTGCTTTGCTTTTAATATCTCTTTATCCTTCGTGTTAACTTGTTCTATAAGTGTTTGAATGGTAAATTTCAATTGTGCAATCTGTGCATTTTCATCGTTTTCGTTTGAATGTTTTGTTTCTTCTAATTGTTTTTTAAGAATTTCAATTAATTGGTCTTTATTTTTAATTTCAGTATTCAAATCAATAATTTGTGTATTTAAACGTAAAGAAAGAGCGTTATTTTCAATGTTTTTGGCGCTAATTTGTTTTTTTAATTCTGAAATTAGTTCATCTTTGTGTTTTAGGATCTTATTAAGATTGTCTACCTGGGCCTTTAACAATTGAATGTCTTTGTTATCAGTGTGAGACTCACTCGTTGAAGAAGTTTTTTTAACATCATCCAAGTCATCTTTAAGCTGTTCAATTTCTTTATCTTTTAACAAAATTTTGGCTTTTAAATCATCAATTGTACTTTGATAACTTTGAATTTTTAGGCCGCTTTTATCCTCGTTATCTTTAAGTTTTTCTTGAGCTGTTATGAGATTATTTTTATATTCATTCACTAACTTGTTTAAATCGCTAATTTTGATCAAAAGATTACTTTTTTCAGTTTCGTTAGTTGCAAGTTTTTTGCTAAGTGAAATGGTTTGATTTTTTAAGTCTTGAATTTGTTTTTCAAGTATATTTATATTGTTTTGTTTTTTATTATTTTGATTTATTAAAACACCACAGGCAATAGATGTGGGAATAATTGCGGATGCTAATAACGCTAAAACTGACAAAAAGATTTTTTTCTTCATTAGTATATTAATTGTATTAAAAAAGCCAGCTTAAAGCTGACTTTGGACTAATTATTAGAGTCTTTTTTATTTTCTTTGTCTTGTTGAGCTTTTTTTCTTCTTTCAAGAATTGCTTTTTCACGAGGTGTCAAATTGTTTTCATCCAAGACTTTTTCTTCTTTTTTAGATTCAGATGATTTCTTTGAAAACATTGAAAAATCTAAAACGTCATTTGAAACTTTTAGTTGTCCTACTACTGCAGGAGCTGAGTCTTCAGCTTTTTCTTCAACCTTAGTTTCTTGTTGTGGTTTTGCCTCTTCTTTGCTTGGTTGTGTTGCTAATGAAACTAACTCTTCAAATGAAGGCTCATCATCATTTTTAACATCATAATGTTCTTTATCTTTTAGAACTTCCTCAGGCAATGACATATGTTTTTCAATATATTCAATTTCTTCTGCAACAATAGTTTCTTTAATAATTAGAGCTTGTTTAATTAATTCTAATAATTCGCGATTTTGAGAAATGATTTCTTCAGCTTTTCTTTCTGCTTCAGTAATGATGTGTCTAATTGCTAAGTCAATTTCTTGCGCCACTTTAGAACCAAATGAAGCACTTTTAGCATAGTCACGCCCTAAGAATGGGTTAGAACTATCTTCTTCATATTTGATAGGTCCTAATTCACTCATACCTCACTCAGTAACCATACGACGAGCAATTTGAGTTGCACGAGAAATATCATCACTAGCACCTGTTGAAACATTGTCGGCACCGTAAATTATCTTCTCTGCTGCTCTTCCACCCATGTATGAAGTTATCACAGCAATTAAGTCGTGTTTAGACATATTGTATTTTTCTTCTTCAGGCATCATCAAGTTGTAACCACCAGCATTTCCACGAGGAATGATGGTAATTTTTTGAACTTTGTTTCCGCCTTTCATTTTTAGCCCAACAACAGCGTGCCCGGCTTCGTGATAGGCAACTGCAATGTTTTCATCTTTTGAAATTGTTCTTGATTTTTTAGCAGGTCCTGCCATTACTCTATCGATTGCTTCATCAATTTGATCCAGAGTAATAACTGAAGAATTTTCTCTAACACTTAGTAACGAAGCCTCATTAATAACGTTTTCTAATTGTGCTCCACTAAAACCTGGGGTACGTTTTGCAACTTTAGCAAAACTTACGTTTTTATCCACTCTTTTTCCGCGAGCATGTAGTTTTAGAATTGCTTCACGCTCTTTAACGTCTGGTAATCCTACAGTGATGGTTCTGTCGAAACGTCCAGGACGCAATAGTGCAGGATCTAAAACGTCAGTACGGTTTGTTGCTGCCATAATCAGCACACCACTATTTTCTGTAATACCGTCCATTTCAACTAGCAATTGGTTAAGAGTTTGCTCTCTTTCATCATGTCCTCCACCAATACCAGCTCCACGTGTACGACCAACTGCATCTAGCTCATCGATGAAAATGATAGCCGGTGCATATTTTCTTGCTTCACGGAACATTTCTCTAACTCTTCTTGCTCCCATTCCAACAAATAGTTCAACGAAACTTGAAGCAGAGATAAAGAAGAAAGGCACATTAGCTTCTCCAGCAGTTGCTTTTGCAAGTAAAGTTTTTCCTGTTCCTGGAGGACCTCCTAATAAAATACCTTTAGGAATTCTTGCTCCCGCAGCAGTATATTTCTTAGGATTTTTAAGGAAATCGACAAGTTCCATAACTTCTTCTTTTGCTTCTTCATTTCCAGCAATATCACTAAATTTAGTTTTTGAATGAATTCTGATAGCTTGACTTTTTGAAGCATTTGCCCCCAAGCCACCACTTTGTCCTTGTCTCATCATTAAGAACATGATTAGACCAAAGAATAAGACATAAATGATGATTGGTAATAGAAGACGAATTCATGAAACAAATCCGTTTTCTCTTGGTACTTCAACTGATTTAAATGAACCTATAACAGTTTTTCCATCTTTTACATAAGATAAAGCATCAGTTCAGATTGCATTGTTTACTGGGTATAGTTCATATAAACTCTTCATCTGATTTGACGAAGCATAAACATAACCATTCAATGCTGATCCATTGTTTACATATTCAAAAGCTATTTGATTTGTAAATGGATTATCGCTAATCGAAGTAAAGTAGATGTTATCTGATGTACTTGCAGACGCATCTTTTAAGGCTTGTTGGAATGTGTTGAGATCAATTGCAGTAGCATTTGTTCTTCTTAAAACACTAACAACAACGATTCCGATAATAATTGCAACAAGAACTAAAATAACTATTGCTCATTTAGTTGCTTTTGAGCGGAAGAAACCATTTTTTTTCGGTTTGTTGTTTTGGTTATCCATTACTCTCCTTTCAAATTATTAATAAAATTATATGTGTTTTTATTCAAAATAAGTCTTTTACTTGATTACTAAGATGTTGTTTTTCTTCGCTAAAAAGATATCATTTGCCAATTTGTATTGCTTTGCACCATTTTTTGCTTCAATAAATTGTCAAATTGAATTCATTTTTTTGTTGCTGATATTAATTGAACCAAAATGAATAGTTAGAAAAAGATATAGTACTTCATTTTTATTTTTAATAGCTTTTAAAACTTCAGGACGACAAGAGAAAAGATTGCTTTCTCAATATTTGTATTGTCTTTTTACTTTTAAATTACTAATACTTTTTAGTAAATTTATGAATCTAAATTTTCAAAAAATCAATTGCTTATAGAAATAAGATTTTGACTTTAATTGATTGCGAATTTTGTTTCTTTCATAAATATCTAAATCGTTAGTATAGTCTAAAGCATAAGGAATTTTCTTGCTTGCTAATTTCTTTAAAATTTGTTTTTTGCTAAGTTTATAAATAAATGGACGATAAACATTCATCCCATTTATATAAGTATGTTTTTTGATTCCGAAAAAAATTTTTTTTCGTTTTTGTTGTTTTTGCAGCAAACAAGTTTCAATAAAGTCGTCTTTGTGGTGGGCAACTACTAGCTGATAACAATTTTCTCGCTCATAAATTGTTTTAAAGAACTCATAACGAATTTTTCTAGCATGATCTTGGAAGTTGCTAACTTTTTCTTCTTTTTCATTAACATTTAGAACTTCAAGTTTTAAATTGTATTTTTTGCAAAAATCACGCACAACCTGTTCATCAATGTCGCTATCAACACGTTTGTGGTAGTTGACGCAAGCAACAATAACATTTGGTTCTTTGCGATACTTGTAAGCAAGTAACATTGAATCAGGACCACCACTGACTGCAAGCAAAATGTTTTTAGTCATTATTCTCTGTGTTAAATTGCGTTATTGCAAAGCGAATATCATTAAAAATGCATGTTTCTAATACTTGTGCTGATTTTTCCATCACTTGTCTTACTATTTTGTCTTGTTCAGGACTAAAACGATTAAGAACATAATTTTTTAGATTACCAATTGGTCTTCCAATTCCAATCTTTAATCTCTTAATTTCTTTTGTTCCTAACTTTTGAATTATGTCATCTAAACCGTTGTGTCCACCAGCCGAACCTGAAGTTTTAATTACTGCCTTTCCTACTGCGTGATCCATATCATCATAGACAACAATCAAGTCATCTATGTTAATTTTGTAAAATTGCATTAAAGCTTTAACAAAGTCCCCACTGCTGTTCATAAAAGTTAGTGGTTTAGCAAGAATGTAATCATCAGTTTTACTATATTCTCCTTTAAATTTTTCACGAAAAGCAGGAGCTTGTAATCTTGAAGCTAGAATATCGATAACATCAAAACCAACATTGTGGCGTGTGTGTTCATATTCTTTGCCAGGGTTGCCTAAACCAACAATAAGTTTCATGTTACCTCCTTATAATTTTTGTCACAACAATTTGATTGATGTGTCTCTTTTTGAGTCGTTGTCATTTTGAATTCCAAATTCTAGTGCACTTTGTTCACCATAAATAATTGAAAGTTCTTTTGCTCGTGTTATCGCAGTATAAATCAGTTTCTTGGATAGCAATCTTTTGGCTTCGCTAAATAAAACTGTCAGTACAACATCACATTCTGAACCTTGATATTTATGCACGCTAGTGCAATAAGCCAGCATAGTTTTGTTTTTAAACTCAGAAGGAGTATAAGCTATTGTTTTTCCATCTTCAAAAACTACGTATACAAATAAAACATTACCTTCTTCGTTAGCTTTGGAATAACTAATTCTATCGACATAGCCAATTTCACCATTGAAAACATTTTTTTGCACATCATTTTCTAAATTAATGACTTTATCATTTAGAAAAACTTTTCTTCCATTTACATTGTGCTCTTTTTTGTTTTCATGCTGCGATCAGAAATTTTGTAATTTTTCATTTAAGTTATCTATTCCGACTGGAAAATCATAAATCGGTGAAAGGATAGCAATTTGTTTCTTGTTAAAACCTTGAGAAATCAATCTTTTTACTTCATCAATAATTTGGTCTGTTAAGTTTAAACGTTGTGTTGGTATAAATTTTGAACGTTGTTGAGAAAACAACGGCAAAAGACCCTGATTTATTTGCTTTGCATCATCAATGATGGCCAAGTTTTCTTTCTGACGATAATTTTTTTCTAGATAGATAGTTTTAAAAATATTGTTCTCAATAAAATCACTAATCAAGTTACCAGGACCTATTGCTGGTAATTGATCGCAATCGCCTACTAGAATAATTTTTTGTAAACTGTTGTTCTTTATTCCTTTTAGTAAGTGATAAAAAATTGTATTTGAAACCATTGAAAACTCATCAATGATTAGAACTTTGATGTCTAAAGCATTATTTTCATTAACATAGAATTTTTGTGCGTCTGTATCTCATTTCAAAAGTGAGTGAATAGTTGAAGCACGTACAGTGTTTTTTTTATTAAGATTAATGGTTGCCCTTCCGGTTGGGGTTACAACAGCTATGTCATCTTCATGGTATAAAGTCATTAACTTGCGAATTATTTCAGTTGTTACAACTGTTTTTCCGGTTCCTGGGGCTCCAGTAATTAGTGATAATGGGTTATTAAGTGCTTCTTGAACTGCATTTGTTTGAATGCTATCAAGATATGATGATGAGTAACTCACTTTTTTTACATTAGCATTATTAGCAATGTATTTTAATCTTCTAACAATGTAAGTTTCTTGTTCGAACAATTCCCGCGGTTCTAAGATGTTATAGTTTCCGCGTTTAATTTTTAAAATGTGTTTATTTTGTTCTAGAGTATCAACTACTTTTTTAAAATCTGCAGGGGTTAAAACAATATTCTTTGCTTCTAATTCAGTTCATATTTTTGACTCAAAAACTCTTGTATTTCCTGAACTAAAACAAAAATCAAGAATTAAATCATAGATTAAAGCCATAGTTTTTCAGAAAGCATCATTTTTGTCTAATTTTGATGCTATTTTTTCAACGTCCTTGAACTTCGCTTCTGCCATGTCAAAGTAAAGTTGTCAAGGATTTGAACCATATAAATCAAAAAAGCTGTTGCTTTTGCAATGTTTCACTAAATTTGAGTAAAAGTTGTCGCTAAGCCCACATTCATATAAGAAAAGTTTAAGCTTGATGTTGTCTTGTGAAGAAGTTAAATCTGTTTTTAATAACTCAAAAGTTTCTCTTGAAATATTAAGATCTTTTTCTGAAACCAAGTTTTGCTTAATTTTTTCTAACACGTCTATACCCAAGCTGTCCACAATTTCCTTGGCCTTTGTTGCTCCTATTGATTTATAAACATTCGAAGATAACAACTTTATCACGTTTTGATAATCGGCATTTGTTAACTTTTCCATTTTCATAACTAGATAAGTGTCTTTGTAACGCGCGTTATTAGCGTTCATCAAGTCTAGTTTATAAATGGAGTTAAACTCAAAATCGACATTCGAAGTATTGATAGAAATGCTACGAAATCTGTTTAAAACAAAGCTGGGGCTTGTTTTAACTTGTTCATCAACTACAAAACTTGAAATTCTAAAGGTATTATCTTTAGAAACGAATATATCTCTGACAAATCTTCCTTTTACTGTTTCACTCATAATATTTATTAATTTTACACATTTATACTGGCTTAAAACTAAAGTTTTAAGAAAAATTACCCAGCACTCAAACTGGGTAATTAGATTATCTAATCTTGAATTTAAAGAATTTTGTTCCTGAGTTAAAGATAAGTGGTTTTTGTGTTAGATCTGATGTTGTGGTTGTTTGAGTTGGGTTATCACTTGATGATCAAATCAATTTTCCTCTTCCACTCGCTTTGTATATTTTAGCAAATGCATCTGATGAGATGAAGTCATCATCTTTTAAATAACCTTTACCATATCCACTTGTTGTAATTGTTGAATTGTTGTTAGGTACAACACTTCCTGTATCTACATTGCTTGCATACTTATTTAAAACATTGGCAGCAATATTGATAATTCATTTTTCTGGTGCAACTTGTCAAATTTGAGTGCCTGGTGTTCCACCAGTATATGAAATAGTGTAAGGGGTATAGTTTGAAGATAAACTTGGATTTACTGAATCATGGAACGATGGATCTTTGTAATAACTTTGTGTTTCCATTCAACTATTGTATAAATACATCTTGTTATCTGATTCATTGTATTCAAACTTGAATTTGTATAAATAAACAGTAGCAGCAGGCATTGTGTATTGATTTTGGTACACAGAAATACCAGCTTTTGTAGGCGCATATGCCTTTCCTTGACCAACTAGATCACCATATTCACTAGAATTGGCAGCAGCTGATGCAGTTGGCCCAGAAACTAATGTACCAGGTACAACTTCCACTAGAACTATTTCCTTATTGGTATCATCGGCATTTATCACAATCATTTGGTTAGCTAAATCTTGATAAATAACTGAGAAGCCAGCTCTTTCGTAATTTAGAACAGGTGAGTTCAAGAATTCAATTTTCATGTTTTCAATGTCAGTATTGCTTGGTTTAAACATCACTAAAGCATTATTATTTTCTTTTTGAACTACTTGGTTTTTATCTAAATCGGAATTATTTGCTTTCAATGTATTTTTGAAAGCTTCGAACATTTTGTTTTCATATTGTTCTTTGGTTAAACCGGTTGCTCAACCAGCATCATTAACATCTAATAGAGCAACTTTTGATTGATAACCAGTGTTTTCACCTTGGAAAATTAACTCGCTACTTCCATCTGAAACTTGAGCTCAATCTACTGAATTAAATGATACTGTGACATCATCAAAACTCATTTCACCTGTTTTGACACCGTTTGTGTAAACATCGTACGGACCACTTCCTGTGATGATTGAAAGACTTTCAATGTTTTTGAACTCAGTTAAATTGTTTGGAGTGTATTCGAATTTTAATCTTAATGTTGCTTTTTTAATGGTCTCTGTATCTTGAGAAGGATCTACTTTGTACCATGAACCGTCTTCTCATTTTAATATTTTTAATCTAACGTTTGTTGAATCGAAAAACGTTAAACCACCAAGACTACTCAAAGATGAGAATTTTTCAAACAAATCAGTAAATGAAGTTGCATTTGTTACATCTATCTCATTCGAGTTTTCCCCGGCTAAACTAGACAAAATTGCACCGAATTTGGTCCGCGTTGTTGTACTTTTAGGTACAACATGTTTGTAGTCCACATTATTGTAACCATTTTGAGGCGCTTCATAACGACCACCATATAAATATAAATTAGTGAATAAATCAGTTATAAATTTTGAAGGAAGCTTAGTAAAATCATAAACTTTATCAATTAGTTTCTTCAATGCAAAAGTGGGACTAGAATCTTCGGGAACAACATTTAAATTACTTTCAACGTCACTGAAAGTATTTGCGTTTACAGTTTCACTATTGTAATTATTTAATATTTCTTTTCATCCTTGCAGATTTGCATTTAACTTATTTTTTGCTATGTCTTGTCATGTAGAGTCAGAGCCAAGAACCTCTCTAATTAAGTTATCAAAAACATGCTCATTATTATAAATAGTGTTGGCTTTTGACTTAATTGCTGCGACAAATGAATAATATGAATTTAATGTTTCATTCATTGAACTGGCTTCTTGTGCAAAGATGCTGTCATAATCAAATTTCGACAAGTCTTGAGTTGCAGAATAGGTTGAACTTAATTCAGAATATTTTGGTAAGAATTCGCTAACAAAAATATTTTTAGCATCGGTCATTTCTAATTTGGTGAAAATATCGTTTGTTCCTGTTTCTAAAATATATTTCATACCAAATTCACTATCTTTCTCAATAAGAAATGCTTTAAGTTTATCAAATAGTCCAGTTAAATCACTCTTAACAAGTGTGTGCAGTTTTTGATTCACATTGTTTGCTAATTGAGTAGGAAAATCTCCTAACTGTCATCAATAGTCTCTACTTTGTTTGAATCAAGTACTGAAATCCTGATTTTCTGATAAACCTAACGCTAAGTAATTATCAATATTAAATGTTTGGTTTGAATGTTGAGATGCTTGCGAAGCTAATGAATTCATTTGAGTGTAAATATCATTTCCAGCATAACTTCTAATTGTTGTGTCTAGGAAATCATTCTTAGTTTCATCAGCAGTTTTTATTGCATTATCTAAACGACTTTTTATAAAGTCATAAGCTTTAACAATAGCTACTGAATAAGTTTCGAGTGCTGTGTGAATTCTCTTATTAACTTCATCAATAGGGTTTGAGTCAGCTGGTATTTCCTGATTTAACAAATCTAAAGTTTTAGCGTCAAAATCAGAATCTAAAATCTGTGAAAAATCAGCATATTTTGTTTGCTCGCTATTGTCAATTTGTTCTTGAATTTTATTTTTTAATCAAGTGATTTTTTCTTTAACTTTATCAATATCAGATTTTCTTTGTTCAATAAGCTCACTTATTGCTGTATTTAGTGCTTCAACTGATTCCTTTTTATGTTGTGTTGTTCCAGATTGTAAGTTTTGGTTTGCATTTTGAACAACAGTACGCAATGCACTATATTTTGTTTTTGTATCAGAACTATCTTCATATGATTTGATACCAATATTTTCATATGATAGATACTCGTTTGCTTTGTTGATTGCCAGTTTTAAAGCAACTGTGTTTTCAAACACAAAAGGAATCGATTTTTCTGTTTCTGTTGCATTGTTCAAGTATGTATTGTAAAGATCGTCATAATCAGCAGCACTACTATTATTTGTATCTATTGAATCTAATTTGCTTCTAAATTCAGTGAATAGAGACTCTAAATATGCTTTTTCTGATTGACTTAACACTCTATCAGTATCAACTTGCGCCCTAATGATTTGGTATTTATTTAAAAGATTTAATTTAGCACTTTCACTTGCAAGCTCTTTTGTTTTTTGATTGATAGAAGCAACATCTGTTGAAACATATAAATCAATAACATCTTCTAATAGATTGCTTAGTTTTGTTTTACTACTCATTACCTCTGGATAGTTAGCTTGTACACTATCGTAGATGGTATTTGAGGCCTTAACTTGTTTTGCTAGTTTTAATAAACTTTCGAATGCATCTTCCAATTCTTGTAGTTTTTTATTGACTGCAATGTTACCGCTTTCAGCCTTCAATTGACTTAATTCTGTTGATTCAATATTTTGCTTATTAATTGCACTTAAAGAACGTGAGATGTATTTATAAAGTGTCGCAAAATCAGTCTTGAATGAATCTTGCTCTACTTTAGATGTTTTAAATGACTCAATATTTTCATTATTTGCCATTCTTGCACTGTGTAAGTCTTGAATAGCTTGTAGACTTGTTTTTAAATTATTGATTTGAGTAACAATTTTTTGTGAGTCTTTATCATCTTCGTACCGTTCGCTAGCCTTAGGTGAATTTGTTCACAATTTTGAAAGCAATAATTCAATATCAGTTGCATACCCACTGTATGTGTTTTCAGGTGCTTTTCAATCAGTAATTTGGTCTGAAACTACCTTAAGCTGTTGCATTAATTCCAAGGCTTTTTGAGCTCTTGCCTTTATTGCTGGTAAAAGCACCGAATTTTGTGTTCCGTCTGTTGCAAGTGAGTCGTTTTGAATATTATCTAATCATTTGTTAACTTGTGAAAGTTTTGTAGTTCCTGGTGTACCTTGGAATTCATAATATTTGACTCCGTTATCTTCGTTTGGTTGGCCATTAAGAACTAATTTTGCTTGTTTGATTAAATCTTCAATTTCTAAAGCTAATTCTAAATTATTTCTTGTTTCAATAATTTGTTGTTTTAGGGAATTTAACGTGTCAATGTTCATATCTTGTGGCACATAATTATTTTGTGCTTTTTCAACAAGACTTTCCAATTCTCTTTTTAGATTTAGTGCACTCAATTGTGTTGTATCTTTAGCATTTTCTAGTGTATTTTTAGCTTTTTGTACTTCTTTTGATAAATCAATAACTTTGTCTTGATTGTCTTTTAATTCTTCAATAAAATCTTGTAATTTCTTTAGCTCATCAATAGATTTTGCGTCATTGTTTTTTTGTAACAAATTGTCTAGTTGTTCTTCTAATTTTTGCTTTGTGTCAGGATCTACTTCTGTTGCATTTGAGCTTAAATCATCGTTAAGTTGTTTTTTGATTCCACTAGTTTGATCTTGAATTGCATTGAAGTTATCAGTTTTTCACTTATCGGCTTCTTTCGAAAAATCATATGCTTTTTTCAACTCTTCATATTTTTCTGGACTATCGTTGTAATCTAAGTCTCTGGTTGGATAAGACTTGGTTAAAGCAGTAGCAAGACTTGACAATGATTGTTGTTTGCTTTCTTTTTCACTTGCATCCTGAATAGCATCTCATTCTTTTAATTGTTGAGCAACATTTGATTGCAATGAAGAAAGCTTTTCGCTGTCCGAAATCTGTTGCTTATATTGATTTATTTGTTCTTCAGTCAAGTCAGCGTTTGTTAATTTATTTTTAAGATCTTCTGTAAAGGCAAGAATTTTTGCCTTTGTTGTGTCGATAGCATTTTTGGCTGGATTTTCGACATTATCTGTATTGAAGTTGTCTGAATTCGCTAAAGCTTCTAGTTTTGTTAGGCGGTTGTTTAGCTTATCTCTTTCAAAAGCATTCAACATTTCAGTTTTTAAGTTTGCTAAAGTTTCTAAATCTGTGCTTGGATCTTCTTTAGCAGCTTCATATTTAGCTTTTGCCGCATCATAAAGTGGGAAAGTATCATTTTCATTTCCGCTCACTTGTTTTAAGGCTTCAATTGCAGCATCTGTTTTGTTAACAACATTTGTGTCAATATCATCAACAGCTTGTTGTCAGTTTGTATCTATTTGTTTTTTAGCAGCTAGAATTTCAGCAATTTTGGCATCCAGTTCTTTTTTCTTGTTGTCTAATTCAGTGCTTGACAGGAAGTTAGAATCAACATAACTAGAATATTCAGCTGATAACGATTCAACCTCTGCTACTAAGTCTTCGTAAATTACTTTCTTTTTGTCATCTTGAGTAAAGATGCTATTTAAATTATCAAGTGACTCACTTAGACTTAATTTAGACTTTGCTACCTCGAAAGCAGTTTTAATATTTTTTTCTTTTTCTTGCGAGCTTTCTACTGTGTCATTTGCTAATAGAAGATTATCACTAACCACATCTTCTAACTCACTAAAAATGTTGTCATATTTATTGTTTTTGTTTGAAGTAACTCAGTCTAAAGCATCTGCTGTGGTTTTGTTTAATGAGTCTATTGCTTTTATTTTGTCTAAAGTATCTTCAAGAGAAGTTGTTGAATTTGAGTTAACTAAGCTTCCATATCAAGTATTGGTAATATTATTTTTAGCATTTTCATATTGTTTTGCAACTTCAGAATCGGAGTCAGTAGTTTTATTAGCAATCCCTTGATTATATTTAGTAATTTTATCTTTTAATAAAGCGTTGTTTGTTTCGGTCTCACGATTTTTCAACGCATCGATTTCACTCTGTAAAACACGAAGATCAGGAACTAAATCAGAGTTGATTTTGCTTACCAATGAACGAGCTTCTTCGATTTGTGCGCTATTTAGTTGTTTTGCACCATTAACGAAATCTTTAGCATCGGCATCTGATGTTACTTTTTGTTCTTCAGTCTGCAGCTTCTTAATTTCTTCTTCAATTGAATAAGTTAGAGACACAGCATCTTTTACTTTGTATATTTCTTGTAATAGACTTGCTTTATCTTCATCTGACAATTGCTTTTGTTCACTTAGCTTCTTTAAGTCAGCGGCTTTTTGAACTATTGTTTGGTATCCTGGTTGAGATTTTAATTCATCAGTGTTGTAATATTTGTCCAACTCTTGTTGAATCAAGTCTAGACCGTTTGTCAAGTCAGCACTTTGACCTGAGTCTTTTAGTGAGTTTAAAGCTGATTGTAATTGTTTTTTGAGTGATTCAATATCTTCTTTTTTAGCATTTTCATCAGCAAACAATTGTTCAGATTGTTCTTGTAATTTTTTGATGTTAGCTATTTGGTCTTTTAATTGTTCTTTTTTAAGTGGGTCTTTAGAAATGTTTTCAATTAAATCATTAATTTCTTTATTTGTAGCGTCAATGTCGTTCAAAGAATCAATGTTTTGACGATAGTTTTGAATTGATTTATTTAGCTCATCAAGTTTTTTAGTTAGATCGTCAGAAGGTTCTTGGTATCAAGATTGATAATTTAATTTGTTATATTCGTCAAGATACTTATCCAACATATCTAATTGTTTTTTAACTGCATTAGATGGTTTTCAAATTAAATCATTAGCACGGTTATATGTGATACGAGCATATTTATCCGCATCATCGTAAGCTTCTTTTAGTTCAATAGTTTTGTAGATAACCGAAGCCTGAGCAAGTTCTTTCAATCTTCTTATTAATGCATCTTTATAAATTTGAGCAGTATCAGTTGTGTCGTCTGCAATTGATTTTGTATATTCCTCTTCGATGAAATCTTCGATTTGTTTTGCTAATTCATCAGTATTTGGCTTGTTGTAAATCAATGCTAAGAATTGTGCAATTTTTGCATCAATACCGTTTAGAGATTCAATTAAAGTTTGACGATATTTTTCTTCTAAAGAAGCACTTAATGTCTTAACATCTTCAGAGCTTAAATTTTTGTTATTGAAAACTGAATCAATTTGTAAATAAATTTCTTTTAGTTTAGCTTTCAAAACATCTTTGTCATCATTAAATCAAGAAACGTTCGAATATTGTGAAATTTTGTTGTTTAAGTCTTCAATACTTTCTTTGGTATTTTTAGCAAAAAGCTGTGCTGAAACAACAGCCGCCACATCGCTGGCAACTTTATTTATTTTTTTATCAAGACTTTCAACAGTTAGATTTGCATTAACCGACTGTGTTAATTCTTGTTTTAGTAAGTTGTATTTTGCACTATCAATCAAATCTTCGTTAAAACTATCACTTAGTGATTTGTGAATGTTAGCTATTTTTTGTTCTAATAGTACTAAGTTTGAAAACTGATTTGTGTAATTTGCTTTTGACTCTATAACTTCATTGTAATTGTTGTTTTCAATAAAGTTTTTGTAGCTATCAGAATTTTTGATGTTTTCTGCGTAAGGTTTCAAGACTGAAATTTTGCTTTCTTGCGATGAAAGGTAAGAATTTCAGTTATTTTTAATTTCTTCAATACTTTTTGTTCTATCAATGGCGTGAGTTGCTGCATTTGAAGTTTCAGCAGATAACTTTTCAAAGTCATCCACACTTACACAGTTATTTAATTTATCAAGATAATTATTTGCTAAGTCAATTAATTTTTGACTTACTACAGAATTTTCAGTATTCTGAGTAGCAAAAGTCTTTAAAACATTGATGTTTTCATTGATGTTCTCTACGAAATTATCAATTTTGTCTTTGTTACTTGTGTAAAGATTTAAAACATCTTGTACTTTATTTTTTAAGATTGTTAATTCATTGTAACTATATTTTGATTCTAGCAATTTAGATTCAATTTGATTAATTAAATCATTAGCTTGATTTTTAAGAACTTTGCTTGGTAATGAATCAATTTCTTGTTTGTATTGCACTAGATAATTAGTGTCATTTGCTCCTAAAACATTATCCAAAAGTTGTGACTGACGGCTGTTTGCGTCAGTTAACATTTCACTAAAATTGTCTAGTAATTTTAGCTTATCTTCTTTTGAAATATTGTTATACCCCGAAACAAATGTGTCAATATCAGTACTAAATTGTGGATTGTTAGCATAGTAGTAAGAATAAACGCTTTGTTCTTGGATACGGTTTCTTTGTGAATAAAGAAAACTTTGTAGCTCTATTTGATTGCTTGAACTTAGGCTGTAGTCAATATTGTTTTTTAGTCAATTAATTACATTATTTAAGAAAGTATTTTGGAAATCATTGATTGCTTGAATTTTTTCTTTAAGTGTTTTAGTTTCATCTGCTCAACTACTTTCAGCTGTTGTTAATTTTTGATTTAAATCATTTTGTGATTCCTGACTAAAATTTCAAAAATCTTTGTAAGTTTGGAATTGCTCTTTTGAACGAGTAAAAGTTTTATATAAATCGCTTTGATTTTTATCAAAGTCTTGTTTGGTTAGAGCAAGTCCTACAGTTGATGCAGTTATAACAATACCCAAAACAGAACTTAATGCAAGTAGTACTTTGCTTGATTTAGTCATAATATCTCCTTATTTCCTAATTAGTGTAATTTCATTTTTATGTTTATTGTTTCTACGACCTCAACAAATTTCGGATCCCCTGGATAGTAATCACCATTTAAATAAATAGCCCCGTCTCATCAGGTACCTTTATCTCAGCTACTATCTCAAATAGAACGTAGACGGTCGGCACGTCCAGTGATTGTTTCTGCAGCTCGACGAGCATAAATTTCTGGAATGTATTTAATTAAGCCATTCTCTTTTCCTTCATTTAGCGCTAGTGTTAACGAATTTGCTTCAATATTAGTGTTGATTGTTTTTTGTGTCCCATCACTCAATGTAATTGTTTTTTGAGAACGAGTAGAACTTTGCTTAGGTCAAAATGCTCTTCATTCATTTCCTTCTAAACCTTTACCACTACTTTGTTTCGAATATCCTAATTTGAAACTGAAGTTTTCATTTGATGACGTGTCAATGCTTCCACCAACAAATGTATGCAAGTTGTAAATTGCTACTCTTGGTACTTCTGTTTCTGAAACAGTTTGATTTTCTTCTACCATTGGAACCATAATATCGATGTAATATGAGTATTTATATATGCTTCCTTCAACTTCAAATTTAGTTTCCATTGGAGCTCAGTAAATTATTGCATCTCCATTTGGACGCACATATTGTTTGTATTTATATCCTTCTATATTTAATCTAAAGTCATCTTTGAATTTGAACTTAACTTCAAAGTTTTCATTTTGCTTATTGTTAACATCATCTCTGCCTTCTGAAGAACCCAATGTTGAGTATGAAGCGAATGACTTAATTTTTCTCTTTAGTAAATCATAGTAAGAATATTTCAAGTAAGCTGCTAAGTAGTTAGGTACTGCAGTATATTTGTTTCATCCTGCTTCATTCATTGTGAACAGCAATGCATTGTCCATAGCATCAGGACTCGAAAAGTTTTCTTTAGTTAATGTTGAAACATCGAGTGTTTTAAACGTTAATAATTGTGTTTTAAGATCTATTCAGAATGGGGGAACGTCTTTAAATACGCTGTTTTGCTCGTAGTCAGCAGGTGTGTATGAAATTCTTATGTTAAAACTTACTTTCTTTATGGATGTATCAGACTGCAAGATGACTTTGGCAAAATTTTCTTCACTTTGTTCTTTGTAAATTCAGACTTTTACGTTATTTACGTTATATGTCTCAAATTCATCTAAAAAATTCACTGGTGTTTTTACAACAGGGAATCAGCGGAACAAATTAATAAATGCAGTTTGATTATTAATTTCCTTGTACTCATACACCTTGCCATCTTTTATAAATGTATTTTGAGATGTGGGAATATCGTTTAGGTTTTGTATAAATGTTTCCGCAAGAGTATTTGAGTCTGCTAAAGCAATTCCTCCTCAATATGAGTCTTCCGAATTATATTGGTATTTAACTGGTGAATAAAAAAGATCAAGATTTGTTGGTTCTTCTAGTCATTTTCACAAGGTGTGAGTGGATTTATATGCTTTGTAAATGCTATAAATAGAGTCAGCAAGACTCATGCTATCTTTGTTTCATTTGGTTATAAGTAAATTTTTAAAATCATAAGTACTTTTAGCAACGCTTTTGTAGCTGTTTGTTGCTATTAAAAATGCGTCGTTACTTGCCCAATCTCACTGTGGTCCAAATACCTTACCACCGATTTTTCTTCCTACAATATTTTTTAAAAATGGAATCAAATCAACCCGGGCATCTACATAGGTAGCAAAAATATTCTTCAATGACACATCTTCGTTTGAAGAAGTTCCATAAACCATGTCGTTGAATTTTTCATGTCTTTTTCAAATATTAGCCACTGTTGTAATTCAACCATTCATTGATTCATTTACTTTATTGCTTGCATCACTTTGATCTTCTTTGACAGTTGCTTTATCAAAAGTAAATTTGTATTTCGAAAATGCAAATGGAGAGTTTTGATAGTTAGCCCATGCAGTTTCTGACGAACTTGTGTCTGAATTTGCAAAAGCAGTAATAAGATTTTCGATTTCTGAATATCTATCGATATTTTTTAGAACTTGAGTAAAGTATGTTGAGTTTGAATCATCTGACAAGTGTGACTTAATTTCATTAGCAAAGTCATTATATTGAGCTAATAAAGGCGGGGTGGTTATAACAAACTTAGATCATAAGTTTTTGATTTGTGATTCTAGTGCTTTTTGAACAGGCACATAGTTGTTAATAATATTTGAACGGTAATTGGCAAATAAGTCTGTTCCTTTTGCTGTGTGAGTTTCATCCGGTTTTTGTTCTAAATCAAAGCTAAAGCTGTTTAGATATGTGTTGAAACTTTCTAAATCTTGTTCAGTCATATTCATTGATTCTAGAACTTGTGATTTTTGCAAGTTTTGTCAATCTTGAGCAGTATTTGCTGTTCCTGCATTATTAATACTGTCAATGAATTGTTTTAGTCATTTGTGTTCTCAATAGATTCTAGATCATGAACTTTCATACAGTCATGAAAGATTTTGTTGATATTTTGTAGTTGCTTCATTAAAGTTTTCAGAAATAGCATTAAATTTGTCAGTGTCTTGAATTTGAACATTATTCATTGAACTGAATGGATCATTAGAAATGCTATCAAGTGTTTCTATTCCTTGAAGTGTCATAAAGCTGAATAGTGATTTTGATTCATCATATAAATTACGTGCTTCTGATTCTTTTGTTTTCTTTAATTTAGCAATTAATCCATCAAATGGATCACTTATTTTATTAATGCTTTCTTCTTTGTTTGAATTTAATAAAGCAATCGCTTGATCAGTTGTCATATTTTGAGTGTTTTCACTCTTAGCAGTAGCAATTGTTTTGGTTGTGTTTGCTTTTGCTTTTTCAATAGCAGTTCCTAATTCTGTAAATAAACCTTGAATTGCTGGAGTTTGTGCATTTACATCTTTTTGGTTGTATCAATTTTGAGCATCAGCAATAATATTTTTTAGTTGGGTTGTAGCATTGATTGCTGTTGTATATGAATAAGGTCCTGAACTCTCAATGTATTTTTGTCTTAGAGAGTTGTAACCTTCTTCATTTTCTAAAGTGCTATCGTTAGCTAACAATGTAAAAATGTTTTCTAGAATGTCTCTAATTGGTGTCTTTTCTTCTTCTGATAATGAATTATTGGTATTTAGCTGATTTAATGCAGTTGCATACGCTGCGATAATTTTTAATTTTGCAATAGCATTTAAAATTTCAGTGTTTCTTGTTCTTAGGTTTAGATCGACAAAATCTTTAGCATATGTTTCTTTACCTTTTTCGATTAGACCTTTTACAGCGGGATTTACACTAGCATCTCCTTTTAGTACTTTCAATTGTTCAACAACTTTTGGATTGTTTTTAATATCATCATTCGACTCTACACTTGTTATTTCTTCTTGTGCTTTAGCAATGCTGTCAGCAATATCTTTGTATAAACTTAGCACACCAAAAGCATTGTTAGAAGATTTTTTAACATCTAACAATTTATTAATAACATTGTCAAAGTTGTTTTGTTGTGGGACAACAGCAGGATTTACAAAGTTGATTGATTTTGTTTTTTCTAATTGACTGGTGAAGTAATTTACCATAGCAGTTTGCAAGTCTTGATATTTTGCTTCGACGTCTTCTGATGATTCCTGTTTCAATGCTGCTTTGGTTTTATCAATCAAGTTTTCGTTTGGTGTGTTGATGATAACGTTTGCAACTTCTTTTCTTGTTTGATAAATCTCATTTAAAGAAACAAACATATCATCTAAATCACTTGCCAAGTCATTAATATTTGATTCCTGTAATTTTTGTCCTGATAGCGCATATTTAGGAACACTTCTTAAAATGGCATCAGCCATGTTGGTTGTATCAATATCAAATTTGTTTGTTTGATACAAGATTTCGTCTTTAATACTTGATTGCACTGCAATTTTTTCGATTTGTTTATCAAATAAATTGCTCAATTTGTTCATTTCAAGGGTTATTCTTGTTACTTCTTCATTTGTTGTGTCAGATGCTTCTGACTGTTTTAACAATTGGTCAATGTAGTTTTGAACTTCTTGTTTTTTGGCATCTGGTGTACCAAAATTATTACTTCCTTGTGGGTAAGTAATTGTCGCTAATTTTTCTTTAACTGAAGCATATTTTTGACGCAAGTTGGTTGAACTACGTAATTTATCTAATAGTTCATTAATTTGTTCTGAAAGTTCAAAAACATCTGCTTCTGTTGCACTATCTGAACCATATTTTGTCTTAGCTTCTGCTATTTTTTGTTGTAGCTTTTGAACCGCTTCTTGTTCAGCTTGACTTAGATTTTGAGTTCCAGTGTTGGTGATTAAATCACTTGCTTTCTTAACTACTTTAGCTAGTGAACGAGTTTTTTCTAAACGTCCAACAAGATCATTTAATTTTGTGTCAACAACTTTTACGTCCGCAGTTGTATTAGCATCTGTATTTTCTTGTGAAAGTTGATCAAATAAGGCATCAATAGCATCCTTGTAATCTTGATCGGTTTCACTTAAGTTAATTGAGTTATCGAAATCTTTTTTAGCAGTATTGATCTTTTGTGCTTCTTGTCTTTTAGCTTCTTCTAATGACAATGAGTCAATTAAAGCGTTTTCAAGATTTTGTTTTTCAGTTTTTAGTTGCTCAGTTGTTGTATTGTCAGCAGCTGAAGGAGTGTTGTCACGAATCAATTGTTCTAAATAATCAGGAGTGATAGTTACATCGGTAGGTGGATTATCTTTTAGGTCCTTAATTCTATCGAAGACTTTCTTTTGAGTATCAACTAAAGAAACTAAGTTTTTTAATCTTTCAGTTTCGTTAGCGATTTCTTTTTCATCTCCTACTTGAAGACTTTGCACATGATTGTCAATAGAATTTAAATATTCTTGTAATTTTTGTTTTGTTTCTTGTGCTAAAGGACTTTCTGAGTAAGGGCTTTGGCTTAGTTCATCAAGTTTTTGTTGAGCTAATTGTTTTTGGAAATCAAATAAATCGTTTTGATATTGATAATTCATTTGATTATAAATATCATCTAGTTGTTGTTGGGTGGTACTATCAGCATCTTTTAGTTGTTGATATTGCTCATATAAAGCATTTAGTTTAGGTACTACTGCTTCTGAACCATTGACAATATCTTTTGCCTTGGCGTCGTTTACTAAATCGTTATATTTAGCTTCAATATCACTTTTAGCTTTGGCAAAATCACTAGTGATTTGATCTTTTTCGCTATTGCGTTTTCTTAATTCTTTAACTGCTTCAACTTTTAAGTTCTTTAATTCAGAAATTGTAATTGGTTCATTGTTTAAGCTTTCACTCAACTTGTTAATTTTTTGTTCAAGTTCATTTGCAGGAGCTGAATAGATAGCCTTATTTTTCTCCGCATCATTGTAAACACTTTTTAGTTGGTTAATGGCGTTTTCAGCTTCTATGTAACTATTTGATTTTGAAAGCTCTTCATTTAGATTATTAATTTTTTCTTGAATTTGTAACGCATTGTCACCATCATTAACAAGTGGTTCATTGATGGTGTCAGCAAATTTTTGTCAAGCAACTGGATTAGTTTCTTTATCGATTGCGTCTAAACAACTTAAAGCATCGTTAAGTTTATTAGCAAGCTTTTGTTGTCTTGCTAGTTTTTCAGTCATCTCTTGAATTTGTTCCACAGTAGCATCAGGGTTGGCTAAAAGTTGATCTTTTTGATCTAAAAGAGCTTGAATTGAATTATTTACTGAAGCATAAGGTTCTAAGTTTTTGTTGTCTCCAGTATACAAACTTTTTGCAAGATTTGCTGCCTCATTTTTCAATTCTGCCAAAGCAACTTGAATTTGTAAGTTTTTATTTGCTTCATCAATTTGAGCTTGAATTTGGTTGTATTCGCTAGCCTCATTAATATTGTCTTTATTGAAATCAGCACCATTACTGTATGTTTGCAACAGCTCTTGTGCTTTGTTGTACGCTTGTTTTAACTCTGGATAGTTTTCGCCATTTTTATTTACAGAAGAAGCTGAGTTATTGTATGTTGATTGCAAAGCTTGCAAAGCAAGTTCTAAATTTGCTGCTTGCGGGGCAGATTTTTGCATTGTCAACATTTGGTTTTTAATTTTTTCACGTTCATCAGTATCTTCAGTTGCTAAATAAGCTGTCTTTAAAGCTTCCAATTTATCTAAGAAAGTTTTTTCGATTGCAGTTGGTTCACTTGAGTAACGAGTTGGCTCAAAAGCATCTTTAATTGCTTGTAGAGTAGGTTTGTAAATACTATTAACATCAAATTGTTTTTTCTTTTCGTTGAAATCTTCGATTGCTCTTTGCAATCTTTCGTATGTATCAACAGGATCTGAATTTTGTGGATTGTCAAAATCTTCTTTTGCTCTGCTTAGCAATTTTTCAATGTTTTTAATTTCTTCACCTAGTTCAATCTTTAAACTTTCAGGTAGATTTGAAATTGTGTTTTGTGCTACTGGGTAAATAGTGTCAAGTTTGTGGAAATTCTCAGCATTATCATTGATAGCTTTAATTTCTTGGTAGATTTTTTGTAATTGTTCCTCTTTTTGCTCAACACTTAAAGTTTTATCTGAGTCTACACGATCAGCATCGTTTCTTAAAGTGCTAATTTGAGTAAGTAAGATTTCTTTTCCTTTGCTTCATTTTTCACCAAAAACATCCACAACTTTTTCTTTTGTTACATCAGCATAACTTTGAACATCGTCTTTTTTAATTTTTACTCTTTGGTAAATATAAACGTCCTGAGCTCAAGCAATATCTTGTTGTAATTCTTGCCGAGTTGAACCATCGTACAGGGTAGCAACTAAAAAGACATCATTTAGTTGTCATTTATCAAGTCAGTTTTGAACGTTTTGTTTTTCAGTTTCATCAACAATTGAATCTTTTAATTTACTTAAGGTTGTGACTCAACCTTTAAGTTCTTCTTTGTTAATTTGTCTTTCTTCTTCGGTTAGTTCAGCTAATGCCTTTTCATTTTCACTAATTGTGTGGCTTTGTGCAAGGTATTTAGATAACTTATCTTTAAGGTTTTGAATTCTAGTTTGATTTTCTGAATCCAATTTTGTATATTTTAAATTTTGATAAGAAACTTTTACTTGTTTTTCAAGTACTTCTAATTGATTAATTAATTGTTCATTATAAGAAATTGATGTGGCTAATGAATTGTATAAATCTGATAATTTTTTAACGAATTCACCTAGATTTTCAACATTTTGAGTTAGTAATTCATTGTTAATGTATTTATCAAAATCATCACTACTAATTGAGTGATTGTCTTTTGCATTTGTAAGTAATTGTTTTAATTTTTGGCTGTAACGGTTAGCAGTTGAAATCAAGAAGCTATTGTCTAGCATCTTGATATATGTTTCCACATTCACAGAACTTGTGTCAACTGAAGTAATTAATTTTTCAACTTGTGAGCTAAAAATTCCGTAGTTATCTTTGTTTTCTTGATAGCTGTTTTGTAAGGTTTGAGCTGATTTTTTTAGTTCTTCATCTGTTAAGAAGTTGGCACTAATTTTTGAAAATTCCGTATTAATAAAATCACTAACATCGCTTTGAGCACTTAAATTGTTTGCTGGAACTAAAGCGTAAGAATTTAGGATTGCTTCTTTGAAATCGGAAACTTCTTTGATAAATTTATCTTTTGAATCTTTTTGTAGTTGTGAAGCATTAATTTCGTCAATTAGAGAGTTTAATTTTGTGTTGATACCTTCTAGATTTGCTGTGCTTAAAGACTGCATTGATTCATCAATGTTAGTTGCTGCTGTATTTAAAACATTAGCAAAAATGCTATTTAAGGTTTGTAAATAATCTTTAGTTAAGTTTTTGGCATTTAAGTTTGTTCTAATTGTGTCGATAGCTGAAAAAACATTTGCTTTGTCAGTTGAATTTTTTAAGAATGAATTGTCATAAATGTTGTTTTCAATTAGGTGATAAAATTCTTTTTCAAGATCTCAAGTTGACTTGTTACTACTATTCACCATTCCATCAAAGTTTGAATAAAATTTAGTGAAATCAAATGAGTCACTATCAGCCTTAACTTTTTCATAAAGTGGTTTAACAAGTACTTTTAGCTCTTTATCTTTGATTAAGTTACTTAGGTTATTTAGAGCAGCATCAACTTGGTCTGTTGTGGCATTAGTGTCTTTTACCACTGACTCAAATTGTGCTTTTGCAACTCTATCAACTAATTCATTTTTCAACTGATACATTGTGTTTATATCAGAATTCTTTTGCTTAATTAATTCTTCAGCTCTTTTTACAAGATCATTGATGTTGTCAACATTATTTGCATCTAGATTTTTGTTATCTGCTAATTGTTTTTTTGTGTCAACTACTTGTTGTTGTAATGCTTGATAAATATTTTTATCTTTTACGAAGTTTTCATTTTTTGAATCTGACTCATGAACAAGAGCTAAAGCAGTTGCAAGTCCTGCAGCCGCTGCTAGAGTTGTTCCAAGAAAAATTGAAGCATTTAATTTTTTGTTATTTCTTTTAGCCATAAATCTCCTTTGTGTTTTAGTATTTATGATTTCTAGTTATTTTTGAAGAATCCAAAAATTCCATTAACTCTTTGTGCCTTAGTTAAAAGTAAACCATTTGCATCTGTGTTATTGAAACGAATAAAATCTGCTAGATAAGCTATCTCTACACACAAAATCAAAAGTAAAAGTAGTGTTAGTATGATAGCGATTGCTAGTCAAATTTTTTGTCCTTTTGTCATCGCTTTTTTTTCTTTTTTTGCTTTAGCTGGTTTTTGTTCGACAGCTTGCATGTTATCTGTTGAGTTCATATTTACTCCTTAGGAAAATAAATGTTTGAAAATCTATTGTTAAAACATTTTGAAAAATACAAATATTTTTAAAAGTATACTACAAATTTATAAAGTTTGTTAGAGGGCTTAGATAAAAAAAAAAAAAAACATTTTTACTCAAAGAAAGACTGAAAAATTGTTTTTTTTTGTTTGCGAAAATGTCAAAAAATTATTCAAAAAACTAGCAGTTGTCATTTTTTTGTGCTGTTGTATAATTTAAATAATTATTTAAGGCGGTAAAAAATGTTAGATTTAAAATGATTATTAAATAATGAAAATATAGCAAAAGAGGGACTGAAAAAGAGAGGTTTCAATGTTGAAGTTGTTGATAATTTGATAACTTTGACAAAACAAAGAAATGCAGCAACACATGTTGTTGAAAATCTTCAGTCTCAACGCAATAATTTGAGTGAAGAAATAGGTATCAAAAAAAGAAATAAACAAGATGCTTCTGAGTTGATTCAAAAAGTAAATGAAATTAAAGAAGAAATTGAAAAACACAACGTTGAACTAGAAAAATTAAACCAAGATGTACTAAACTTAGCAAGTCAAATTCCTAATATCCCACACGAAAGTGTTCCTGTTGGGGCTGACGAAAATGGCAACGTAGTTATCAATGAACATGCGAGCTTAGGAAGAGGTTTGGTTAAAGGTGTAAAACCTCACTATGAAATTGCTAAAGATTTAGATATTGTTGATTTTGAAAGAGCAGTCAAACTGGCAGAATCAAGATTTGTCACATACAAAAAAGATGGGGCAAAATTAGTTCGTGCACTAGCATCGTTCATGCTTGACACACATATTGCTAATGGGTATGAAGAAATTATGCCAGCACACTTGGTTAACTCAAAAATGCTTTTTGGAACCGGACAATTACCTAAATTCAAAGAAGACCTATACAAATTGGAAAATGAGGATTTATGACTTATTCCAACAGCAGAAGTTCCAGTTACAAACTATTACAATAGTGAAATTTTAGATTTAAGCAAAACCAAAAAATTTGTAGCATACACTAAGTGTTTTCGTTCTGAAGCGGGGAGTGGCGGAAAAGATACTCGTGGTTTAATTCGCCAACATGAATTTCACAAGGTTGAACTGGTAAAACTTTCGAACAATGAAAATGTATTGCAAGACTTTTTTGAAACAGTTGAAGATGCAAAAAGAATTTTGGAGCTTTTAGAAATTCCTTATCGTGAATTAAGTTTATGTACAGGAGACATTGGGTTCAGTAGCGCTAAAACTATTGACTTAGAACTTTGAATTCCTAGTGAACAAAGATATCGCGAAACATCATCAATATCTGTTTTCTTTGATTTTCAAGCTCGTAGAGCAATGATGAGATATCGTGACCTGGAAGGCAAAATTCAATATGCCAACACAATTAATGGAAGTGGATTAGCAATCGACAGAGTAGTTGCTGCAATATTAGAAAACTATCAAAATGAAGATGGAAGCATAACAGTTCCTAAAGTATTGGTACCATACATGAAAAAAGAGGTAATTAAATAATGGCTGTAGAATTATTGATTTTAACTTTTGTCATCATTATTTTACTGATGGCAATTGGGGCGGCAATATATGCTTTTATAAAATTAAAAAAATGAAAAGATTCAAATAAGGAAACAAGGGAAATAATTGAAAAAACGAATAAATTAAATGATGAAACAAATAAATTGTTACAAGAATTTAGAAGTGATTTCAAATTACTTGAAAACGATCTTGTTACTCTTAAGGCTGACTTTAAAAACAGTGTAGAAAACATTGAAAAAGAAATAAAGAATTTCAAAGAAGAATTAAATCCAAAAATTGAAAACTTTATTAATAATTACGACAAAAAGTTTTCAAGCGCTGTTGAGTCGTGAGAAACAAAAGCACAAGAAAATCATGATGCATTAGATAAGATTTTAAAAGAAGGTGTTAACAACAATACAAATATCACAAATAAGTTTGTATTGGACTTCAGTGAAGCATTGAACACTAAATTTGAAGGTTTAGACGTAAAAATCGACACAAAACTTACTGAAATTGAAGATGCTTTCAAAAAACGTTTTGAAAACGAAATGACTGCTAAATTGAAGGAACATTTTGCAAATGTAACAAACACAATGAGCGAGCTTTCTAAAAACTTAACCAAATTTGAAACAGTGCAAGATTCTGTTAAAAACGTAGAAAAAATATTTAGCAATGTAAAATCGTTTGGGGCATTTGGTGAAAAATTTGCTCAAGATTTAATTGAAGAGTCATTTGGAAAAACTGATTCTTTAGTAGAAATACAAAAACAATTTGTTGTTAGTGATTCAGAAACAAATGAAGAAAAAACTTACAAGCCTGATTTTTCAATCAAAGTTTTTGATGTGAACGGTGAATCAAGAAACTTGTTTTTGGATGCTAAGTTCCCGCTACAAAAATGAAAAGATTTAACAAGTGCTTTGGAAGAAGGGAATAAAAGCAAGGTTGAAACTGCAAGTAAAAATTTAACAAGTGCAATCAAAAACAATATTAAAGACATTAAAAGATATGTTGATCAAATTGAAACATCTATAGATTTCGCTATTATGTTCTTGCCTTCTGAAGGTTTATATGCTTGATTTACCACAAATAACATTTTAGTAAGTTTAGCAAGAGAAAATAATATTGTGGTTTGTGGACCAACAACTTTAGTTGCTATCATTAATACAATTAAAACAATTAACGAAGTTGCTGCTTACTCATACAACTCGTTAGAACTCGTAAAGCAAGCTAAAACTTTGAAAAAGAGTGTTACAGCACTTCTAACTGACATCGAAGACGCAAAAAAATGGGGTCAAAGATCAGTAGATACACTTACAAAAGCAGTGGGTAAAAGTTCTACTGTATTTAAAAACATCGAAAATGTTGGTAAATTTGAAAAGTTTTTACCAGATGTTGAGATACCAAACAGCTCACACGTATTAGTGTCTCCCTCTGGAATTGATGAAGTCGGCACAGACAAAGAATAAGTTGTTAAATTTTGATTTTTAAACAAGGCGAAGGTCTTGTTTTTTTTGTTTTTTGTTGTTGCTAGTTACAAATTATAAAAAAATACCAGTCCGCAGACTGATATTCTCGCTAGCTTATATTAATCAATTTTAATTTTAACTGCTGGTCCCATTGTTGCTGAAACTGTTAGGTTTAGCATGTATGTCCCTTTAACTGCAGCTGGTTTTAATCTTTTGATTGTTTGGATTAAAGTTTGAGCGTTTTCTACAAGGTGTTCTGTAGACATTGATTTTTTACCGATAAGTGAGTGGATAATTCCACCTTTTTCAGCACGGTAGTTTGCTTTCCCTTTTTTGATTTCTTCAACAGCTTTTCCTGGTGTTACAGTAACTGTTCCTGTTTTAGGGTTAGGCATTAGACCTTTAGGTCCAAGTTTTTTCCCGTATTTTCCTAAAACAACCATCATTTTAGGGTCGGCAACAATGATGTCAAAGTCATATTTGTCTTGATTTAAAACTTCAGCTAATTCTGCTCCTGAATAAACAAAATCTGCTCCCGCTTCTTTAGCTTGTTGTTGAGCTGTTGCATCATCTGTAGCAACTAAAACTCTTACAACTTTTCCTGTTCCATGTGGTAACACAACTGCTCCACGTAGTTGTTGATCTGCTTTACGAGTATCAATGTTTAATTTGATTGCTAAATCGATTGAAGCATCAAATTTTGCATATGAAGATTTTTTAGCTAATTCAATAGCTTCTTCTAGTGAATAAACAGCATTTTTATCTACTAATGCACGTGCTTTAGCTAGATTCTTAGAAACTTTTTTCATTAGTTGCATCCTTCACTTTCATCGTATCCTTCAACAACAATACCCATGTTTTTAGCAGTACCAACAATTGTTCTCATTGCTGATTTTAGGCAATCTGTATTTAGGTCAGGAAGTTTGTATTCTGCGATAGCCTTTAGTTGGTCAACTGAAATAGTTGCAACTTTTGTAGTTCTTGAATTTGAAGAACCAGATTTGATTTTTGCAGCTTCTTTTAATTTGTATGATGCAGGTGATGTATATGTTTTAAAGTCAAATGATTTGTCTTTGTAAACTCAAATTTTAACTGGAACTGGCTCACTTCCACGGTCTCTTGTAGCGTCGTTGAATTGTTTTGTAAATTCAGGCATAACAATTCCTAATCCAGCTAAAGCAGGACCCGGTTTAGCTTGACCAGCATTGAATTGCAATTTAGCAATTCTAACTAATTCCTTAGCCATTGTATGTTTCCTTTCGAAATATGTGGTGCAAATGATTTACATAGAAATCTCCCACTTGCTAGAGGCAATTAAAAATTGCATTAATATTTTATCACAAAAAATACTTTAAAATAGGACAATATTTTCTAATCAAAAAAACACTCAAAAATAAAGCTTTTTCATTAAAATTGTTTTATTACTAAACTTGGAGTAAATAATGGCTAAAAAACAAAATTCTAAATCTAGAAATACTAAATCAAAAAAACCAAAAACTTTAGTTTCACTACTAACAGCTTTAATCGTGCTAGCAGCTGGTGGTGGGGGAGTGGGATACTACTTTGCAAATCAAAAAGAAAAAGTAGTTTTAAATACATCAGTGAGCTTAGAAAAAACTTCTGACTTGCGTCTTATGAGCTGAAATGTTCTAAATTTCGGTGGTTCTAACACTGCCTATAACTCAAACAAAATGATTAACATAGCAACTACTATTTTGAGTTCGCAGGCTGACGTTATTGGATTGGAAGAGATTAACTGAGGACAGGAAACAAGTGTTAAAAACTTGGTGAAACTTCTTAACCAAAACAATCAAGAAGAAACTTGACAATATGTTATCAGTCCGCTCAATGTAGCTTCATATCGCAAAGAATTCGAAAATTCTAGAGAACAGATTGCTGTTTTATATCGTAAAGATAAAGTTAAGGTTCTTAATTCAGGATTTAAAGGTAAAGAAATTTATGCAAGACCACTTTACTATGTGCAATTTGAATCTGTAACAAAATCAGATTACAAGTTTGTTTCAATTTTTGGTCATTTTGATGCTCCTGATGTTAATACGAAAAACGGCGAGACAAAATCAAGTGAATATTCGGGACAAGGTAGCCAAGAAATAAAAGAAGCTAAGGCCTTAGCACAAATTTTGGTTGAACTTAAGACACAATATAACTGCGACATTATTTTCGGTGGTGACACAAACATTAAGGCAAAAAACAATTCGGCAATTGAAAGTAAAAAATATGCTCTAGGTTATGTTGATTTTGAAACTAATCTTGAATATTACAAAACATCTCTTTCAAACAAAGTTAAAGCTTATTCTGATCCTTATGACAAATGAGCGATTATTGACACTGGAACAAAAAATGTTTATTATGGACAAAACTACCCATACAAAATAGATATTATTAATGCTTTTAAAGAAGATGCAAGCGGGCATAGTTTATGAAATAGACAGGAAAGTGTTCAGAATTATAAAAGATATAAAAAAGATAAACCAAATCCAACTGATCTGGAATTAATCCGTGATGTTAGTGACCATGCTCCTATCTTAGTAGATATCAAGTTTAACTAGTCCCTTAAAAACAATAGCCAAGCATAGCTTGGTTTTATTTTAAGCAAAAGAAATGGAAACAAAAAGACATAATTTTTGTTTTCTTTTTTTATAAAAGCACAAAAAATTATTACCTTTGAGTTAATTTTTTTTGTAATTATTGAGATTTTTATATATAATTGCCATATATCAAAGGAGAAAAATGTCAGCGAAAATTAAAAAAATCTTGGCTTTTTCATCGTTTGTTTCGGTT
Source organism: Mycoplasma sp. 3392 (assembly GCF_053851755.1). Classification (NCBI taxonomy): domain Bacteria; kingdom Bacillati; phylum Mycoplasmatota; class Mollicutes; order Mycoplasmatales; family Mycoplasmataceae; genus Mycoplasma; species Mycoplasma sp. 3392. The sequence goes on from NZ_JBSQBF010000001.1 coordinate 177,578, forward strand.
GTTTCAATTACACCTTTAATTCCTTTGAGTTGTAATCAGCTTAAAAATGAAAAAAGTACTCATAATGACACGAAAAATGAAAAAAATAACAATCAGGAAGAGTTCAAAAATGCAAAGATGGATGAACTTCTTTCATTAGTTTATGATCCAATTGAAAATGACAAAACTCAAGATGAAGCCAACTTGCAAAAAGCTTCTTTTCTTGCAAGAATGCAAGAACTAGAAGTGGACAACTTTTATATTAAAAATGTGCGTGAAGCGATGCTTTATTTTAACGGACAAACTTTTTACTATATAAAAGGAGAAGATATTTCTTACCAAAACCTTAGCTCCACATTGGTAAGAGTTCCCGATATTAAAACAAGTCAAGAATTTTTCTATCAACTTTTACGAGAAAACTGATATTTAGCACTCAAATGAAGAAGTGATTTCACTTTTGTTGGTGACTTACATCAAGCTCCAAGTTTTGCATACAACAATCCGCAAGATTTTGCTGTGGTTTATCCTAATGAAGCCTTTCAAATTACTGGTGTTTCTAACAAATTGGTAGATTTGAAATACCAATACAACAAAGATAAAAATAGTTATTGAATCATGCTTAAATTCAGTGACAATACGTATCAAACAATGTATGTCTATCGCAATACTGGAGCAATTATGTTGGAACCAAGAATATATAAATTTAAAAAAGATGATAAAGACGCAGAAATTTCAATGGATGATGCTTTTGATGTTGTTGTAAATTTAACAAAAAACGATTCAATCAAAGACATCGATATAGTTCCTTATGACATTAAGAGGTTAAACAATGTTTAAAAAATGAAAACTATTTTTACCTGTTTCACTGAGTATTTTAACGCCGCTAAGTCTTGTTTCTTGTGTTACAACTGAACAAGAGAATCCAGTTATTAAAAATAATCTTAACCTTGATGTTAAAGCTTTTTTGAATCAAAATGCTGTCCAAAGCGTCTTAGATGAAGTTTATAAAAAAGATTTTTGGGATGAACAAAGTCAGGAAGAATTAGACAAGCAAAAGCAAGAATATATTGATTCACAATTGTTAGAAAAAAATATCAAGAAACTTGATAAAGAAATGGAAAAAATTTATGCTAATTATTCTTTTGCTCGTTTGCAAACAAATGCAGCAATAGTTTCAATTAGAAAAATTGATTTTTGACGACCTAATCGATACAATCCTTTGATATTTACAAAATACAGTGATGAATGAGATGAGTTCAAAAGACAAAACTGACTGTATCTTCTTTATCGTGTAAATTGCTTTACTGCTGTTGGTTATCAGTTTGCTAAAACATCAGACAGCACTAATTTCAGAGCAACTTATCGCAATTCGCTTCCTATCACTTGACAAATGAATTCAAACCAGATAATTGATTATGCTAGTGAAAAGTTTCCGCTTAAAAGTGGACTATGGAGTGATCAACCTACTCCTAAAGAAGGTGATAATTATCAGTTTTCGACGCAACTATTTTTATTCAAATATCCCAATGACACTTTTTTAAAGTTAAATATTGTTAAAGAGCAAAAATGAACAAATAACACATCTTCAAGACTGAAAACTGTAACTTTTGCTCCCGATAATGCTTTCAGAAGTTTTCAAAGAACATTCAACAAAGAGGTAAAAGACTACTCAGCTTCTGAAGTTTTACCATACATTATTGATATTTCAAGAGACTTGGTAGCAAAAAATGATTTTATTAGCTTAGACATTCCTGATTCAGGATGAAATCCAGATTTTGAGTTAGCAAAAGTAGAAGATAAATTTGGTTCATATGTTTCATGAATATTTGCAGATTTTATAGTTCAAGGAGATAAAAATGACTAATATCAATTTAAAAACAAACTTTTTAAAGTTCTTACTTTACTACTTGATAAATAAGAAATCGACATTGTTGATGCCGATTTTGGGTTTTGCATTAACTCTTGGACTAAGTTTTATGTGTCTTGCAGCCAACAATTTGTATCAATTGCAAATGTTTATGATCGCACCGATTGTTTTATCTTTAGTCAACACAGTTGTGTTTTCTAATCTTTTAGCTATTAATATTTTTAAAAGTATTGAAACAGACGGAATGGAATTAATTGTCACTTCGAAACCAGTAAGTAGACATAGTATGGTAAATGTAAAAATTTTAATTTTCTTTGCCTTTAGTTTATTAAACGCCTTGTTAGTGTTACTTGCATTTGTTATAGGATTAAGTCCTGTTGCAAGTCAATACACTACTTACTATAAATACTTAGTGGGTGGTTCATTTGTCACAAGTCTTTTCGGATTTTGCTTCTTTGGTTTAATAACAGCACTGATTTGTACACGTTCTTCAAGAAGACTGGCTTCAACATTGGCTTCTACTGTTTTTGTACCGTTATTTTTACTAGGAACATTCAGTTCTTACTTTGCTGAGCCTGCTATTAAATCAATGGCTAAGCAATTAAATAATAATTACACCGATTTAAATGTATATTCTTTTGCAACTAACAAAAACGATGACAGTTTTTACATTGTTGATAGACAACCAAGAGACATTAAAGGAGGTATAAAACCTTCTAATGAGTCAACTTATTCAACATCTCCAGAACAAAAATTGAATACTTTATTCAATCAAGTGAAAGATAATGCTGCAATCGCTCAAAGTCTTGCCTGATTAAATATTCCTTACCAAATGTCGACGATGATGACACAAAATGGAACGGATTTAATTAATACATTACAAAACAATAAGTCCAAATTTTTAGATAACATCATTAACTATTCAAACAACAATGATTTGAAATATAGTTATCAACTAATTAATAGTCAACAAATGAGTCAAGAGCAAAAAAACATTGTGTCACTAGTTCCTACAGCACCACTAATCAATGACGACATTGACTACGCTCAACAAAAATGACCTACTAATGAAATTATTTACGCTTGAGAAAAAGCTGATACTAATGAAAAATTAGCACAAGATAGTTTTGGATTTTCAAATATCGAAAACTTTGTTGGAAAGCTTAAATGAAACATTATTTCTTCTCTCTTACATAGTTCTATTTATCAAAACGAATTCAAAAACGATTTCAAAAATGATTTCAATAAGCAATTAACCGTTGATGAATTTAATGACAAAATTTATCAATTGATGAATAAATATTTAGAATTAAACCAAATTGCAAAATGATTCGATTCTTCTGTTTTAAATCATGAAAAACAAATTTATCTATATGTGGCAGCATACTATAATCTGTTTTATAACTTCAACCAAAGTTCTTTATACAAATCAGTCGTTTTAAACTACAACACTCAGGATAACGAAACAAAACCACAGCAATATAAATTCAAAGTTTATATGAATGAATACGAGACAAGAAATTATTTTGTTGGAGGATATAGCTCATTTATACCTATCCTGACTGTCTTACAACCAGAAAATGATAGTGATAAAACCAATCAAAAAGTTGCTCGTTACCAACTAACAAAAGACTCAAATATGAATCTTTTTTCACACATAAATAATGTATATTTAATTCAAAGAAAAGCAAATATAGTTCCTGCGTCCGCAGTAATTCCTGTGTGAGTGATATTAATTGTTTTCTTAACATTAATTACTATTTGAGCGCAACGTAGAAAGGATTTTAGATAATGGAAAAAATTATTGAAGTTAAATCACTTTCAAAAAGTTATGACAAGCAAAATTACGCTATTAAAGAATTGAACTTTGATATTTTACCTGGTAAATTTCACGTTTTTATTGGTTCAAACGGTTCTGGAAAAACAACAACTATTAAATCAATTGTTGGCGCTTATGCTAACTATGAAGGACAAATTCTTATTGGCGGACTGAAAAATACACAAGCCGAAGCAAAAGCTAAAATTGCTTACATGCCGGAAAACCCAAACTTCCCTAAGGAATTGAATTTAACAAAATACATTTATTCTTTTGGTTTATTGAGTGGTTTGAGTAAAAATGAAGCAAAAAAACGTGCTGAAGAAATTATTGAAAAACTAAACATTAAGTCATTTGCAAACAAAAAACCAATCAATTTTTCGAGTGGTGAAAAAAGAAAAGCACTGCTTGCTCAATGTTTGATTAGTCAACCGCAATTGATGATAATGGATGAACCTGCCGCTAACTTGGATCCAGAATCTCGTCGTGAGTTATTTAATATTCTTAATGGTTTCGTTGCCCAGAATCGTTCAATCTTTATTTCTACACATGAACTTCATGAAGTTAATCGTTTCACTAATTATGTAACCATTATTGACAAGGGAAATATTGTTTACTCAGGCGATTTTAATCCTTTAGACGATTTGGAAAAATTCTATTTCAGTCAAGTGGAAAGCTATTATGCTAAGAAATAAAAAATTCTTTATACTTTCTTCGCTTTCTTTATTGTCTTTAACTGCCATTTCGTTTGCTAGTGTGTCTTGTTCAATCAAGTTTGTTGATGAAAATCCCATTCCTGCACCAATCAAAAAAGTTGATGAAAATAGTAACATTAACATTGATAGTTTCTTGAAAAATTTCGTATTTGCTAATAAGGGTGATGCTGAAATCAACACTTTTAAAGAAAGTCAAAAAGTTAGTCAGGAATGAATTAGTGATTTAAATAAAAAAATTACTGAATATCAGTCTCTTTTCAGTGAAAACACTGAAGCAAATAACTTGAAAATGAGTAATTTGGAAACTGAAATTTCTCAACTTTTAAGTGACAAATGATACTGATACTTAACACATTTAAATCATTTCAATTTTGCATTCTCAGGTGTTGATAGTCAATTTGAGCAAATTCCTAAGTTATATAACTTTAAGCCTTCAGTGGAATATTCAAGCGCACAAAAAGACATCATACAAAATCCTTCTAAATATGTGAGTCTGACTTATCGTTCAAAATGACCTGAAGTGGAAAGTATTGTTCCAATTGAAAATGTTGATTCTGATGCCAGCGGAGTTTTTGCAGCAAAAATTAATCAAAACTTCTTTATAAGACTTTGACTGACCGAAAAAAATGGACAACCTTCAGTCGAAGTTCCATTCTTTATTTATCGTTTTAGTGAAGATAAACAAATCTTGTATACTCAGTTTCAACATTTCTATCACCAGTTTATATACCACACCAACACTTTAGGCGACGTTGCTCCAAAATTATTTGGCCAATGAGAGCAATTTGTAAAACAAAATGGTTTTTGATTGAATTATCATATTTCAAAATGAAATGATAGTGTCGGACCAAATAAAAATGTAACCGACTTACCGGTAGGACAATAACACGGATTTTCCGTGTTTTTTTTCATTCCACACTCACTACAAGAGGCTTTTGTAACTATATTTTGGTAAAATTATAAATATTAATATATTTATTTAATGGTTAAAGGATAAAAGATGACAATAAAAAAATTATATGATTCACTCCAACAACATGATGGTAAACACTTTGCAATTAAAGCATGGGTGGCAACAAATAGAGGAAATAAAAAAATAAGATTTATCGAAATTAATGATGGAAGCACAGTGCAAAACTTACAAGTTGTACTAAACGAACAAAATGTTAATCTAGATGAAGTTGAATCAGCAAGAAGTGGGGCTGCTATTGAGGTAAGTGGAACATTAGTTCTAACACCACAAGCAAAACAACCTGTCGAACTTAAAGCTGATTCTTTTAAATTGCTTGCTAACGTTGACGAAGACTATCCAATTCAAAAGAAAGAAACAACATTAGATTTTTTAAGAGAAGTTCCACACTTAAGACACAGAACAAATCTACTTAAAACTGTTATGTTAATCCGTTCAACACTAGCTCAAGAAGTACACGATTACTTTAGAAATCATGACTTCGTTTATGTAAATAGTCCCATTATCACTTCGAATGATGGAGAAGGTGCTGGGGAACTTTTTGTTGTTGACGACGAGAATGAAGACATGTTTTTCAAGCAAAAAGCAACACTGGGAGTAACTGGACAATTGCATGCTGAATCTTATGCCCTAGGGTATAAGAATGTTTATACGTTCGCTCCTACATTTAGAGCTGAAATGTCACACACATCACGTCATGCCGCTGAATTCTGAATGATTGAACCTGAATGTGCTTTCTATGATTTAAATAAAATCATTGATCTTGCTGACGATTTATTAAAAACAGTTATCAAAAAAACAATTGCAAAACATCCTGCTGAGTTTGAATTCTTGACTAAAAATGTTAAAGCTGATCTTCTTGACACATTGGATAAATTCATTAATACTAAATTAACAAAACTTGAATATCGTGAAGCTTTAAAAATTCTTGAACAAAACAAAGAAAAATTTGAAGAGCAAAACTTTGCTTTCGGTACTGACTTAGCTTCAGAGCATGAAAAATTTCTTTCTTCAGAAATTATTGGTGGGCCTGTGGCAGTTATAAACTACCCAAAACAAATCAAAGCATTTTACATGTATCAAAACCCAGACAATGAAACAGTGGCTGCTTTTGACTTGCTAGTTCCAGGAATTGGTGAATTAGTTGGTGGATCACAAAGGGAAACAAATTACAACAAATTGTTAAATAGAATGAATGAACTAAATATGAATATTGAACCATTGCAATGATATTTAGATTTGCGTAGATTCGGTGATGCTCAATCTGCAGGTTTTGGAATTGGTTTCGAAAGATTAGTAATGTATGTAACTGGAATGTCTAATATTCGTGATGTTATCCCTTACCCAAGAACAACTGGAAACTTGAAGATGTAGGTTTTATGTTAGAAATAATTATTCCTATTTACAACCCAGACAATTCAGTTCATGAAATCTTGAAACAAGTTTATAAACAAAATTCGCGGAACTTTTCAGTTTCAATAGTTATTGATAAACCAACAGATGAACACTTGGTAGCGATTAATGAAGCTCTAAAAAACTTTGATGCAAACAAAATAAAGTTAGTTATTAACTCAAAGCATCAACCTTTAAATTCAGTCATTTATGAAGCTTTAAAACAAAGTGATAAACCTTATTCTTACATTTTGTTTTCAAACACTGAATTGGATGAAGACTTCGTTACAAGAGTAACAAAGGCAATTAAGAAATCACAACAAGCAGACATCATTGAGTTCAAAGCGGTTTATCGAGGTCTAGTGCGCCATGATGCACCCACAAAACCATTTGAAGAAAAAACTATTAATTTAAAGGAGAATTGAGAACCATTGATAGTTACTTCTCCTGTTGTCTTCAATAAAGTTTTTTCTAACAAACTTGCATTAAGTATCTACGAAAACAATAAAACATTAAAATCTACAAACAAACAATACTCAATCGATATTACAGTTAACGCTTTTTTAAAAGCAGCAACATATTTTTACACATCAAGCATTGAAGTTAGAGATTGAAACTACCAACTTGCTAACTTGAATGTTAAATCAATCAATCTTGAATGAAAACAAATTTTGAACCAAACAAAAGAAGCAAGTGATGATTTAAAAGATGCTTTGAACTTGCTACACATTATTCACTATCAACTTTTTCTAGCAGGATACATTGGTTTCATAAAACAATGAAAAATGTTCATCGTTCTAGGAAAAACATTGAAAACACAAAACATTAAAGATGTGCTAGCAAAAGAGTTGGCTGCTATTTATGGTTCAAATCCTGACTTAACACAAAATCGTTACTTTGCTTGATACAAATGATCTGCTTTAATCGATCCTAAACTTGTTGACGAAAAATACTGATCTGATATTTTTCACAAAATTTACTAATGGCACAAAATGAAATAGTAACAACCAATAAAAAAGTTGGTTTTTGAATTAGATTCACCATAACATTCTCAGATCTATTTGTTTTCTTAATCTTCTTATTCGCAATAACTTTCGCAATGATAAGTCCAGACAAAAACAATGTTAGTTTTAGACAAAATTACTTGTATTACGTTTGACTAAGTTTAATAATAATCTTTATTTTTAGCTGATGAATATTAATTCCATTCCTAACTAAAGGTCAAACAGTGATAATGTGAATTTTCAGAGTCAAAATCATTCCAAAAAAGAAAAAACAAAATCTTTTTCTTGCTTTACTGTCAAGACAATCATTCGGAGCAATTTTTTGAATAATCATAATGTTGGCTTGAATGATTTTAATAAGTCCAGAAAGTTTTGAACAAGTAGCATTCCAAAGAAAACATTTAACTGAACTACCACCAATAACTAGAGCCTTCGTCACCTTTCCTTTATCACTAACATCATTAGCATTATTGATTGAAGTTATGTTCATCCTTTCGGTTGCTAAACCTAACAAAATAGGATGAAATGACTCACTATCGCAAACATACACAGTTTACAAAAACAAATACACTACTGAAAGAATTAGTAGTTGAGATCAAAAGTCTGTAAAGCCAAAAAGCAGACCCTTACCTGACATAGACATTCAATTTTAAGACTAGGAGGTTTTGAATGAGTACAGAACATCTCGATTTGACTATGCTTAATGAAAAGCAGCTAGAAGCAGTAAAACACACCCAAGGACCACTGAGATTAATTGCTGGGGCAGGTAGTGGTAAAACTAAAGTTTTAACTACCAAAGTAGCCTACTTAATTAAAGAAAAAGAAATTGTTCCGTCAAAAATTTTGGCCGTTACTTTTACTAAAAAGGCAGCAGATGAAATGCTGGATAGAGTTGTGCGGATTATCGGCTCGAGTGAAGAACATCCACACGTTTCTACTTTCCATAGTTTATGTGCCAAAATTTTAAGAAGTGATATCCATGTAATGGGTATACCGAATGATTTTAAGATAATTGATGACCCTGAGCAAAGGCAAATTTTAAAATTAGTCTATGACAAACTCGATATAACTAATGAAGATTACACTTATGATTCTGTGCTTTCTTATATTTCTAAAGAAAAAGTCTCACTAAGAAAACCAAAACATAGTCTTGAAAATGCAGAAGATAAAAATGATTTAAGACCAACAATTTATAAAGAATACGTTGAATATCTAAAGAGAAGTAAAGCTTTAGATTTTGATGATTTGCTAGTCTATGTACATGATCTATTCCATAATCCTAAATATGAAGCTACTCGTCACAAATGAGAATCTAAATTTGATTATGTCTTAGTTGATGAGTTCCAGGATACAAGTCACGTTCAGTATGGTATTGTAAAAGTTTTAGCTAAAAAAGGTGACATTACAATAGTTGGAGATCCTGACCAAACTATTTATTCTTGAAGAAATGCTGATATTAATATCATTATTAACTTCGAAAAGGATTTTCCAAACGTTACAACTATATTGTTAGAAAAAAATTATCGTTCAACTAAAAAAATTCTTAATGCTGCTAATAACTTAATTTCATACAACTCATTAAGAATTAAGAAAAAACTTTACACCGACAATGAAGAAGGTGAAGACATTGAATTCAATTGTGGTTTCAGTGATGAAGATGAAGCGCGTTGAATATCAATGAAAATCAATGAACTAAAGAAAAACCGTGTGCAACTTAAGAATATTGCTATCATTTATCGTGCAAATTCTTACTCACGTGCAATTGAAGGTTCTTTAATCAATGACAACACTAATCACTATGTTGTTGGTACACAAAGATTCTATGAACGTGAAGAGGTTAAAGATGCCCTAGCCTACCTTCAACTAATTTATGCTCCTGATGATTTATCTTTACAAAGAGTTATTAACAAGCCTGCTAGAGCGGTTGGTAAGGAAACAGTACGTAAACTTTATGATTTTTCACTGCAAAAAGATGTTTTAATGTTTACGGCTATTGAAGAACATATTAAAGAAATTTACGAAACACTGAAAATTAATATGAAAACAATGAAAGGTCTTGCTGATGTTGTTAATAAAGTTAGATGAGCAAGAACTCAAATTTTTAAACACAAACAAAAACCTACACTAATTCTTAGAAAATTAATGTACGACGAATTAAAATACTTTGAATCGTTAAAGGTACAACCTGAAACACTGGAAGCAAAAGAAGAAAACTTCAATGCTTTAATTAATGCTATTGACGCATGAGAAGAACAAAACAAAAACAAAGAATTAACCGACTACTTACAAGAAGTTGTTATTTTAGGTAATGAAAAGCCTGGTGGAGATCCTTTAAGTTCTGTTGCTTTAATGACAGTACACAATGCTAAAGGATTAGAATTTGACTACGTTTTTGTTGCTGGTTTAGCTGAAGGAGTCTTTCCTAATGCGCGTGCTCTTAATGTTAAAAACAATGACTCCACAAAGAAAAAAGGTTTATTGTTTAATAAACTATCTTCAGAACAGATTGAAGCACTAGAAGAAGAAAGACGTCTGGCTTATGTTGCTTTTACACGAGCTAAAAAGAAATTGTTCTTAAGCTTTTCAGCAGCAAGAAATGGACAAGAAAGTCGTTTTATTAGTGAAGCGGGTGTAAAAGGTGGAAAAAGAGGTATTCATATTGCCTCAATGTTTGCGAAAAGTGAAACCGAAGATACAAATAATCTTATTGAAGGTGACTCAATCATTCACTCTAAATTTGGAGAAGGAAAAGTTCTTCAAGTGCAAGGTGATGTAATACATGTTAAATTCCAAGGTGACGGAATTAAAACACTAAACAAAACTCACCCATCTATCCGCAAAAAAGAAGATTAATCATGAATTTTGGTTATTTAATTGTGGTACTAATTATTTGTTTGGCAGCACTTGGAATTATCATTTACTTTTGTTATTACAAGTTTATTGTCAACAATAATGCCACTGTTTCTTTTACATTTGACTTTGAAGAAAACAGGGTAAAACTTTTAGCTTCAGAAGTTAATAAGAAAAATAAAACTAGAATTTTTCATAATAAAAACTTAACCCGCGGATATTGAATATCATTTGAGGATTTTAGTAAAAGTTTTGTTACAGAGAGTGCTCGCTTATGTGTGAATTCACTTGCAAACTTTTTAGACAACAACAAAAATATTGATATTGTTTTAAATCTTAAAAATGTCACAGACAAAGAAAAATATCAATGTCGTTTAATGATTGAAAAGTTAGCAACAAAATCAAAAACTGTAGGTGTTATTGCTTGAAAAAAAGTTTCTAAAAGCCACAAAACTAATATTTTCTTTTTACGTAAGCCATTTGAGTTTATGGAAATGAACAAATCGCTCAATTTTGTTGTTTTGCTAGGCGAGCACCAGTACTCACAAAGAGCGAATGTACTGAACTCAATATACAAAAGACTGGCTAAATTTCACAACATAAACTATGTTTTTCATAGACAATATAATGCAATTGTACTAAGTGTTGTTCCTAAAAGTCAAGTAGTTAGCAAAAAGGTACACAAGTATTTTGTTGCTAAAATGCAAGATTTAGTAAATCAAAAGAAGTGTCAAACAGTTATTTTTGTTGATGCACACTTTGACTGCAGTCTATTGAGTGGTCAAATTCTATTGGACTACTTAACTCTATTAGGAGCAAAGCACGACAATTTTTATCAAGTAAAAGTGCAAGATTTTGACGAAAATGTTATTTATGAATTTACTTCAGCTTACAAGAAAACGCAAGCCCTTGTTGAAAAGAAACTAATAATAGAAGATCAACATTTAGTTATAGACACACAAAATCAAATTGTTGCAATGAAAATTGATTCTGAGTTGCAAAGTTTAGATAACTACAGTAGTTTAATTCTTAATACATCATCATTAAAGACAAATTACTACAATAATATTTTTCCACTTGATGAGGACAATTTTGACAAAGTTAAGTTCGTTTCCTTCAAAGATAGTGAATATGTTTTTTTAAGGGATAGTACAATTCCTTTAATAGAACCTACAAAACAGAAACTAATTTGCTTTTTAGAAAGTGAAGAATTATCAGAACAAGTCATTAAAAGAATGAATGAATTTAAACAACGTAACATTGAAACGTATTGAGGTTTTGTTGAAATTAACACAACTTTTTACTCAATGATCAGTAACTATCCAACTGAATATGTTTTCATTTCTAAGAAAATGACTAACATGTTTAATGACAATAACATTTTTCTAAAATTCATGAGCTTTTTGGAATATGCTAAGAAACGTAACATTAAGGTTGTAATTGAGGATTTTAATAAAGACAAATTTTTAGCAAAAATACTAAAAGTGAACAAGGACGTTTTGCTAACAGAAAGGATAACTAATGACTAAAATAGGAGTAGTATTAGACTCGTATTCGGGGTACACAAAAGACGAATTAAAAGAATATGGTTTTGAATTTTTACCACTTCAAATAAATATTAACAATAATAATTATTTAGAGGGTATAGAGATTGACAAGGTTGAAGTTCTTTTGAAATTAAGAGAAAAAAAAGAAGCCAAAACTTCACTTCCGCCTTTCTTATATATGGAAAATTTGATGAAAGAATTAGACTCTAAGTATGATAAAGTTGTAATTCTTCCTATTAATAGTAACTTATCAAGTGAATGTGGTTATCTTCAAACGATTGCTGCCGATATTAACAAATCAAAATTTATTATTTTTGACAATAATTTTAATGGCGAGCAATATTTATGAATGGCACAAAGAGCAAAAAGCATGCTTGAAAATGGCAAATCAGATGCTGAAGTTATTAAGTTTTTAAAAGAATATAACGAAAGCTCGTTAAATTTCATTGTTCCTGCTTCATTAGATCCATTTATTAAAGGTGGAAGATTAAAGGGAGCTAAAAAGATTTTAATGACTTCTCTAAAGCTGGTTCCTTTACTTAAAAATCAAGATGGAGTTACTGTTGATGGAGTAAAGAAAACTCACAAATCGGCTGTTGTAAAAGTAGTAGAAAAACTAATTGAATTCATTGGTGGTGAAAAAAATATTCAATTTTATGATTTTTGAATATTGCAAACCGGGGACGGACAATTAATAGATTTTGCTAATGAAACATTAGCTAAGTATTCAATTGTGCCTGTTTTCACTCGTTTAGCTTCTTCTTCAACAATGATTCACGCTGGAATAGACTCAATTTCAATAGGAGTTTCGAAAAAATTATAATGTTTTATGAACACAACGAATTTGAAGAATACCAGCTAGAAATTGATGGACATACAGTTAACTATCAGGTTTCTGGCAAAAAGAATGGTATACCAGTAATTTTTGTTCACGGTGGTCCAGGTGGCGGCACTAGTCGTGATGATTGCAAATATTTTGATCCTAAATATTATCGTGTTATTCTTTTTGATCAGCGTGGTTGTGGTAAAAGTTTACCAGCAGCTAAAATAGAAAACAACACAACTCAAGATTTAATAAATGACATGGAACAAATTAGACAGCATTTGCAAATTGAAAAATGAATTCTGTTTGGTGGTTCTTGAGGTACAACCTTGAGTCTTTTATATGCTCAGACTCATCCTGATAAAGTAATAGAAATGGTGTTAAGGGGAATATTTTTAGGTCGTCAAAGTGATTTAGAGTGATTGTATGGTGCAAATGGAGCAAGTAATTTCTTTCCTCGTGATTATGAAATTTTTACTCGTTTTGCCGAAACAACCGATGTAAAAACTCTAATTAGTTTCTACTATGAAAAAATCAAACTTCCTGACATGCGTAAATCTTTCGTAGCTGCAAAAAAATGAGCAGATTGAGAAAATGGTCTTGTTACTCTCGTTCCAGAAAGAAGAGACATCGCTAGAGTTCAGGATACAATAAATTTTTCACTAATGGAAACTCATTATTTTGCTAACAATTGCTTTATAGAAGAAAACCAAATTTTAAAAAATATGCACCGAATTAGACTGATACCAACAACTATTGTTCATGGAAGATATGATGTTGATTGTCGTCTTTCTGGAGCTTATGAATTAGCAAAACAATTGAAATTTGTAGACCTACAAATAATTGAACAAGCAGGACACTCTTCTAGGGAAAAACCTATTGCTAAAGCACTTTTGGAAATAATGGACAAATTAAAGAAAAAGATAATTTATTAACACTCGTTTTGAGTGTTTTTGTTTTGTTTTTTTAAACAAAAAAAGCACAAAGGGTTTTCTCTGTGCTTTCTATTTTTTGATATCTAAAAAAATATATAAAAGAATTCTTTGAATTCTAGTTTTTGTATAGCGTCTACTTGTGCAAGCATCAACAAAAGCATCGAAATCAGTAATATTTGAGTGTTTTTTGAGTAAATTTTCAATGCCTTCACTTACTAATTTATGTTCAGCAAGTATTTTTGGATCTGTGTCTATTATTTTTTGTCTGATTGAGCTAAAATGATTTTTCAATCTGTCTGGTTCTTCATAAAAAACAACAGGAGTGTATTTTTTATAATCTTCGTTTTTATCAAAAATCATCTCTCTTATTTTTGAAGCACTGGCAAAATTTTCTTTCGTTTCTAAAGAATGAAAACCTATGGTCCTTTTCATACAAAATGCTTCGATTTTATAGTTATTTTCTACTATCTGTTTAACGTACTCTAAACCTAAAATATCGTTGGGTAGCACAAAGTTTTCTCCATTTATTTCTTTTAACGCTTCAGCAGATGCCCTTACAAATGAATAACCTTGTTTGAGTCAAAATTTAACGTTTGTATTATATTGTTCTTTGTTGTTTTTTAAAGTTCTGGCAGCTTTATAAAATGATTCAATATTATCTGTTTCGCTACCAAAAAACAATTTGTCAATGTTATTCTGAGCTATTAATTTTACTGCTCCATGAGCAAAAATGTGTGCTGCTTGGGTTGAAGAATCAAAGTCTAGAGCAATAACTTTACTAGCACCATATTTTAATGCGTATGTCTTTCTTTGTTCAAAATCCATAACATTAAAATCGCCTCTTTGTGTATAGTTGGAACTCAATATTATAACTATTTCATCATTAGGAAATAGTTCTTTAGCTTTTTTTAATTGATAAATGTGGCCATTATGAAAGGGGTTGTATTCTGCAATTATTGCTACTGCCATTAACTAAATTCCTCCACTGAGAATAGGAGAGTGTCTTGATTTACATCACTAAATTTTTTACTATGGTGACTAATTATTTTTTGGTTATTTTTACTTTCAATCGAAAGCAAAATTCTTAAAGATTTGCGAGCAAAAATATTTTTTTCAAAGCTAAATTCAAGAAGTTTGTTTCCTTGATGAACAAAAGAGTTGGGAATTTGTTTAAAAATTGTGTATTTATTCAAATCACCTTTAAACAAAATTTGCATTTTTATTGTGAAATTATCATTTTTTATCGTTATTTCGTTTGTTACATTATTGAACGATTCCACCATTCCTGATATTGGGCTGTTTATTTTGTTGCCAAATTTAGATAAACTAAACTCTCAAGTGTTTGCATTCAATTGAGCAACTTTACCCGCAACTGGAGAAGAAATGAAAAATTCTGTTTTTCTTTCTTTGTTGTCAAAATTTAGCTCAATTACTTCTTTATTTTCAATGTCATAAACTCCAGTCATGACTTGGGTTTCGCTATAGTTGGATTTTTCTAAATTGTATTTTTGTGTGTCTTTTTTAGTGTTAGACGTGTTATTTATTCAAAATTCTTGAGTCGGTATTGAGTCTTCAAGATTAATAGGTTGTTTTTGTTTGGAATTTCTTGATTCGAAGATGATTGATACATCCATTGACTTACAATTACCCATTCCTGGTGTAAAAGGCTTTGTTTTCAAAGCAAAGAAGTAAAATCCTATTGCTATTAATAAACCAATTAGTAACGCAAAGATAAATATAAATGCAATTCCTGTTTGATTCTGTGTTCTAGCTGCTATATTGATATATTCAAAGAAGCCATAATTACTTGTTTCTGCACTCAAGCCAATTCTAGCTATTATTAATTGCATTATTGGTGAAATCAAATAGAAAATAGCAATGTACATTAGTGGGCTTGACATTAAAACAATTAGTGTTATTGTGTATTCTGTACCTATGAAAAATGAACCAAGAACTGAAGCAATTACAACTTGAGTTGTGAAAATTATTTGATCTTTGTCGGCTAATAAAATCATTACGATTCCTAAAAATGGAATAACGAATAATGAATTTAATAAAGTGGCTACATTGAACTTACCGAACATTAAATTGAATGCTTGCTGAGTGCTAGGATCAATAAAATACACTGAATTTGACTGGTTTTTTCATCAGGCAGATGAATTGTGATTGAACTGATTTATATTAAATAAAAATGAATTATCTAAAGTTGTTATTAACTCTTTTTTATTTAAATTGCTATTCAACATATTGAACAATTGTTCTTTTGTTGTTGCAAAATCTAAATTGGAATTAAGTAATGTTTTGTATGTTTCAATGTTTTTAGTAGAGGAATCAATAACTTGTTGTGGCTGATTGTTAATTATTACTCATACTTGTTGATTGAGATCAAAATTAACTGTAGTGAAATCGCTCACAAGTGATTTATTCATTCCGAACGGTATCAAAATTTGCTCTAATAATCCCACAACAAAAGAAGCTGATGTTTTTGTGCTAAACCTATTATTCTTTAGCGATGAAAGACTTGTTGCAAAAAAACCCATAAATAATAGGTGAATAAAAATTAGAACAAAAACAAGCATTGGAGCAAAATACATTACAACACGATTGAAATTTATGTACTTAAAGGTTTTGTGCTTTTCGGTTTTGTTTAAACAAAATCCAATTAAGTAACCTGTCAAAATAGCGTCAATAAAATTAAAAGAAAATCCTTTTATTTCACTAATTCCTGAAAAATTATTAATATAAGACGAATTTATGTTTTTGTATCACAATACTTGATAAATTCCGTCTGTTGATGTTTTATGTATAAAAAGCGTTTGACTAAAACAAAATACAACTCATATTATTATTGAGCTAAATGTTGCTAAGACAAACTTTTTGGAATAATACATTGCAATACTGATTGTTATTGTTAAAGGAAACAATTCTAAAAGAAATTTAGATAAAGTTTCCAACACTTTAATTCATTCTGGAACAAACGAATAATTGATTTTAATTAAATAATTTTCTTTTGTAATGACAAAAATGGCATAAAAAATAGAAAACACTGACAAATATGCAAAAGGCAGTAACAAAAGTCTTAAAATGCTACCCATTTTTGTTGAACGAAGGTAAAAGAATTTCTTCCATTTACTACTTTCAATATTTATTAATTGTGCTTTAGAGCTTTTAATTCAATTCATGTCCTAAATTATAAAAAAATAACTATATTTTTACTCAATGTCAATAACTCTTAGTTACAAACATTTTTTTGACAGTACTTTTTTATAAAAAATATCTTTACACAAGACTCTTTTTGAGTTTTGTGGGTTTAAAACAGAGTATATAAATATTATTAAATAAATAAAACTAGAAAACAAACAAAATTAAAGAAAAATCAAAAAACTAAACTTAAAATAAACATTAAATAATTTAAAATTTATTTATTATGTGAGATACAATAACTGCAATTAGTTCAGGAAAAATTAATCAAGCTGTTTCTATTATTAGAATTTGCGGTCCTGAAGCAATAAATATTATTAAAAAAATTTTTAGAGGTAAAGAAGGTAAAAATAAGGAAATAACTTTTGGATCAATATTTGATGGCAATCAAAAAATAGATGAAGTTTTAGTAGCATGATTTCCTGGAACACAAAACTATATAGGTGAAGATACTGTGGAAATTAATGCTCACGGTGGAGTTGTGGTTTCAAACATGATTTTGGAATTAATTTTAAGACATGGTGCAAGAATTGCGGATCCTGGTGAATTCAGCAGAAGAGCATATTTAAATGGCAAAATTGACTTAATTAAAGCAGAGGCTATAAATGATTTGATTCATGCAAAAAGCGAAAAACAAGTTAAAATGAGTGTTAATAAGTTTGATAATAGGCTTTCAAACAAAATAACTGCTTTTTTGAATGAAATCGAGTATTTAATTGGAAATTGTGAAGTTAATATTGACTACCCAGAAATAACAGATATTGAAGTTTTAACAAATGAAACTCTTTTACCAAAAATTAAATCTTTAATCAAAGGTATAGACGAATTAATAAAAGTTAGCTCTGATGCACAGAAGGTTTATGAAGGGATAAGAGTTGCTATTGTAGGAAGACCGAATGCCGGGAAATCTTCACTGCTTAATTGTTTATTACAAGAAGAAAAAGCGATAGTAACTGAGATAGCAGGAACTACTCGGGATGCGATTGAGGCACAATTTCAATTAGACGGAGTTTTGTTTAATCTTATTGACACTGCGGGTATTAGAGACACTGAAGACATAGTGGAAAAAATTGGTATTCAAAAAACAAAGCAAACCATTGAAAAAAGTGATCTTGTTATTCACGTTGTTGACCAAAAAGAAAAATGAAATGAAATTGACGAACAAATTAAACAACTTGCCAAAGAGAAAATTTATTTACAAGCCTTAAATAAAACAGATTTAATAACAACTAATAAAATATCTCACGAACCTAATCAAGCTCTTATTTCGGCTAAAAACAACGAAATAGAGTCGCTTTTGGATTTAATCAAGCAGCAATTTGCGAACATTGATTTCAATAACCCTGATCTAATCTATAATACACGTCAACTTTCGTTGATTAAAAGCGCTAAAAATAATCTTTCCGACGCTTTAGATGCTCTTGAACAAGGTTTTGGTACTGAAGTTATTGTTGTTGATTTGACTGAAGCATGAAAAGCAGTTTCAAGCATTATTGGAAAAGGCAAAGAAAGTGATTTGCTTGACTCAATATTTTCAAACTTTTGCTTAGGTAAATAATGTATAAAATAAACGAAATACTCACAAATATACACACAACAGAGTTCAGTTATGAAGGTTTAGGTGTGTATCGGACAGAAAATTATGCCATTTTTGTTTTCGGGATGCTAGAAGACGAAGTGGCGGACATTCAAATTACTAAAGCTAATTCTCGTTTTGCTTTTGCTTCAGTAGTCAGATTAATAAATACTAATCCTAAAAGAATAGAAATTAACAATAAAAATCTAGTTACAAGTGGTGTAGCACCGCTTGCAATTTTAGACTACCAAGATCAATTGAATTTCAAGCAATCAATAGTTGAATATCTATTCAAAAGACAGTTAGATTTTACTGATATCAATAAAATTCAGGCAAGTGATAAAGAGTGAAACTATAGAAACAAAATAGTTGTATTTGTTAAAGATTTTGAGTTAGGTTTTTATAAAAAGAATAGCCATGAATTCATAAAACAAACATCATTTGATTTAGCAAGTGAACCAATAAATAAATTTTTGCAATATTTAAATCCGCTAATTAAAAAATATAAATTAACAAATATTAGTAGAATTGTTGCACGAAGTTCAGATATAGACAATTTTCTACAAATCGTCTTTGTCAATAAAATAAAGAAAGAATTGCCACAAGATTTCATACAAAAAATTACGAATGACTGGCTAAATGTTGTTTCAATCGTTAGCAGCATAGAAGACACAAAAAACAAAGACAATCTTGTTGGAACCGATCTAAAAACACTGATAGGAACTGATTTTTTGACACAAAAGTTAGAAAATTTCGAATTCAATATATACCCACACTCATTCTTTCAAGTAAATACTCAACAAGCTGTTTTGATGTATAAAAAAATGATTGATAAACTCAATCTACAAGAAGGTGACAAAGTTATTGACATGTATTGTGGTGTTGGAACAATAACTTCATTTATATCTAAAAAAGTCAATAGAGTTTATGGTATCGAAAATATTAAACAAGCGATCGTTAATGCTAACGAAGCTATGAAAACAAACAAACTAAACAACATTGAATTTATTCTGGGCGACGCTTCAAAAGTAATCAATAATCTTAAATTATCAAATTTCAACGTAATCACACTTGATCCACCACGAGCTGGATTAAGTCAGGAAGTTATAGACTATATAATAAAAACAAACCCCTCAAAAATTGGATACATCAGTTGTAATATTCATACATTAGTGAGAGATTTGGTTAAATTGAAAGATTATTATGATATTGAGTTTGTACAACCTTTCGATATGTTTCCGCAAACTCACCACATTGAAATCGTTGTCACACTATCTAAAAAAATAACTCAATAAACCAAGGAAAGGATTTATTCTTTTTTATCTTGGTTTATTTTTTTCTTGATTTACTTACTTGACTATCAAGGAAAGCAAAAAAACGTTCAATATATGCTTCGTCCAAGAAATTGCAAGCAAAGGAAATTAAAATTTTTGCTTTTTCTTGTCCGTTAAGATCTAATTTTCATATTTTTGGTTTGTTAACAAAACTCAATACTCTATAGGTATAAATTGAAATTGACGAATATACCCGTCTATACAAACCAAAATTTAGATTTATTTTTTCTCAATTTGTGTAATAACGTGCTCACTTACTAAATTTATGCTCTATCTTTTTCAAATATTCATCTTTAACAAATAAGGATAAATATTTTTTGAAATCCATATTCAAAATTTCATTTTTATCGAAACACTTATAAATTTGTCCGTTTTTTATTAAATATCTAATTTGAAGTAAAATAGGAATCCAAAGAAGAAGACTAACAATATAAAAAGGTAAAAAAATACAAGCAAAATTAAAGCAACTTACATTACCTATGAAAATTGTTTTTTTCAATTGCTCATGAAAAACAATCATTAATATAGATGAGACAAACAAAAGAACAGTATTAAAAATTACAAGACTTATAGCGGAAATATACTCACTCTTCGAAATTCATTTGTTTTTTCGAAAAAATTTACTGATAAGTAACAATAAAGGTACAAAAAGCAAAATACAGCCAAAAACAGCAAGTTCTATACAAAAGATCTCTGGCAAAAGATTTCGTTTTGAACTTAAAGTTAAATCATAATTTATGTTTTTCATATATCTTCCTTTTTGCATGATTCTATATAAACTATACATTCAAAAATTAAGTAGAGTAAAAAGCAATATCAAGAATATTAAATAAATATCTATTAACACAGATAAAGATTGCATAACTAATCTTTATTTAAAAAATGCCAAACAAACTTCAATAAACTAATTTATTAACAAAAAATCAGAATAAAAAGACAGGTTCTTTGCATCCAATTTTTTATTTTTTTATCAACACGAACCATTATTTAAACACTTTATAAAATTTTTGGCTTCTTGTTTTTCTAAAAGACTGCAAACAAACGAAATCAAAATTTCTGCTTTTTGTTGACCGTTGATATCCTTGTTTCAAATTTTTTTACTATTCACAAGCTTAAATAGCCTATAACATAAAATCATGTACACATCTACCATGGAAAGTGCGTGCAAAAAATAAAATGATGCCGAGTAAATATTTTTATTAAATCAAGAACCATATTTACTTACTTTTGTTTTAATTATGTCCAAATACTTTGGTCTAGCATATTTTGATAGAAGTTCGTTGAAGTCTAAATTTAAAATTTTATCTTCATCAAAAAAATCAAAAATCTGCCCGTTTTTCTTCAAATATTTTATTTTGGAAACTATAAGCATATAAAGAAAAAAGAACATAAAACAAAAAAATCATATGACCAAAAAAATAATAAATGTGTTTAAATTACCTAATTTATAGTACCTAGCAAACCCACAAAAGAAGCAAAAAATAATACATGAAACAAACAACGAAAATATTGATCATACTACGTATACATTTATGACGTAGAAATTTGACTCGAGCACTCAATTTTTCTTGTTATATTTGTTTGATGACAATATAAACAAAGGCATTATAATGCAAAGAGCAACATTTGAAAACGAAAGAACTGATGCAGCGATAATTTGATTTTCATTCATTTATTTAAACTCTATTTAACCAAGATTATCTATTTTAGTATTATTCTTCAATGTTCTAACATATCAATTCTTATTGATATCGTGAACTTTTTGTAAGCCTAGTAATTTGAGTTCAAACTGTGATTTATTTATTAAGTTTTCTACATCAAACACATCATTACTCATGATTCTGGCAGTGCTTTCTTCATAACTTTCAATATCATCAACTGCTACTATTGTAGATATTAAATTAAGCATTGGAAAATCAATTTGTAGTTGGTATTTTTTTGTGCTTAAAAGCTTAAATTTTTTCATACATTCTTCTTTCTGTTGGTTAATTCTTACCAATATTATATTCATTTTTTAAAAAGCGAAATTTGAAGTTTTTCAAAATCTTTGCAAACTGAAAAACACAAAATTTTTCATTTTTTTGCTATATAAAATTTGTTGCTAATCTTTTATATAAAACGACAAAATCATTAAGTGTTGAAGATACACTTAACGGAATTCCTAGCTTATGAGTTTGTTAAGGCATTACATTTAAACAAACTACTGATTTTTTGAATTAACAAAACTTTATTAGTACTAAAGATTTAGGAAATATACACAAACAAAAAATAAATTATGTATTTCGCAAAAAAAGTATTGTTAGACGAGTAAAAAAAGTGTCTACAAAAAAAACACCTTTTAGTGCTTATGGAGAAATTTTACTGAATAACAATACTATTTTTTTATGATACTACTCATGGTTTTCGTACTTTATCACTAAAAGAACCTATAAAATGCAATATAAAAGTTGCGTAAGGTTACAATGCAAAGTATATAATCAAAAAGCACAAAAACCTTGTTGTTCGTCGCATAAAAAAAGAGATTTTTGAGTAAGGTGTTTTTATAAAAACATCATTTTTGTCGATGTTCTTCCTTGTCTTGGCATCGAAATAATAATTTGTGGCGTAGTTAGGTAGCAAAAAAATATTGATCTTGAGATTTTTGCTTGCACTATTTCAAAATATTTTCAGAATAAAAACAAAGATTCAGCCAAACTTCTGGCTTGTGTAAAAAAATGAATATTTTAAGCAAAGCAAAGAGAGTATTAACACTTTTTAAAATGTGAAACAAAAGTCTTGCGCCAACTGTCTAAAGAAAGTGTTATTACCTGTAAAGCTTAAATAACTTATAATTTATAGAGAAAGCTAACAAAAAACGATTTTTATAAAAATCACTTACATAATGTGTTTAATTGTTTGAATAAAAATACTTTTAGATATGGAGAGGCAAATGAACAAGTTGAAAATAAATGGAGGTGGTGACCTAAAGCTACTTTTTGCAAACATTCAAACATACACAGAGACAATTAAAAAACATGGATTAAAAAAAGTTTGAGACACCTTTAGCGATGAGCTACTACAAGGGAATATAGAACTGACAGAACTAGTAGATATAGAGTTTGTGGCTGACTTCTATGAATATGGATTATCCATAGAAAACAAAAAAAACAAAAAAATGAATGGACAATATTACACACCTAAAGATGTCTCGAGTTTGCTTGCTAATTTCTTTAAGGAACTAAATTGGAAAGATAAGAATATCTGTGATGTTGGTTGCGGAACAGGAAGACTCATTATCACCTTCTTGGATTCTCTAAAAAAAGAAGAAGCCTGCGAGTTAATAAAAAACAGACAGATTTTTCTTTTTGATAGCGATAAATTGGCGCTTAAAATATGCAAAGCAATATTGGGGGCAAAATACGGCATTCAATTAGTAGAAAACTTAAACATAATACATGGAGATTTTTTAGACAAAAACACAAAACTACCCCAAAATGCTTTAGTTATTTCTAATCCGCCATATTCAAAAATTACATCAGTTTCAAAAAAATGACAAGAAACAAAAGTGCTACTCACGACTAAGGAGCTATATTCTACGTTCATGGAGAAAATTTTTCTGCAATCACTTGCCGGAGTTATTATTACCCCTTTTAGCTTCGTGTCGGGATCCAAGTTCTATAATTTGAGACATTTAATGAGCGCAACTTTAAATGGAAAAATATTTTCTTTTGATAATGTTCCTGGCAATATTTTCAAAGGCAAAAAGCATGGTATTTTTAACCAAAACATGACAAATTCAGTACGTGCTGCAATAACAATTTATTCTAAAAATGCAAGCACTAGAGGTTTTCAAATTTCACCACTTATAAGATTTAAAAACAGCGAAAGAGAAGAATTGCTAAATGTGGACACATTACAACAACTGCTGTCAGAAAAATATCAAGTAGTAGATGAAAATAATCCTAGATTTAAAAAAATAGACAAAGAACTTGAAGATATTTTTGATGTTTGATTATCAAAATCCAGCTCTACTATTAAAGACACATTAACAAAAGGCAAAACTGATTTTACTCTTTATACACCAACAACGTGTCGCTACTTCACTTCTGCCAGCAGAACAGTACTAACAAGAAAAGGGCAAACTCAGCTTTTAATAAACGACGAATTTGATTTTTATTTTGTTTACTGTGTATTAAATTCCAGCTTTGCTTATTGATGATGAAGAATTTTCGATGGAGCAATAACCTTTCCAACAAGTTTACTATACGAGTTACCTTTACCTTTGACTTTACTGTCGAAAGATGACAAGATTTTTTTTAAAAACATGTTTTTAGAAATGACTTCAAAAGAAGATCAGTACACAATTACAAAAATGAATTCAGGAACTTTGCAACACAATTTAAAATTCCCAAAAGAATATAGAAACAAGATAAATAAAAAAATTCTTGAAATATTAAATATTAAAATCGATGAATCTATTTTTAATAAATTACATAATAATTACTTTAAAGGTGATTAAAAATGAATAAAATCTCTTCACAAAATTTAGTAGCTTCAAGATTTTATTCCTTACAAAAACAAAAAGTGGTTGTGTCACGAAAATTAAGACAACAAATCTGAAATTTGCATAGAAGTGGAAAACTAAACGATGTAATCTTAAAAAGGTTAAAAGAAATTTGCCCTTCGATGTATCACGAATTAATTAAGGCTATTTCTTTTAAACGAAACTTGCAGTCGGGAATTTTATCTGAATGTGCTTACTCACAAACTTTGGCTAGTGTTTTTGACTTGGAATATATCACTGCTGATTTGTACGATAGTTTGCCCTTTATAATGAAGATAAAACACACTCTTAATTTGTTGGATATGCTGCCAAGACACATTTACACAAATTATAGTGATATTACTTTTATCCAAGCGGGTGGACCAAGATCGGTTGATGGTTTACTATTTATTAATTCTGAAGACAAGTTGGATGTGTATACAATTGAATTTAAAGAACCATATGCTAAATACGGAGAATATGATCTTCCGGAATACGATCAACAAGGCAATCTAGTAACAACTGAGCAGTGAATTAAAAAACACCCAAATTTTGCAATGATGCTTGAGGAACACAAAAATTTAAATTTTTTTGATTCCGCTGGATCTAACATAAATGACTTCTCTCACAAAAGTTTGGAAGCGGCGGTCGATACAATGCATGTAATGAATAATCAAAACGTGGAAATTTTAATTGGTGAAGACTCAAAAGAAAATTTAATTTTAATCCCAAGAAAAGATCTTGTAAAGTGAGCAGAAATCAAGGGAGAAATCAGACCAGCAGGAAGAAACAGCTATAAAGTTTGAACCGATAAGGAGCTTAAAAAAGTTTTGGAATCGAAAAATGCTTCTTTTGTAAATGACAGTAAAGTAAGAATTCACCTTGATATGTTAGAACCTAGAGTTCAAAGGGGTTCTGATAATAGAAAAAGTGGTTTAAAAATTAACTCACTGTTTTATGTAAAATCAAACGATTACAAAATTGATGAGCAAAATTTTGTGGAATTCAATATTGCAAGTGTTATGCAATTAAAGCCAACTATTTCAATCAAAATTCGCTTTAAAGATACACTTGAATTTGAAACACTTCAAGAAGTTTATAAAATTGAAGAAGATAAAAAACGAGACATGAAATCAAAGATTGCACTTCGGATTTAGTTCAGATTTCAATTCGAAATATAATAATAAAAACACCCAATTTTACGGGTGTTTTTTGTTTGATAAGTAAATCTATTTATTAAAATTTTGCAAGTTTAAAACAGCACTAGCGTTGCGAATTGAGTTTTCCAAATCTGAAACAAGGCTTTTGAATTCTTGCTCACTCAAATTGGAGTCTTTTAGTCCTTTCTCAGCTCTTTCAATACTTAATTGTAATTTTGACAAAAACTCTACAGGGAAATTGTTTGTTGTGTTAAGTTTAGTAAGATATTTTTCCTGGATCTCCTGAGCTTGCAAGATCAGTTTTTCTATTTTAGTTTGTTTTTCTTTTTTATTTTTAGAAGAAATAGAAATAATTGAAACAGTGGTTATTATTGGAACAACAACTATCAATGCTCCTACAGCAAATAAAACTCAGAAGAATTTTCAATTAAATTTTTTAGCTTTTTTGCTCATTCGTTCAACTTAATTCTTTGGAGATGGTATTTGAATTTATTTGAATATAAGCCCCAATGTTTCTTGAATATTCGATGGTTCAAAAAACTAAAGGTACAACAATTTTATTATTTGCTTCAATCTTTATGTCGCCATTAATGTAGAAAGACACACTTCGTGAGAACGATGTTTTAAATGAGCTAACAAAAGCATTAGCTTTTTCTTCCATGTTTTGAATTCCATTAATTCTCTCGATGACATCTTGCAAGGTTTCATTTTTTAAATCAAATACAGCACTAAATTTGAATGAATTTGCCTTTTCATCACTAATAAAAGTTGGTTCACTTTGTTCAAAGCCTTTTAGCTCAATATCAAAAAATTTATTATTTGCCCCGACCGTGAAAATCACTGAATTTGTTGAATCATTAATTCTTAAATTAAATATGTCATAGTCCATTTTTGGGTCGGCAAGTTTTACATCAAAATATTCATTTAACGTTTTATTGTCGAATTTTTTTGTTTTACTGAATTGTGCAACAAAATCTTTTGCTGAAATCTGACCTACATTTTCTTTAGGTGTGATATCTACATAAAAAGTTTTGATTTCTTTTTCATCATAAATTTTATTTTTGTATGAATAAAGTCTCCATTCATTGCCGTTTGCTCTTAAAACTATTGCTGATGTACCAACTGCAATAATGCAAATTCCCAAAGTTCCTCAAAGAATAAATTTGCGATATCTTTTGAAAAAACTTTCTTTCTTTTCAAAACCTAATTCAGGCTCATTGTTTCTTTTAAACATTTAACCCACCTTCTTCATCATTAAACGGATTTAAAGAAAACTCCTGTCCGCTACTGTTTGAATTAGACTCTTCACTTTGTTCATTAAATATATTGTGTGTTTCTGTTTCTTGACTCTGAATCTTAGCGAACTCTTCGTTTTGAATTTCAATCTCGTTTTGATCTTCAACTAAAATATCTTCAGTCTTATCCGTGTCAAAATATGCATTTTGTTGTTCGATTAGATCACTATTTTCAGTCTTTGTTGTGTCTATTTTCTTTTCTTTTTCTTTTAGAGTTTTAAAGTAGTTATTGATTGCTTCTCTGGCTTTTGTGATAAAAATGTCTTTGTTTACTTTTCATTCAATCTCATGAATTAAAACAATTGGATAATTTTTTGATTCTAAGAATTTTAGTTGATCATAGAATTTCAAATAAGCCTTTTCATTCCCACCGTATGAGTAATTGTCGATAACAAAACCTTGAATTATTCTATTTGTGTCATTATCAACAATAGCTAAATCTATTTTTTTTGTTCCAATTGAATAATCTAAATATAGTTGCAATGTAGGTCACTCACGAACTAGTGGATTCAGTGTTTTATATACTTCATTTAATAAATCCAAATTAACATCAATAACCGAAGTTTGAGTTCAATCTTCTTTTTTATCCATTTCAATGTAATTTTTCTTTTTTGCTTCACTTAAGTCTAAAAATCTCAATCATTCACGCAAGGTAATCAAGTCTTTAGATGAGTATTCATTTAACTTAATGTCATCAGCATAAATAGATTTAATAACAATCATTTTTTCTTTAGCTCTTGATATTGCAACGTTCAAGGCGTTTTTTCCGCCAGGACGAGCAACATAAGTTGATGAAAGGTTTGTGTTAGCATCATAAACAACACTAATAATTACTAAGTCTGCTTCATCACCCTGGATATTTTCAATGTTTTTTAAACTCAAACGCTCATCTTGTAAAGCTCTTTCTAGCTCTGGAAAATCAGAGAAAATTTTGTTAAAGATGTACTCTTGTTGCTTAACGTTGAAAACAAGCAGAATAATTTTTTTGTATTTATCTAGATTTTCCCTTACTTTTTGAATAGCGATATTTGCTTCTTTTTGGTTCAGTGAGTTGTCTCAAAATCCATCAGTTTGAATAACTTCAATTGTTTGTTCATCATTATCAATTTTGTAATCATCAACAACATCCAATTTTGAATCATAGAAAATTTTCGAACTAAAGGTCATCAAAGAAGCTCTTTTTGAACGATAGTTTTTGTCTAAAAGAATTTTGAAAACTCCTCTAGCAATAGCGTAATCTAATAAGCTTTCAATACTTCCTAAATCTTCATCATCTTCAACTGTGTATGAAGCACTAAATCATTTGGTGGGTTGCATTTGTTTGTCATCTCCTGCAAACACCTTACGTTTTGCAAGATAAAGAATTGGCAATCCTTTTTCAAGAAAAATTTGACTAGACTCATCCAAAATAGCATAGTCGATTTCGTTTTTGGTTCACATTGACAAATCAGTATCAGGAGTTGCAACAATAACCGGGAATAACTTTTTGATCATGTTTTTGTGCTTGTGGAAAAACTTGTAAGGTTTTAAGTTAGCACTTCTTACACTTAAAGCAAAATCACGATATTCTTTTTCTTCTTCTTTTGTAAAATTAGACATTTTAGCAACGATTTTTTCAATTAACATTTTTGCTAAAACTTTCGATGTGTTAACTTCAAGAGTTTTGTTACGCAACTGAATTTTGTAGAAGAAATCAATCTTTTTCAACGCATCAATATCAACACTTTGAATGTTTTTTACTACACGATTAATATTAATTTTAAGTAAGTTAGGATTTGAAGCTAAAACCATAGCAGCATCCTTAATGTTTTTTGGATACATATTAATCAGTGAAAGCAGTTTATTTTGCTTCTTATTATTGTTTACTTCATATAGTTTTTTAACAATTTCATTGTAATCAGTGGTGTCAGATTTGAAGCTGTAATTTAGATAAGGGTCTAATTTTTTAAGATCCTCTAAGGTTTGTTCGTTAATCTCGGCATTAGCCATCCCTGAATATACATTAACTACTTTTTCATAATCTGGAATTGAACGAATTTCTTTTGCATAGTCAACATATCTTTTTTCTTCCTGAGTAAGAATTTCAATGTATGGCTCACTTGCATTTGAGTTAAAGTTCTCAATTTTGTTTAAAAAGTCGTTTAAAGGATCATAAAATTGATCAAGTTTCATATTTTTGTCATTTAGCAAGAAAATACAAAAAATAGACAATTCTTTAAGTCTTGTTCTCAACACTTCAAGGGCTGCTCTTTTTTGACTGACAACTAAAGCGCTTCTGTCACGAGCTAGAATATTAGCAATGATGTTTGTGATGGTTTGACTTTTCCCTGTACCTGGAGGACCTCAAATTATTGTATCTTGGTATAGAGCACTAACGGTTGCACAGTCTTGTGAAAAGTTTGTTTTCTGAATTTTGTAAAACTTGAAGTTTTTATTAAAAATAACATCATCGATTTTTTCACGATATTCGTTTTTGTTAAATTTAGTTGCCAAGATTTCGTCAAGCTCATCGTTTTCAATAATTTTCTTCATTTGGTTTCATAAGTAACCACTTGACACATTGAAAAATCCTAGAATCAATCCTTCATGGAAAACAATGTTACGATCTAATTCATCAACAGAAATTTTTGGAATAGTATCTTTAAATTTTTCAGGAATTTTGAAAACTTTATTTCAAGAATTTCTGAAATCGTTGTAAACATCATAAATGGTTTTCTTAGTAAAATCGTACGAACTTGTGTCTAACGAATATCCAAATTGTTGCAAGAAAGCAACAAGTTTTGAGTTAATTTTAATTTCCGAAGCACTCTTTAAATAAACTTGTGAGTTTTTAATTTCAATTGTTACTTCTTTGAAGAACAAGGGTGCAAAAATGTCTTTTTTCTCAGTTCTTACTCCAACAAAGAAAAATCCAACATGCAAAGGTCAGATGTTTGTTTCAATATTGATGTCTTGTGCTTTTTTAAGGATTTTTTTTCACTTAGTAATTGATTTTTGATAACGATTTTCTAAATTGACAACTAACTCTTTTTTAGCAAATTCAAAATCACCATTCAGCAATGAATTGGCATTTTCAGGTAAGGGAATATTAAATTCTTTGAACGAGTCAGTAATTTCTTCAATTGTTTGTGCATTTTGAACTTTACGAATTAAATCTTTGTGCCCGAACTCATTAAATAAAATTTCAAAATCAGCTCTTGAACAAATCTTTTCGAAAGTTTTTTCACCATTCATTTTGAAGATATCAAAAAATCTTTCATTGTCAACCTGACAATAAAGTGAAGAGTCGTTATTGTTGATGTCTAAAAGGTTTGTAAGCAAAAAATCGTAATTGTGTTTATTTGACATTTTCAACCCTTTCCATAATTAATTTTTTAATATAAGCAGCGTTATTCCCGGTAACTAAACTTATAGAGGATGATGTTGCTACAACACCTGAAATTCCATCTAATTTTTTTATTTTTTCAATATCTATATCTTGGCGAACTTTAAAACCAATCTTAATCTTTTTGTTTGATGTTTCGACATTTAAAATATTCTTCTCACCACCCAAAAACAAAATAAGATCATTAATTGAAAAATCTATTTTTTCAGTAGTTGACAAGCGATCTTTAACTTCTTGTTGACGATATTTCTTTCATTTGAGTTTTATTAAACCTAGCGTGCAAATAATTAATGTGTAATATTTAATTTTATTTTTATTCATACTTAACCCCAAAGTGCTTAAATATAAGAAATTATAACAATTTAACGCTTGGGCTTCATTTTAAATATTAATATTTAATTTAAATCAAGTTTTGGTCTCTATCTATGTGTGCTTTTGAATGCTTTCAAATGTAATATAATATAAAATATTATTTACAAAGGATTTTTATGAAAAAAATAATTAGTGGAATAAAGCCGACAGGAGAGCTTACTTTAGGTAATTACATTGGAGCTTTAAAAAATTTTATAGACTTGCAAAACGATTATCAAACTTATTATTTTGTTGCTGATTTACATGCCTTAACAATGGGTGATAGCAACGCCAAAGAATTAGCAAAAAGCCGTCAAGAAGTTGTTGCTTTATACTTGGCTTGTGGTTTAGATCCAAATAAATCAGTAATTTTTTACCAAAGTGATATTCTAGAGCATGCCATGATTCAGTGACTGCTATGTACTGAAACGTCACTGGGTGAGTTAAACAGAATGACTCAATTTAAAGATAAAGCTCAAAAAGCAGTCAAATTAAGTAATGGGACTGAAACAATTCCAACTGGATTGCTGATGTATCCAACTTTAATGGCTGGAGACATTCTTCTTTATAATGTTGATGCCGTTCCTGTTGGTGAAGATCAAACTCAACACATCGAACTAACAAGAACACTTGCTAAAAGAATTAATAACAAATACAAAACTAATCTTAAGATTCCTGATGCCTTCGTTCCTAAAGTGGGGTCAAGAGTTAAGGATTTACAAGATCCAACTAAGAAAATGTCGAAGAGTGAAAAAAGCTCAAAAGGAACAATTTACTTACTTGAAGATCCGGAACAAGCCTACAAAAAAGTTCTCAAAGCAGTGACAGATTCAGAAAACAAAGTTTATGCTTCAGAACAAAAACCTGGAGTGACAAATCTACTAAATATTTATGCAAGTTTAAAATCAATAACTCTACAAGAAGCAGAAGAATTCTTTAAGGACAAAAACTATAAAGAATTCAAAGAAGCGGTTGCTCTAGAAGTTAAAAATTTACTAACAAAAATCCAAAATAATTTCCAACAAGCACTACGTGATGTAGAAAAAGTAACGCAAGAAGGAGCACAAAAAGCTCGTCCTGTAGCACAAGAAACACTTAATGAATTAATGACAAAAATGGGGTTCTAAAATGAATGACAAAAATGATTACAAATCAAAATTAAATCACACCACCAGCCACTTATTAGCAGCTGCAATTTTGAAACTATACCCTAACACAAAACTAGCAATCGGACCTTCAATTGAAGATGGTTTTTATTATGATTTCGATTTCGAACAACCACTAGTTGAAGAGGATTTAACTAAGATTGAAAAGTTAATGCAAGAATTAGCAAAACAAGACTATGAAATGGTTGAAGTAAGTAAAGATGAATATGATCTTTCAAATCAACCATACAAGCAAGAATTGTTTAATGAATTCAGTAAAAAGAAACGTAAAATCACTTTTTATGCACTGAAAAACACCAAAACAAATGAAACCTTGTTTGTTGACTTGTGTGCTGGAGGCCATGTTCATTCAACAAAGGAGATTAAACACTTTAAGCTTCTTTCACTAGCAGGCGCTTACTGAAGAGGGGACTCAAAAAACAAAATGCTGACTCGTGTGTATGGAACAAGTTGACCTACAAAAAACGAACTAATGCAATACCTTGAAATTCTTAAAGAAAGAAAAGAAAGAGACCACCGTAAAATAGGAAAAGAATTAAATATTTTCACACTAAATCCACTATGCGGTCAAGGTTTTCCAATCTGACTTGAAGATGGAATGAAAATCCACAATGCAATTCGTGATTATGTTTTAAAACTAGACAAACTTTATGGTTTTAGAGAAGTTTTAACCCCGCACTTTGGCGAAAAGAAATTGTATGAAATTTCAGGACACTGAGCTCACTATAAAGACACAATGTTCAAACCTATTAAGATGGATAATGAACAATTAATTGGACGTCCAATGACTTGCCCACACCACATTATGCTTTTTAATATGACAAGACGTTCATATCGTGACCTACCTATGCGTTATAGTGAACAATCACGTTTATATCGTTATGAAAAAAGTGGAGCTTTAACTGGTCTTGAGAGAGTTAGAGGAATGGATTTAACTGAAGGACACATTTTTGTTCGTCCTGATCAAATCAAAGACGAGTTTAAACATTTATACAAAATGATTTTACAAGCACTAAAAGATTTCAATATAGAAGTTGATCACATCTCACTAAGTTTAAGAGATCCTAAAAACAAGAAAAAATTCTTTGATAACGACGAAATGTGAAACAAAGCTGAAGATGATTTACGTGAAGTTTTGCAAGAGTTGAATGTTGAATATAAAGAATTTGAAGGAGAAGCTGCATTTTATGGACCAAAAGTTGATATTCAAATTAAAACAGCTCTTGGAAGAATCATTACTATGTCGACTCTTCAATTAGACTTCTTACTACCAAACCGTTTTGAAATGCAATATGTCGACGAAAATCAAAATTTAGTTACTCCTGTTTTAATTCACAGAGGATTAATTGGTACTTACGAAAGATTTGTGGCTATTCTTTTAGAACAAACTAAAGGAGTTTTACCTTTCTGATTAAGTCCAAAACAAGTGGTTATTGTCCCTATTAGTGATGACCAAATGGATTATGCTCGTGAAGTTTATGAATTATTATTATTGAACGATTTTAATGTTGAACTAGATGCAAGAAACGAAAGAATGCAAAAGAAAATTCGTGAAGCACAAATGTCAAAAGCAAAATATGTTGCTATTTTAGGACAAAACGAAAAAGAACAAAAAACTGTCAGCCTGCGTGCTTATGGTTCACAAGAAACTACAACTTACTCACAAGAAGAATTGCTAAATCACTTGACCAAATTAAAAAGAGAATTAAAATAAAATGTCTAAAAAAATTGAATCTTATCGTGTAGCCAAAATTTTAGGCCTTTCTTACCATGCGAGAATTGCTCTTTTTGGTATGGTATTCATTGTTATACCTGCCATTATTATGTATTTTGTTTTAGGTAAAGATGTTCCTACTGTTTACGAAGCTTATTCAAAAAACTTTACTTGATGACATCTAACACTAATTACTCTAGGAACCTGAGTATTATTGATGTTTCTTGCCTTTTTATTTATTAAAGTATTTCGTTGATTCGGATTTGAAGCGTATAACTTTTTTGTTCCCCTTTCATTAGTTATGCTCTCATTTACAGTCACAAGCGGGCTAAATGACTTATGATTTGTCCGTTTACTAGTTGTTGCTGTCTTATTTTTAACAATTCCACCAGTGGTTTTACTAAATAGAAAATTAGCAACTAAACAACTTAAAGCAAAGAAACAATACGATGAAGAACAAAGAAGAAAAAATCGTTCTTTATTAGATTAAAAATTTTTATCAAAATACTTTTTATTGTGCTACAATATATTCATAGCGACCAAAGCGAAGGTGTCCACCTGAACCCATTCCGAACTCAGCAGTTAAGCCCTTCAGCGCCGACGATACCTCCAAGGGAAAATAGGGCGTCGCTTTTTTTTATTATCTTTTTTTACTTAAACTTAAGGCAACCTTTTTAATGGGCTGCTTTTTAATTTAATTTATAATTAAATTGATAAAACATTTAAGAAGAAAGAACTAAGGAAAGACAAAATGAAAAAAACCAAAAAGACAAAGCTTTTAGCTTTGGCAGGACTTGTTGCAAGTACTGCAATTATTGCTACGCCTTTTATAGTTTTAGAAGTAAATAAAACTAAGAAAATTGACCCCGAAACAGGAATAAATAATCAGCCAGTAAGTATTAAATTCCTACCAGCTTTAAGCACTAATACAGGAGCAATAAATAAAGCACAAATACTTGCCAAAGATCTACAAAACAGTCTTGTTTTAAACAACTCATCTTCAACTAAGAATTTGACAGACGCAATCAGCGAAGGAAAAAGATTTTTCTGAAATAAAGAAAAGCAAGCAGTTTATTTTGCTAATAAAGAATTGCTAGTTAATGAGCTAAATGACAATAATATTGTTCTTAGTATAAACAGCGAAAAAACTAGTTTATTAACTGATGAAATTGATTTAGCTAATCACTTTTTACCAATTATCGACGTTGATGGTGTTAAACAAATCAATCATGAAATTAAAGCGAAAATTACCGATGATAACAACATAACATTTCTATTTAAAGTTGCGGTTTTAGATGGTAACGGAGAATATAATTTTTCAAAAACTTCAGTTTCTAACGTTATTGAAGCACAAAATCTTGTGAGTCAGTTGCCAAGTGATATCAAAGCAACTTCACCACTTTTAAGTGAAGAAAACCGTAGTGCTGAATCTGTTTTAGTAAAGAAAACACAAATTCGTGAAGTAAGCAAAAAAGATCTTAAAAAAGCAGCACTAGACACACAAAAATACACTCAAGAATTTGAAAAAATCCTGACTGATGCAAATGAGAAATTGAAACTAGCACTAAACAATCCAACAATTTTAAATAAAGTTTTTGCTGAAGGTATAAGCCTATATTTCAACACAACTAATCGAACAGTATTTTGATCTCCTAACGATCAATATTTTGCTTCAAATTCAAATGCTCCGATGTTTACGTTAGACTCAGCTATTAGTGACAAATTAATCTTAGTTAATGATGAAGCACCGGTAAGTAGTTTTAATTTACCAAATGTTAAATTGAATTACTCAATTGATACCGAAACTGAAACAATAACTATTAAATATAAAGAAGCATATGTTTACAAAACCTTGCAAACACCTTTAGTCAGCCAAAAAACATACCAAACTTCGATTCAAATACCAGGGCTTGTTCATAAAAAAACCCCATTGACTGAAGAGCAAATTTTTAAACAAAGTGAAGCATGAACTAACTTTGTTAACTGATATTCAAATACTGAAAACTTCAATCTTCAAATCAATGATCCTGACAATAAATTAGAATCAAGATTGAAACAAAAAAGACACTTGTTGTTCAATGATTCAAACAACACAATTTCTTGATCTACAAAACTTAATCCAACTGAACAAACTAGAGAAAAGAATAAAACTTTCTCTTTTGTAACTCCACTATTAGACAATGTAGTCTTAAGAAATGCTAATGACGAAAATAGTGATTTGATGGATTACACCTATGATCAAGAGACAAGAAAATTAGTTCTAAAATTCTACCCTTATATTAAAGACGGAGATAAAAAATACAAGGCAGAGCTTGAACAACCAATTGAAGCAAGTGTGGTCTTGCCACAAGTTCATGAAGAGCCAGTTACACCACCTTCACAACAAGACTTTAAACAAAGTCAAGAATGAAATGATTTCAAAACTTGATATCAAAATCTAGAAAACTTCAAAGTGAAAGTTCAAGATAAAGACAAAAAGCTTGAAACAAGACTAACAAAAGGAAATCTATTCTTTAACGATTCTAAAGACACAAGTGGTAAAAATAGTATTTCATGATCAACAAGTGTGTCACCCTCACAAGCAACAAGAACTAAGAATAAATCATTTGTTTTTGAAACTACATTCCCAGAAAACACTGTACTAAGAAATCCAAATGACGAAACAAAAGATAGTCTTACATTCAGCTATGATAAATCTAATAAGACTGTATCAATTACTTTCTACCCATACATTTCACACGAAAATAAACTATACAAAGCAGAGCTTGAACAACCAATTACAATTCAAGTTAACTTAGAGCAACAAGAACAACCGAATACTGATAATAACACTGAAAATCCAACACCGCCAACACACAACGATACTGATAATCAAGGTTCAAACACTGAAAACCCTGATGCAAATAATCCTCAACCAGCACCAAATCCAGAACAACAATTTAAAGCAAGTGAAACATGAAGAAATTTTGTTTCTTGATATTCAAATAAGGATAATTTCAAGACTGAGATTACTAATCAAGAAAAGCTAACTAGTGCAATAAAACGTAAATATCACTTCTTCTTAAATGCAGCAAGTAATACAATTGCTTGATCTTCATCTAAAACTCCAAAACAAACAACTTTAGATAAAAATAATGTTGTTAACTTATTAACAGCTCTTCCTGAAAATGTTTTAATCAAAAACGATTCAGATACTGATAACAAATGATTAAATACTGAATACAATGATGAAACTAAAGAGTTAACCATTCTATTCCATGCATATATTCAAAATGAAGGAACAGAATATAAAGATGAGAGTCAAGAACCTTTAAGAATTAAAATTTCACTACCTATTGACACAAATGAATTCGACACTTGAGCTGTAGGAGCTACAAACGGATTCCAAGTGATCGAAAACAAAAAAGATTTTTTGATTTCTGAACTTCAAAAAGAAGGCAAATTATTCTACAACGAAAACACTCAAAGTATTTTCATTGTAGGCAAAAAAGACAATCCAAATAGTGGAACTCTTGCAACAGACAATACAGTTCTTGAACTAAAAACTAAACTAGATCCAGCTAATGATAGATATCTAGTTGTTAATGGCGGTGCAAAACAGTACACTAAGAAAACAAATAAAGAAACTGGTGAAGTAACATATTCTCCAAACAAGTTTATAACTTATGAATACGATCAACAAGCCGCTAAATTAACAATTCACTACACAACAATGCTTATGTTGCCAGGTGATAGAGAACCTAAAGTTTCAGAACTAAAAACTACATACGAAATCAACCTTACCTCATCTTCTGAAACTCCAGCTTCAGATACAAACACCACACAACCTTCAAATGAAGGAAATGAAAATCAAAATATCGAGATAAACACATTTGATGATTTTAAAAACAGTCTAAAAATTAATGCTCTTAAATTAAAAGATGGTAAGTTAGATGCACTGAAAAAAGCAATCAAAGACAATAAATTAGACTTATATTACTACTACCGTTCAGGAACAATCGTTAACAAAACCGGTAAAAAATTTGATACAAGAAATACCATCTTTGAGCTAGTTAATAAACCAACAAATACAAGTTACCAACTTGCTTCTCCAGATTCAGAGCAAGGCACAACAGAAGCTAATAGAAAACTTGAAACTGAAGTGGCCAACAACGTACTAACTATTAAATTTAAAGCATTAGAATACAAAGGAAAACAAGGCCCTCACAATGTTTCTGATGAAGTTTATACATTTACATTTAATTTAGGACAAGATTCATCTAATACAGAAGATAATGATTCTTCTTCAGGTTCTTCAACTGCACCTGAAACTGAAACTCCTTTAAATGAACAAGCTTACGAAACTTGAGCTAGATCATTAACTAGTGAAGATTTCACCCTAACAAGTGATACTGAAAAACTTAACCAAGCGAAAGAATTACTAGCAAAAGAAAAAGGAACAAGTATCCACTACGATCCCGATGCCCAAACACTATATTTCACAGAAGGCGATAAACCTACTGCTAAAAAGGCAGAAAAAGCTAACGTTCTACTGTCACTAAAACCAGAAAAACAAAACCAGTCAGGATATGTTTTAGCAAATGATTCCAGACCTATAAATGGAAAGAAAAAGAAAGTTCCTAACTATTATCTTTCATCAACTTATGATGCTGCAAACAGTCAATTAACAGTATCATTTAAAGCATTGAGTTCTGAGTCTAATCCAGAAGCTTCACAAAACAGTTACTCGCTAACATTTACCATTTAGTTGTATTTAACGCCCAATTTAGGGCGTTTTTTTTACTGAAAAAGCACTCATAATAACACACTTTTTTGACTAAAATGGCAAATATAATATAATTTAATTATGGAGAATTGTTGTTCTTCATTCAAACACAAGGAGAAAAAAAGTCTAAATGAAAAAAACTAAAAAATTTTGAAGTTTGATTTCAACTGTTGCCATAGCATCAGTATCGCTATTATCAGTTCCTGCTATTGCAGCTCAATGCAAGAACACAACTGAAGATCCTAAAAAATCTGAAACACCAGCCAATCCAACTCCTGAAACACCTACTCCAGCAACACCATCCACTGATGCAACCACACCAGCAACTCCAGTAGAAGGTTCAAATACTCCCGCTACTCCGGTTGAAACTCCGACAGTAGAAAATATTACAACTGCAGAGGAATATGGTAAATATGTATCAGAAAAAGGATATAAAGTTAAAGACGAAGCTGCTGGAAAAACACTATATGAAAAACTAAATGCAAACAAAAAACTTTGATATGAAAGAAACTCAAGATCAATTATTTGATCAGATGGTGATACGCCTGTTTGAAAAACCGAAGCGAGCGCTAATGCTGTATTAGTTTTACCCGAAGACTCATCAGTAAATCTAAATCAAAATGTTCAACTTGCTAACCCTACAGATCCAACCTACACTAATAAAAGAAACCAAACAGCTATCTCATCTCAAATAACATATGAATTTACAGACAGCAAGTTAACACTAAAATTTAAAGGTGCTAAATTCATTCCGAACGCTGCTCCAGAAATTGGTCAAACTGAATATTCAGTAACAATCGATTTAAGTGCTTACAAACCACAAACCACTGAATCACAGCCTTCATCAGAAGCAGCCACTACAACACCTTCAGAAACAGCACCAGCAACTACAGAATCTACAACAACTGCTTAATACAAATCAAACTCATTATTAAAAATAAAAGATCCCAAATTTGAAGGGGGTCTTTTCATAAATTACTTAGGAAGATAAAAAAATGAAACTCGAAGACAAAACAGCCATTTATTTTTCAAAGACAGCAAACATTTCAAAGACTTTTTATAATAACCAAATTGTAACTTTGCAATTTTTTCAAAGGGAAGACGATGTAATCCTGTGTGGAATGACAGAAGTTCTAAATTTGCTTAAAAAACATACAAATATTAATAATTATGCAATCAAATATTTGCCCGAAGGAAGCCATCTACAAAGTAAGGAAGTTGTCCTAGAACTGATTGGACCTTAT
Source organism: Mycoplasma sp. 3392 (assembly GCF_053851755.1). Classification (NCBI taxonomy): domain Bacteria; kingdom Bacillati; phylum Mycoplasmatota; class Mollicutes; order Mycoplasmatales; family Mycoplasmataceae; genus Mycoplasma; species Mycoplasma sp. 3392. The sequence goes on from NZ_JBSQBF010000001.1 coordinate 217,190, forward strand.
CATGAATTCGGACTTTATGAAGGAATTATCGATGGAATTTTAGCTAGACAAAGCTCAATTGCAACTAATGCTTATCGAGTTAAAAAAGCAGCAGGAGAAAAAATAGTAATTTCTATGGCCGACAGAGCTGATCACTACCGTAATATTCGTTCAGATGCTAAAGCTATAGAAATAGGTGGAATATATAACCATGCAACAAAAGCAAGCGCGGTATCAAAAAAATCAAAAGTGTTTGGATCAATGCCACATGCTTTAATTCAAATGTCTAAGGGTGATTTAGTAAAAGCTTGTCAGTACTATACTGAACTTTATCCAAATGATAATTTAGTTGCTCTTGTGGATTTTCACAATGATGTTATAACTGATAGTCTAAAGGTCTTAAAAGTATTTGGTAAAAAATTATTTGCAGTACGTGTCGACACGTCAAAAAATATGAAAGATAAAATGTTTCAAGATAACGAGCAAGAATATGGAGTAACTGTTAATCAAATTAAAAGACTTCGTGAAGCCTTGGACAAAAACAATGGACAGCACGTAAAAATATATGTTTCAAGTGGATTTAATGTTCAAAAGATTGCTGAATTTGAGTCTCAAAACGCTCCAGTGGACGGGTACGGAGTGGGTGCTTCACTACTTAAAATATGAGTAAATTTCAGTGCGGATGCAACAAAATTGAATGAAGAGTTGATAGCAAAGGCAGGAAGGGGATATAATCCCAATCCAAAGTTAAAAACTTTTCGCTTGAGAAAGTAAATCCTTTGGATTATAATTTTTATGGAAATGAAAGAAAAAAACACACAAAAGTTTGTAAATTGCAGAACCTTCGTGGCCAAGTGTGCCATTGTGTTTTTAGTAATCCAAACCCACTAATGACGGCATTTTTGCCGTTATTTTTTTATTAAAAAAAGGAAAGAGAAAATGAAAAAAACGAGCAAAACTAGGCTTTTTAAAATCTTAGGTGTATTGTTGGGAACTTCAACATTAGCTATGCCTTTTGTTGCGGCTCAATGTAATAATGAAATTGCAAACCCAACTCCAAAGCTAGGACAGTCTAACGACAATGATACCAATAATACTCAGGCCTTTGAGGAATGAAGAAGCAAATTAAATAATGCTTTTAAATTAAAAAAAGAGGATATTAAATCATTCACTGAAGCTTTAAGTAGAAACAAACAAGCTATATATAATCCACAAACACACACAATTGACTTCGTAGATAATAATCAATCAATATTATCTATTTCTCTAAAATCTGAGCTACTACCTTCAAATTCAAATTTCACAATCATCAGCTCGACGGACGACAGTAACAAAATCTTGTACGACTTTGATGTTGATACAAAAACTGTAACCTTTAAATATCGAGCAAAAAACAATTTAAACAATACAGTTTCAGTGGAAATTTACACAACTCCTATTAATCTACTGGATTACATAACAGAAGATGATATTGATATAGCGTTAAAATCACTTGAGGAAATATTGCTAAACACTAAGGCTTTCCAAATAGAAGAAAATAAAGAAAAGCTATTGATTCAAAAAGTAAATCAAGAAAAAAAATTACACTACAACTCAAAAACACAATCAATTTATTACAAGGACAATGAAAATGATACATTGACTGATGAACAAGAAGAAACCAATAAGGTTTTGATTGTAAATCCATTATATGTAGATCTTTTTAAAGATGTTAAAATAGTTGGAACTGATTCAACTGCTGAAAAAATGACTGACAACATTGGTGCAGTTATCAATGAAAATGTCTTAACAATCAAATTCACTATCGCTTTGCAACACAAAGATAAATTAATTTTATCTAACATTGAAATTTCGAACAGTTTCGTTTTAAGTGAAAGCGACAATGTTGTAAAACCGGAAACAAAACCCGAAGAACCTAAACAACCTCAACCAGTTCCCCGACCAGACAATGATAAAAATGAAGTAATTCATGCAGGATTTGAAGAATATCAAAAAGAAGACTTAAATAACGTTTTCGAATTCGTTAATGAAGAAACAAAACAAGAATTAATTCAAGGACTTCAAAGTAATGAACATGCTGCCCTACGTTACGATTTTAAAGAACAAAGAATAGTGTTCGCTCCTAATGGATGAGTTGATTGAAGAAAAGAAAATAAAACATATTTAACACTGAACAAAAAACCAAGTGTTACTAATATTCAGTATGTAAATAGCGATTCTCCATTACAGAGCAACGGAAAACCAAACAGCATCATTAAATATGAAATAAAAGATAACAAATTGATATTAACTTACAAAGTCGTGCTTTATGATGCTAAAAACCAAATTGCACAAGTTAGTCCTGAACAATGAACAACTACTTTCAATTTAGAAACCAAAACAAGCAATGAACAAGAAAAACCACAACCTGAAAAACCAGTTGTAAATGAAGAAGAAAATAAGGAAGAAACAAAAGAAACTCCAAAACAATTAATGGCAATTGAAAACTTCTTTGATTATCAAAAAAGTCTAGAAGAAGACGGTTTAAGAATCATTAAAGACAAAAAAGAATATTTTGTTAAAGCACTAAAAGAAGGCTACACACTTCGTTATGATTACGTAGCACAAGTAATTTTAGCTATTCCTCAAAATGAACAACCTGACTGAAATAATTCAAAAGAAAAATATGGAGTTCTTGAATTTGTAAATAAACCAAAAGATACAAAATATCAAATTGCTAACGCAATTGATTCTATTGGTAAAAAGAATTCTCCAAAAGCAACAATTGACTATACATTAGAAGGTAATATTGCTACTCTTGAATACAAAGCAGCTCAATATAATGGAAGAAAACAAAAACCTTTAATTGGTGAAAAAGTGTTAAAATCAACATTTGATTTAACAAATCTGCCTGAGTATGCATATCCTAAAGAAGAATCTAAGGAAGAAGATACAAATAACACATTACCAACTGAAGAAAACACAAACACCGAAAACGGCCTTTCTGTTGAAAATAAACCTTCATTACTAGGTGGTACCTTAGTCTATAACAATAAAGATGAGTACTATAAATCATTAAATGGATTAGCAGGACAAAATTTAGTAAGCAACTTAATAAAATTGCAAAGCGATATTATTAGAGATAAAATGCCTAATGTTATTTGAAAAAAGGCCATTACAAGACCAAATTTAGCAAAAATTTTCAGCGACACAATGTTTGATGACGACAAGTCGATAATTGACATTTATTCAGAAAATCCAACAGGGGCAGACGCATACAAGTATGTATTAAGTAGTGGAGTTGGGTCTAAAGGCGAAGCTGGTGGATGAAATAGAGAACACACAATTCCTAAATCGTGATTCGGTGAGTCAAATAAGTTAGCAGCAGATTATCAACAAGTATGACCTTCAGATACATACTTAAATGCTATGAGAAGCAATTTCATTTATGGTGAAGTAAAAGACGTTAAATATATATCAAAAAATGGAACTAAATTTGGAAAAGACAGTAAAGGAAGAACAGTTTTTGAACCTATTGATGCTTTTAAAGGTGATATTGCAAGAATCTATTTCTATGCAGTAGTTTCATATAGTTCACTAAACAAAACAAACGGTCACGGTGCTAGTGTATTCACTGACCAGTTCCCTTTCTTCCAAAAAGATTATCTAGAAATGATGACTAGATGAGCTGCTATGGATCCTGTTGACAAGTTTGACGTCATTAGAAACCAAAGAACTTATGATGTTACTAACACAACTAGAAATCCTTTCATCGATTATCCTGAGTTGGCAAAAATTTTCACCAATGCAGAAGGTATTAAATTTGAAAATAAAGGAACAGCAATAGACGTCAAATAATAGAAGACTGAAAAAGCACACAAAATGAGTAGTTTTTACTCATTTTTTTGTTGATTTTCACATACTGCTCTATATAATTAAATAGTGCCCTTATTTTGAAAGGTACATACTAAATTTTGTTTAAGGATGATATGAAAAAAGTAAATAAATTCAAAGTTTTTATTAGTTCATTAGCATTGACTTCACTAACTGCTTTAGTGACCGCTGTTACAATTTCATGTGTTAATAAAAATCCAGAGACTGATAAAACTCCAGTTAAAAATCCCGAAACTACTCCAAAAGTAGAAATGGATTCTTTTTTAACTCAAGGTCTTAAACCAACATATGCTGCAAGTGACTATTACGACTCACTAAAAGATAAAAGTGGTGAAAGCCTTCTAAACGCATTAATCACTTTACAGGAAGAAAAGACTAAAAATTTACCTGCGAACAAGACTATAAGCCAAGTTGTTACTTGAGACAAGGTTGCAAAGATTTTTGTTGACAAGTATTATGAAAAAGATAATACATTATTAGATATTTATTCAGAAAACCCAACAGGTTCAGACCCTTATGAATACCCACTAAATTTCAAAGATCACAGTACTGGCGGTAGTGAAGGTTTAGGATTTAATCGTGAGCACACAATTCCACAATCATGATTCAATAGACAAGCCCCACTAGTCTATGATTTCAACATGGTTTGACCTACAGATATTGAAGTAAATAAAGACAGAGCAAACTATCCTTATGGTGAAGTTGTTACAGTTATCAAAACTTTTAGAAATGGATCTAAATTAGGAAAAGATAAAAATGGTAACACAGTCTTCGAACCCATTGATGCTTTTAAAGGTGACATTGCTAGAATTTACCTATATACAGTGGTTTCATACAGTAAATTAACTAAAACAGTCGACAAAGAAAAAAATGGAATTAAGGTATTTAGAGAAGACAATGTTTACCCATTCTTTACTGAAGATTATTTGAAATTAATGGTTAAATGATCTAAGTCTGATCCAGTTGATAAATTTGATGTAGACATAAATAATACAACATACGAAGTTAATGGGAACGCAATTAGAAATCCATTTATCGACTACCCTTCACTAGCAAACTTGTTTATTGAAGCAAACAAAGACAAAGTATCAATTGACGTACAAGGAATACTTAAAGAACTTAATTAAAAACTAAAAAAAGAGGCCAGCTATTATGTTTTAGCTAGTCTCTTTTTTAGTTAACTCTAGATATAGAGATTCATAATCTGACACGTTAATTTCTTGTGGGCGAACTGTCAATTTGTAATTATTTTTCTCTATCGCTGCAATTATTTTGTTTTTATCATAATAAATCATTAAGTTGTTAAGAAGTGTTTTTCTTCTAAAAGCAAACGATTTTTTAACAAAATCGAAAAATGGTTCAGTCTTTTCTCAGTCAATTTTATTGAAATCAAATTCCACGACACTCGAAAACACTTTTGGTGCAGGAACAAAACAAGTGGGTGAGACATCAAAAAGTTTTGTTACCTTTGATAAATATTGACAGCAAACACTAAGTTTTGAATACTCACTTGAACCTGGATTTGCAGTGATCCTTAATACTACGTCTTTTTGCATCATAATAATTGCTTTTTCGAATTTTTCAACATTCTCGAAAACTTTAAACAAAATATCAGAAGTTATGTAATAAGGGATGTTAGCAACCAAGATATTATTGTTTCCTATTTGTTCAAGATTAGCTTTTAAAAAATCTTCATGTTTGAGAATAAAGTTATCATCATTTATTTTGTTTTGTAGAATTTCTATCATGTCCTTGTCAATTTCAAAAGCAGTCAACCTTGCTGCCTTTTTTACAATTAATTCAGTAATTGCGCCTTGACCTGGACCAATTTCTATGACTTGTTTATCTTTAAGATCAACAGCATTTACTATTTTTTGGATTATGTTGTTATCAATTAAAAAATTTTGCCCTAATGATTTTTTTGCTTTAACTTGCATGTACTTTAAAAACTTTCTCTATATTTTCTTCAATTTGTTTTAGTAAGGTGGTTTCACTCACATTTTTCATAGCAGCTATAAATTTAGTTGTATACATAACGTAAGGACTAATGTTATCTTTACCGCGCATTGGAGTTGGTGCAAGATAAGGTGTGTCAGTTTCAGTAAAAATTCTGTCTATTGGTATCATTTTTACTGCTTCTTGTAGTGACTTGGCATTTTTGAAAGTTACTACTCCAGAAATTGAAAAATATACATTGTTTAGTCTCAATAATTTTTCTGTTTCTTCTGCATTTCCACTGTACGAATGAAACACAAAAGTTAAATCCTTATATTGCTCTTGGGACACAAATTGGATGGCATCTTCCATAGCATCGCGGATGTGCAACATAACAACCAAATTGTGTTTTCTCGCAACTTCAACCTGACTTTTTAAAGACTCTAATTGTATTTCTTTTGATGGAGTGTTGTCATAGTGATAATCTAGACCGATTTCACCAATTGCAATAATTTTTTTAGTTAAAAGTTTTTCGATAATTTCACCATCAATTGCACCATGTGACTCGTTTGGATGAATGCCGATTATGCCTCAAAGATTGTCAAATTTTTCTATCATTTTCACAACTTCTTTTGAACTAGGTTCATCTACTCCTACAAAAAACATTAATTTCATATTTTCTTTAAATCACGAAGAAATTACTTGCTCTGGATCCTCATAATATTCTAAAAATGGGTGTGTATGGACATCAAAGTATTTCATGTCAACTCCTTTATTACAAATTGTAATAAAATTATAACAACATAGATAGAAAGGTCTAGATGTGAACAAAATAATTCGTTACAAACAAACAGAAAAAGAATTCAAAGAAATGGTGCAACACATTGCAAACGTGTGCGCCATCCCTTCGATTTCAGTGGCTGATTTAACTAGTCAATACCCTTTTGGTAAAGAAGTTGATAAAGTTTTAGATTATGTTTTAAATTTATCAAAATCTTTTGGTTTTCAAACCCACAAAGATAGTAAAAATCGTTATGGTTATGCACAAATTGGTAATGGTGAAACTTTAATTGGCATCCTATGTCACCTTGATGTTGTTCCAAGTGGTGACAATAGTCAATGAGAAAGTGAAGCCTTTAAGCCACTAATAAAAGAAAATGAAATATTCGGAAGAGGAACTTTAGATGACAAAGGGCCAACAATTATCACTTTGTATACTCTAAAATACTTACTTGACAATAACTTGGTGAACAAAAAGTACTCAATACGAGTGATTTTTGGACTGAGTGAAGAAACAACAATGGAAAGCATGAAATTTTATTTACAAGATTTTGGCGCACCAGATCTAGGTTATACCCCAGATGGTGAATGACCTATTATTTTTGCTGAAAAGCTTATTTTTGATTATGACTTAATTTTTAGCCAATATGATGATTTTGTACTTGAAGCAGGTGAGGTTTACAACCAAATTCCTGACGCCTTAAAACTACATTCAAATAGAGCAAAAGAAATTGCTAATTATTTCGACAAAAAGGATGTTATTTTAAAAAGTGATACTGAGCTAATTGTCAAGGGTGTGGCAGGACATGGTTCTACTCCTTATGCGGGCGACAATGCAATATTAAAATTCGTTAAAGCAATAGTTAAAAACGAATCACAAGCTCTAAAAAATGATTTTTTTAAATTCATGTTCAACAACTTCCAAAATAGTGATTTTTCAATGTCGAACATTTTTCAAAATTATCGAGATGACAGCGGGCTTTTGACATCAAATCCTGCTTTTTTAAGAACTTCCAATGGCCATGTTTCAATCGGTTTTGACATGCGTGTACCCGCTACTATCAAAGCTGATCAAGTGCAAAAAGACTTGCTTGAATTTTTAGACAAAAATAATTATCAATGTGAATTTAAAATGGTCGGATCTAAAAATGCAAAATATATTCCTAAAGATTCTTGATTAATTCAAACACTAATTCAAACTTATCGCGACTTAACAGATGATAAAGGTGCAGAACCAATAGCGATTGGTGGCGGCACTTATGCAAGAACATTTGAAAATTGTGTTGCTTTTGGTGCTACTACTAAAATGGAGCTAATGCATGCACCAAACGAAGTCTTCACATATGACGAAATGAAACAAGATTTAGAGATTTACATTAATGCCTTGATTAGATTGCAAAAAGACTAATTTGTCTCTCAATCCCAAAGAAGCGATTCAATATCGCTTTTTTTATTTCATTCAATTCGTTGATTTTCAAACAAAGAAACAAAATTTTGAAGATGTTTTCTATCTGTTTCGTGTGTCAACATTTTTTTGGCTTTTTTAAAAGAAACAAACTTAGCAGCCAAAGATTCAGTTGGATTTCTTTTTGCTTTATTGCTGTTGCTGGTAGCTACAAATCAGTACACAAATTTCATAATATCTGGTTGAAGGTTGTATTGGCTGATCGCAAATTTTTCTATTAATTTAGCATCAATATTTGCCTCTTCTTTAGTTTCTCTTGTTGCTGCTTGATAAGCTTTTTCACTACCTTCTAGATGTCCTTTTGGAAATCCTCAGGCCTTATTTTTGTTTTTGACTAGTAGAATCTTAGGTTTTTTAGCCAAGAAAACACACAATGTACCAGCACTTTTTTCTATCTTCATTTTCTGTCCTTTGAGTTCATATTGTTATTTTAAAATATACACTCAATAAGTTGTTTTTTAACCAAAATAAGTTAAAATTTTATGTATGACAACAAATCAACACTTAATAAATGCCGGTGAAGTATTTGGTTGATTTGCAGCAGTTGTTACAGTCTTATTAGGAGTTCCCCAATTAATCAAACTTTTAAAAGAGAAAAGAACCGGAAATGTTAGTTTTGTTTCATTTTGAATCTTTTATTTCGGTTTATTTGCTTGAGTAGTTCTTGGTACATTTTTACCAGGATCACTTTTACAGACTGCTGTAGCAAACTTAATTTCAATCATTATTTATTCATTCACAGTTTTTTATTTATATTATTATCAATACGACCATAGTGGGTCGAAAAAACATTCAAAAGCAAAGTTGTTTAATGTTTCAACAATTCTAGGAGTTTTTGTTTTAGCCTCAATTGCAATAACTATCTTGTGTGTTCTAAACGATGAAAGAATTAACAAAATTGATGTTACAATCAAAAACACAGCAGTTTCAACAATTCTAGGTGCCATCGTACCAGTGTTTACAACCTTTGCTTTCATGCCACAACTTATTCTTAGCTTCAAAAATAGAGATTTTGGTGGTGTAAGTATTTATATGATCATGCTTTTTGTTTTCAATAACGTTTTTTGAATCATTTTCTGAGCTTCAAAAATACACATTTTACAAGTTGAAAACAAGTCAATTTTACCTATTGTTATAGCTACAGTGTGACAATCAGCATCACTAGTAATTTATGGAATTCAAATGATTTTCATGTTAATAGACAGATGAAAGAAACCTTTGGCAAAAAGTCATAATTAAATTTGTTATAATAATAAAGCCTAATTTTGAAAATATTTTTTAAAGGGCTGCCAGCAATGGCAGGCCTTTTTACACTTTTAAGGAGCGGTAATGATAGAAAAATTAAAACAAGAATTTGTTAATGTAGTAAGTAAAGTATATTGAGAAAATCGTGAGGGCCAAAAAGTGCTAAACATTGAGCTGAATGTGTCAGATTTTGAGCAGGTTCAAGAAATAAGTGCACAAATCAATACTTTTGTTGATGCTTTTGACTCAGAATCTTTTGTTTTAGATATTTTTTCAAGCGGAAATAATTTAACTATTACAAAAGATGACCTAGAAAAATACGTTGACCAAAAAATAGTTTTGTCATTGTCAAAGCCATACCTTAATGAGTATAAAATAGTCGTAAAATTAGTTGAAATTAAAGAAATGCAATTATTAGCAATTAAAAATAACAAAGGAAGAATGCAAAAAATTCTTATCGATAAAACTAACATTACAAACATTGAAAAGTTTATAGATATTAAAAAATAGGAGACCTTATGTCAAACAATTTTTATACAAAATTATCGGATTTGTCAAATATTAAAAACATTCCTGAATCTGAAATTCAAGAAATGGTAAAAGACTGTATTACCAAGATTTTTGAAAAGAATTTTGATGCAGATGCAGAACTTGAATTTATTTTCGACCAAAAAAATAAAGAATTTAAGTTAATCAACCACACAAAATACGTTGTTCCAAATGTTGATAAAAGTCACTTGAGTGAAGATGAAGAAGGTTATGAACCAAGTTGTGAAATTCCACTGTCTGAAGCTCGTTTAATCAATCCGAATGCACAAGTTGATGATGTTATGAGTCAAGAAGTTGACTTTGATCGTTTTTCAGGAAAAACTTATACTCAAATTCGTTCACTATTTTTACAAAGCATTCGTGAATGAGAAAAACAAGCAGTATATCGTAAATACTTCCCAAAAATTGGTGAAATTATCAAAGCAAGATTGGAAACCAAGACATCCAAATCTTACTTATTTGTTTTGGAAGATGGGACTGAAGCGTTCATGCCTAAATCAGGAAATTACATTCACAACGTTCCAGTAGGAACTATTATGGATGTTGTAATTATTGATGTTTTAGAAGAGTCTAAGAACGCACAAGTAATTATCTCTGGTTCTGAAAGAGCAATCCTAGAAAAAATTCTACGTGAAGAAATTCCTGAACTATCACAAGGAATTGTTGAAATCGTGGACATTGCTAGAACATACGGAATTAGATCGAAAATTTCAGTGCGTGTGGCCGTAGGTCAAGATGCAAGCATTGATCCGGTAGGAACAATGATTGGACCAGATGGAAATAGAGTTCAAAGTATTGAATCAAAACTTAATGGTGAAAAAGTCGAAATCGTTGCTTGAAGTTCTGACATTAAAAAATACATCATTAATTCTTTGACACCAGCAAGAGTTATTGATGTTGTTAGAAATGAATCACTTGATACTGAAACAATGCAAGCTTTTGATGTAATTGTTCCAGATCGCCAACACACCCTTGCAATCGGAAGAAAAGGAAACAATGTTATTTTGGCTGTTGAATTAACTAAGTCAAAAATCAATGTTATTTCACAGAGTATAGCTATTGAAAATGGAATTCATTTTGAGTGAAACGGGAACATTACACAAGAAGAAGTTGAACAACTTGAAAGAGGACACAGATTGAAAGTTAGTGTTCCTACTAAAGCTTCTGTTCAAAAGAAATCACAAAGAAAATTCGAAAACTTCAACATTGACAAAATGTGAGAGTCTGAAATTGCTCAATTCCACTCAGAAATGGACAGCTACCAAAATGATGACTTTGAGAAAGCATTGATGGAAATGAATGCTAACACAGATTTCATTAGCGACGACATGATTAAAAACTATCTAGATGAAATGCAAAATGAAGAAGAATCAATGGTGCTAGATGAAAAAGAAGATAGTGATGTTTACTCAAAACAAAAACAACAACCTTCTGAAGATTATGAAAAAATTACCAAAACCAAAATGAAAGACTTTAAAGTTGACAAAGATTTAGCTAGTGGTCTTGAAAACATTAACTGAGACGACGAGGACTGAGATTAACATTGAAAAAAGACACAGTTTTACGCAAAAATTGCGTTGACAATAAAGTATATAGTGCAAACTCAATGTTAAGATTTGCCAAATTTAAAGATAATACGTTTCATTTTGATCCTGAACATAAATTAGGAGGTCGAGGAGGATATTGTTTAAACGACGAACAAACTATTAATACAATGTTTAGTCGTAAATACCTAAATCGCGCCTTTAGAATGAACATTCAACAAGAAATTTATAAACAACTAGAAGAAGAGGTGAAAATATGGCTTGCAAAACAAAAAGAAAATCAAATTTAGAAGACGTAAAAAGTCATTTAAAAAACGCTGAAATAAAGTTGCAAGATGGTGTTTTTTACTTTACTGGACCAATGACTATTTCGGACTTTAGTCAGTCAATATCAATCAAACCAAATGATGTTATTATGCACTTTTTCAAAAAGGGTATTGCTAAAACGCTGAACACATCATTAACTGAAGAAGAAATTGCTGAACTATGTTTAGAATTTGACTATGACTTTGTCAAAAGTGAAAATGTTAACGCCCAAAATGTTGTTGACTCATTGGTTATTAGTCATGAAGGGGCTAAACTTACACAACGCCCACCGGTTGTTACAATAATGGGGCACGTTGACCATGGGAAAACCACACTGATTGACAAAATTAGAAACTCAAATGTTATCTCAACTGAATTTGGGGGAATTACTCAACACACTGGAGCATACCAAGTAACACACAACAATTCAAAAATCACTTTCCTTGACACACCAGGACATGAAGCATTTACTGAGATGCGTTCAAGGGGTGCTAAAGTTACAGACATTGTAGTTTTAGTTGTTGCTGCAGACGACGGGGTAAAACCACAGACAAAAGAAGCGATAGCACACTCAAAAGCTGCTGGAGTTCCAATGATTGTTTTTGTTAACAAGATGGATAAGTCAAATGCTGATGGTGAAAAAGTTAAAGCACAACTTTCTGAAAATGATGTTGTTTCTGAAGAATGAGGAGGAGATGTTCAATTTGTGTATGGTTCTGCTCTTCAGGGTAAAGGAATTAACGAATTGTTTGATGCTATTTTTGTTCTAAGCGAAATGTTGGAATTAAAAGCTGATTTCGACCGTGAAGCAATTGGAACAATAGTTGAATCGCGTTTAGATAAAGGTAAGGGAGTGGTTGCAACAGTTATCGTTGAAAATGGTACATTGTTAACTCGTGATTTCATTGTTGCTGGTTCACAATATGGAAAAATTCGTTCAATGACAGACAGCGAAGGAAATGAAATTCAAAAAGCAACCCCTGGTATGCCTTGTGTTATTACTGGACTAAACAAAAACCCTTCAGCTGGGGACAAATTTGTTGGACTGAGCGACGAAAAATATGCTAAAAAACTAGCTGAAGAAAAAGCTTTTTTAGATAAGCAAAAAGAATTAAGCGAAAAAAATGTTGTTGTTGCTGATGGTGACAAAAAAATCGTTAACGTAATTATTAAAACTGACGTTCAAGGGGTGGCTGAAGCAATTAAAAGCGCTCTTTCAAAACTGGGAAATGATGAAGCAACTTTAAACATTATCCAAGCATCAAATGGGGATGTAACAAAAGCTGACGTAACACTTGCTTCAACATGTAACGGAATTATTTATGGTTTCAATGTGTCGATTAATGAAAGCGTTAAATCTCTTGCAGATCAAAAAGGTGTAGAAGTTAAATTACATAATGTTATTTACAAGATTGTTGATGAATTGGAAGCAAAACTAAAAGGGTTAAAAGAACCTGTCTATGAAGAAAAACAAATTGCTGAAGCAATTATTTTACAAATTTTCTACTACTCAAAAGTTGGAAACATAGCAGGATGTAAAGTGTTATCAGGGCAAGTAAAAGCAAATTCCAAAGTCGAAGTAATTAGAAATAATAAAGTTGTTTATAAAGGTGTAATTGACTCACTGAAAAAAGAAAAAAATGATGCAAAAACCGTTGATAATGGGTTTGAATTCGGTACCCATATCAAAGATTTTGATATGATTAAAGTAGATGATACATTAAAATTTTACGAGGACGTATTAGTTGAAGATGAATAAAATACAACACGAAAGAAAAGAGTCATTGCTAACTCAATTGGTAAGTAATGCTCTACTAGAACTTAAAGACTTTGATGTGACAAATGTTGCAATCAATGATGTGGTATTATCTAATGATGATCAACATGCAAAAGTGTATGTGACTTTGTTCAAAGACAAAGAAAGATACTATGAAAAATTGCAAGCAATGACACCTTTTATAAGAAGTGTCGTAGCTCAAAGTTGAAAATATTACAAAGTTCCACAGTTAATTTTTTCTTTAGATACAGTGGAACCTAAAGCACAAAGAATCGAAAAGATTTTGGCAGAAATCAAAAAAGAAAATGAATAACAAGTTTGATGCCATCGTTATTGGTGGCGGTCATGCAGGAATTGAAGCAACTTATGCGTTGGCAAAACGCAATCTAAAAGTTGCTTTAATTTCTTTAGATAGAACAAAATTGGCAATGATGCCTTGTAATCCTTCAATTGGTGGTTCAGCAAAAGGAATAATAACAAGAGAAATCGATGCCCTTGGAGGAATGCAAGGGTATTTTGCTGATATGGCAATGATACAAATCAAAATGCTTAACACATCAAAAGGTCCTGCTGTATGAAGCTTACGGGCACAAATTGACAAAGATAAATACTGCCAAATCATTTTAGAAGATATTCAAAATCAACCTAATATAACCTTGTTTGAAGATTTAGTAACTGACTTAGTAGTTGACAATGGTGTTTTAAAAGGTGTAATAACTCAAGAACATGGTGCTCTTTATGCAAACGCTGCTGTTATGACTACTGGTGTTTACATGAATAGTCGAATCTTGCAAGGAGATGATGTTAAACAATCAGGTCCTGACGGACAAAGAACTGATGTTAACTTGAGTCAAAATTTAGCAAAATATGGTTTCAGAATTCAAAGATTAAAAACTGGAACTCCTTGTCGTATTTACACAGATTCGATTGATTTTAGTCAAGTGGAAGAAGAACAATTAGAAGAAAATGAATTAAGTTTTTCAACAAGAAGTGGAATCAAGTTAGACAAGCAAACATCTTGTTGGCTGACACATACTACTGAGGAAACAAAAAAAATCGTTTTGGAAAATTTAGACAAATCAAGTATGTATTCAGGACTTATTGTTGGAACGGGACCAAGATATTGTCCTTCATTTGAAGATAAGATTGTTCGTTTTCCGGAAAAAATTGGACACCACATCTTTTTCGAACCCGAAACTAATCGCGGTGACATTATGTATATTAATGGACTTTCAACATCTATGCCAGTTGATGTACAAGATAGAATGATTAGAACAATACCTGGTCTAAAAGATGCTAGAGTGCAAAAATATGGGTATGCCATTGAATATGATGCAATTAACCCTTTAGATCTAAAAAGAAATCTTGAGACTAAACTAATACAAGGATTTTTTAGTGCTGGCCAACCTAATGGAACTAGCGGTTATGAAGAAGCAGCTGCGCAAGGTCTAATAGCTGGAATAAATGCTGCTAACTACATTCAAAATCGTGAACCTTTATATCTGGATCGTTCAGATTCATACATTGGAGTACTTATTGATGACTTGGTCACAAAGGGGACAGCTGAACCTTACCGTATGTTAACTTCTCGTGCTGAGTATCGCTTGTTACTAAGAAATGATAATGTTGATCAAAGGTTATCAAAATACGCTTATGAAAACTCAATGATTTCAGAACAAAGATATAAAGAAATAGTTAATAAATATCAGCTTATCGAGAATAAAATTCAAGAACTTAAAAATACGTTTGTAGGTTCAACTTCAGAACTAGGTAAAAAATACAATGTTGAACATGGACTTAGCTATTTAAAACTATTGGCACGTCCAGAAGTTGATCCTTATGATGTTGTTGGAAATTTCCCTTATATCAACGAATTAACTGTCAATGTGCGTTTGTTTGGATATATTGAAAAACAACAAACTCAAGCAGCAAAAATGAAACGTCTAGAAGAATTAAAAATACCTGAAGATATAGATTATTTTAAAGTTGAAAACTTGGCATACGAAGCAAAAGAAAAATTATCAAGGGTAAGACCAACAACCATTGGTCAAGCATCAAGAATAAGTGGAATTAATCCAGCAGATATTCAAATGTTAATGTTCCACATGGACCAAAAGAGAAAGAAAAATGAAGCTTAATTTGATTTGTGTAGGTTCTTTAACTGGAGATTTTCAAAATCTTTACGACTCTTATTTAAAAAAGTTAAAATTTTTTACAACTGTTAACTTGATTGAAATAAAAGAAGTTAAAGAAGATAATATTGAATTGAAAATTAAAAAAGAGACTGAAGCAATCTTGGCAAAAATTCCCAAGAATAGTGAGATATATTACTTTAGTTTACAAGGCAAACAATATAGTTCTGAGGAGTTTGCAAAAATAGTAACATCGAAAGATAATATAACCTACATAATAGGTGGCTCGAATGGAGTGGATGAGAGCTATTTTGACAAGAAAATAAACTTTTCTCCTATGACCTTTCCACATCAACTTTTTAGAGTAATGGCAATTGAACAAATTTATCGTTCTTTTGCTATAACAAACAACATTAAGTATCACAAATAATCGCGTGATACTTTTTTTATTTTCCGACTCAAATAATACTCATTTTGAGTACTTTTTTACCGGTAGAGTATAACATTAAAAATAGTGACAAAAGTCCATGTGAAACAGCTTGTATGTTGGTTGTGGTATAATTATGAAGCCATGAGAATGATAACCTTGTAACCTGGTCAGGATGGAAACATAGCAGCCATATCGAGAAGTGTTGTGTCTTGTGGTTTTTTATTTAAAAGGAGCAATATGTTTTTTATAAACAAAGCCTTAATTCCATTATTTAATAAACCACATCATTTTGTATTGCTTTATAAAAACCCGGAGATCGCAGTGTGAACTCAGTTGTATCGAAAAGACGCATTTGACAAAAAACCTGAGTGAACAACTCTTGAAGAATTTGTGCCTAATGCTAGTCAGTACGATAAAGAAAACTTTACCAATTTTTACATTGATCCTTCATTTTTCTTTGTAAGTGGCAGTGAAATTTTTGATAAAACTATTTATCCCGACAATGACTGAGACTTTAAAAAAGAAGAAAACAACTACATAGGTTCGCAATTAGTTGTAGAGTTAATGAGATCATTTTTAAACTCATTGGCTGAAAATGAACCAAGTGGATGCATAGTGTTTTATGAACAAGACGTTCAATCGAAACAATTTGAGATTAGACCATATTACATGTGTATAAATGTCGAATTAGCGCAAAGAGATCGTCAAGAAATAGAAAATCAAACTGAAGACAATAAAGAAATTTTTACTAAATTTTTAGACCAAGTTTTTGAAAAAGAAATTGTTTCAGCAAATGAAATTTGACAAACAAATCCTAACGTTCAAACATATAAGGCGAGATTGAAACTTTACACACAGCACTTTATAAAAATAGCTCAAAAAACAGTCAAATAATTTTATTAAATTAGACACCGTCGCTTATGCAAGTGTCTGATTTTTTTTTTTTTTTTTGCAGTGTAAGTTTAATAATAACTTGTATAAAAAAGATTTACGTAACCCCATTTGGTTAATAAAAAAGCATTTAGACACAATTGATTTCTAAATGCTTTTTGATCTGAATTTTACTTGAAATACAAATTACAGATTTCTAAGAATTTGTTTTTTTGCTCATCCTCTAATTTTGAATAACAAACAGAAAGAAGGAATTCTAGTTTTTCCTGGGCTGTTATCTCGCTTTTTCATTCATAATAATTTAGCTGATAGAAAACTAAAACAAAAAAGTCGAAAGTTCTAATTGACAATTTGGCTTTTGTTTGTTGTGAGTGAATCGAAAAATGCAAATTATTCATTGTTAGCTGTATTGTCTTTTGTTTTTTTCCTCATGATCAATTTGTTCTAAATAGAAAAGGTAGACTAGGATTTTCTTTGTTTAAAATTTTTTCATTCAAATCTCTAACATTATTGATATTTATTTTTGATATTACGTGATTTCTATTTATAAGTCTGTTCATTCTTAAAAAAATAAACAAGAGAATAAACCAGAATAAAGGAAACAGCAAAATATAGATTATCAATAAAGTATTTGTTAAGATTTCGCTTTCTTCAGAATTAAAGAATTTAATAGTTCAATAAACCAAAGGAATTTCTAAGATCAAAAGTAGAAAAGTAAACAATAAAAACTTCATAAGGCTTGCTTTTGCTATTTGTTTGCTAACTCAAAAACTTTTTCGTTTTGATAAATCTAACATTCTTCAGGTTGGTAGCTTATAAAAATTTATTCCTTGAATTATGAGTATGCAACCCAAAGCATAAAGTGTTATAAGATTATAATTCATTATTTTTTTCTTCCTTTTCGCAATTGATAAGATTTCTACCAATCATCTCAATCGGAACTTTTATATTTAAATAATTTAATATTGTTGGAGCAACATCGCATAGTGATCCATTACCAAGATTTATATTTTTGTCACTTGTAACAAACATGACAGGAAAAGTAGTGTGCTTTGTAGCTGGTTTATTGTTTTCGTCTTCAGTTAGTTCAGCATTTCCGTGATCTGCAGTTATAAATCAAGTGATATTTTTATTGTTTTCAACGTAATCCAAAATTCTAGCAAATTGAGTATCTAAAATTTCTATTGCTTTGATTGTGGATTGTAAGTTCCCTGTGTGTCCTACCATATCAGGATTGGCATAATTCATAACCACAAAATCAGTATTTTCTACATTTTCCAACAATCGATCTGTGATTTCTTTAGCTGACATTTGTGGGGCATTAGCATAAGATTCCACTTTTAATGAAGGAACCAAAATTCTTTGTTCTAGTGGGTATTCAACGTCTTTTCCACCATCAAAAAAGAAAGTAACGTGTGCATATTTTTGAGTTTCTGCTAGTCTTAATTGTTGTATTTTGTTCTTAGCTAAAACTTCACCTAAAGGAGAATTTACTATCATTTCTTCAAATGCAATTTGAGTATTCAAACCTTCGTATTTCATCATCGATACAAAATTGTCAATTTTTACTGCATTCTTTGGAATGTAATTGTAAAGATCTGAACCAATAAACATATGTGTTAATTGTCTTGCTCTATCTGGTCTAAAGTTAAAGAAAATTATTGAATCTGAATCACGTATGAACTTTCCATTTCTGTTTTGTGCAGGAATAAAAAATTCATCATAAATATTTTTACTATATTGTTGCTGAATATAGCTATTTACATCATCATAAGCATTACTGCATTCACCCACTAAAGCATCAAAAGCCTTTTGGTTGCGATCAAACATTTTGTCACGATCCATTGCATAAAAACGGCCACTAATTGAACTTATTGGATAACCAAATTGATTACTTAATTTTATTAGCGTGTCAAGTGAATTTTTTATTGACTGAGGTTTTGTGTCACGACCATCTCCAAAAATATGAATAGACACGTTTTTTAAACCCTTTTGGTGTACTAGTTTCATTAATTCAAACAAATGTGTGTCAAGTGAGTGAACTCCACCATTACTCAACATACCAATCAAATGCAGTGTTTTTTGTGTCTTTTTGACTGATTCAATGACATCCAAAAAGACTGAATTATTTTTAAATTCTCCTGTTTCTATTTGATTATTAATTAAAGAAAGTCCTGTGTAGACAATACGCCCGGCACCGATATTTAAATGTCCTACTTCACTATTACCAATTTGCCCTTCCGGCAAACCAACAAATTTTCCTGATGCTTGCAAGATCGAATTAGGATACTCACTTAGTAATTTATCAAAAGTAGGATGCTTAGCTAAAGCAAAAGCGTTACCTTGCTTTTCCTTTCTTATTCCTAGTCCATCAATTATTGTTAAAATGATTTTTTTATTGTTTTCCATATAAAAAATTATAATAATTAAAACATTGTAAGTAAAGGAATTTTTATGAATAAAACAATCAATATTTGTAACGAAGAAATAAATTATTTCATTGAAATTGATGACACAAAACCTTATGTTCTTTTTATTCACGGATTTGGCGATTCATTGAATATCATGCGTTCAATTGAAAGAATTCCTAATCGTGATTTCAATATTGTTGCTTTAGATATGCCTGGATGTGGTAAAAGTAGTTGAAACACTCGGCCTTTGACTTTAGAACACTATTTCGAAGTAGCCAAGACATTTATAAAAGAAGTTTTAACAGACAAAGAACTATACATTGTTGGACACTCGCTAGGTTGTTTGAGTACGTTATATTGTTTAAAACACACACATGCTAAATATGGATTATTAGTTGCTCCAGCACATTATGTTCTAACCAAAGCAAGAAAAGAGTTCGGATTGAAATTTTTAATCCCTAAAACAACAGAAGATGCAATAGAATCCTATCTATTACTGAGTCACAAATATCAGGAACAAATGAAAAGAAGTGCAAATATGTATGCTACTAGTGTGGTTGATAAAGATCAAACTCGCTACAAAAAATTTGGATGAATGATAGAAAACCAAATCTTAAATCTAGACTACACATATAATAACTATTTCAATCTTTTTGCTGGCGTTGATAATTACAAAATAGTAAGTGGTGATAAAGATTACTTTACTAACATATATGAAATTTCTTTAGTTGCTTACCAACAAAATAAAGAACTAACAATTCTAAAAGGTGCAGGTCACGCGGCCTTTTTAGACTCAGGACAAGAAATCTATGAGCAAATAGTAAAAATGACAAAAGAGCACTAAAGACTGGAAAAAAGACACAGAATTACCTTCTTTTGTTCTAGCTACAAACAATATAATCAAAAAAGATTTTCTTTTTATTATAATTTAAGTAAACAAGGGTGCTCGAAAGGGCTGAGATTATACCTATAGCTGATCAGGATAATACCTGCGTAGCTCGTTTCTCAATTTTATACAAGTATTGCACTCCTGTTATCAACGGGAGTTTTTTATTTCCTTGTTAGCAAAACTTGTTTGAGAAAAGGTAAATTTTTTTATCAATATTTTTAAAGGAATGCAAAATGACAAAATTCAAAAAGGCCATTTTTTCTCTACTACCTTTAGCTGCTTCAATAGCTGGAATTAGTGCCGTTTCAGCTGCGTGTGACAACACTGAAATTGACAAATGAGACAAAGACATTACTATCAATGTCAGTTGAATCAACGACGGATGGCAAGGAACAGAAGCAGAAAAAACTTATGTTTCAAAATTGACAGAAGAATTTAACAAGTTAAAAAATGCTGATGAGGAAACAAAACAGTTTCCAGACGTGAAATTCAAAGTTTCTCAAGGTGAAGTGGGGATTGATGACTTGAAAGCAAACAAGGCAAATGCTGACATTTTTGTTGCTTCTTATGCTAAATTTGCAGATTCACTATCAGATAAAAGCAATATTGACACAAACACCTTGCCTGTGGTGGGGCAAACAGCAACATGAAAATTCTCATGAACAATTGGTGATAATACTGCAAGATATACTGATGGTTCTGAATCTGACCCACTAAGAATTCAAGCTGAAAACGAAAACCAAATTCAATTAGCTAATAGTGATCTAGGTGAATATTACACTTGAGATGCTAATAATCCTAAGTACAAGTGAAATGGTTCAGTTTACAACATTTTCTACGACAAATCAAAAACTGACTTCACTTTCTACTACCGTGGTGCAATCTTAATGAGTGGAGATGATGCCCAATTAAAAGCAATTAAAGATGCTTGAGACACAAAAGACTTTAACAAATTTATGAGTTATGGTCTGGTAGTCGGAAAAACAAAAAGTGCTGGAAAATATAGATTCCAAGTAGCCTTGCTTGCAAAACACTTTGGTAAAACTACAGAAGAAGTAAACAAAACAATTCTGACACTGAAAGAAAACAACAAAGTTAAACAAGGTGATGCAAGTGATTTACTAGGTAAAAATGGATTTAATATTGCTTTTGATGATGAAGGTTCATTCAACTGAACAAAATCAGATGGTTCTAAATTTAAACCAAGTGATGCTAATGCTAAAATTCGTGTTTTAACATTGACTGAGGCAGCTCCATATGACATCATTTTAGGAAGAAAGAACTTGAATCCAGTACAAGCAAAACTAATTGCTAAAGCACTTTCTTCAATCAAAGGTGAAGAAAATACACTAGGAGTCTTCACAGGATACAACTACTTCATGAATCCAAAGAATTCAGACTTGTATAAAAAATTATTTGATATTTATTTAGCAGCCAGCGATCCAACTAAGACAATCACTGACATGCCATCTGTAAAAAGTTATGAGTAAAAACAACAAGTTTATCGAGTTCCAGAATGTTAGCTTAAAGTATCAAAATACTAATCAAACAATATTGCAAAACTTAAACTTCAGTATCGATGAAGGCGAAATGATAGCAATAATCGGTCACTCTGGTGTTGGTAAAAGTACTCTATTCAAAGCATTTGTCAAAGCAGTACAAATTACTGAAGGAGACATTTTCATCAACGGCAACTCATTTAATTCTTTCTCTAAAAAACAACTAAAAAGCTTCATTAAAAGTATTGGTTTTTTGACACAGAAAGCAAACTTGATAAACACAGACACCGTTTTTAATAATGTAAAAAAGTCAGCTGTGGATTTTAAAAATCCCTTCATGGCTTTTTTTAGTTTATTATCAAGAAAGCAAAAGGTTGAAATATTTTCAACTTTAGATAAATTAGATATTCTTGATAAAGCATTCTATCGTGTTAGTGATCTAAGTGGTGGGCAACAACAAAGAGTTGAAATTGCAAAACTTTTAATTCAACATGCAAAATTAATTCTTGCTGATGAACCAACATCTAGTTTGGATAATGCTACATCTAATGAAGTCTTAACAATGCTAAAAGAAATCAATCAAAAAAATAAAACTACAATTCTGGTGAATATTCATGATTTGAGTATGGTAAAAAAATATTTCACTAAACTTATTGTTTTACAAAAAGGAAAACTAGTTCTATGAGACTCAACAACCAACATCAGTCTAAGCGAAATGAAACAACTAGTAAACAAAACTACTTAAAATTTGTCTATCGATTATTTTTTTACTATGTAGAATCACCAAAAGCCAAAACCACAAAAAAAATTCGTCCGCTTTGAATCCACATTGCCATTTTTATTGCTCTTGCATTTATTATCTTTCTTTTTTCACTCAATAATTACTCATTAAATTACAATAGTTTTTCTGTATTCCGAGAAAATGTGAAGAAAATTTTCACCTTTTCAAATGTTTCCGACTTAAATGGTTTTGACCAAAATTTGGTCAAGTTAACTTTTAAATATTTAGGAACAACCCTACAATATGCACTCGCCGGAACATTCATAGGTTTTGTTGCAGCAATCATTTCTGCTTCGTTAAGTTCTAAAAATTACAACAACAAATATGTCTCATTCTTTGCTCGCTACTTTGTTTTATTTTTAAGAAGTATTCCAGAAATTGTTTTTATAACTCTTTTCAATCTTTCTTTTTATAGCAAATTAGCCTTGATATTAATATTTTTATGATTTAGCTGGCTGTGATTACACAAATATTTTATTGAAGCTATTGATAACTTAGATAAAACCCCTTATTACATTGCTCGCCGACAAGGAAAAAGCCACAGTAAAGCATACTGTAGTGAAGTTATGCCAAGATTATTTAACAGGTTCATGTCTCTTTATTTATATAGTTTTGAATCTAACATGCGTTGAGCATCACTGCTTGCGGCTTTAGGTGCTCCTGGGATTGGTCAATTGATTTATCACAGCACCGAATTAACGCAAAACATGAGTCAGTTAGGTATCCCATTAGGCATCCTGCTGTTAGTAGTTATTGCATTAGAGGCAATTAATTTAGTACTTAAAAAACATGTTTTTGAAGTTAAATCCAGAGACATTAAAACACGCAATTACAATCAATTAGCAAAGCAATGAGACTGAAGATTACTGATAAAAACACTGATTTTTATTTTCAGTATAGCTATTGCTGTATGATCTTTTGCTACAATCAACTTACAGAAAATGACTGCTTCAGCAACACTTTCTAACTTTTTAAAAAACATTTTTACTCCTGACTGAAATATTTTCGAAAACGTTTTAGAGCCAAACTTTTTTGAAAGTAATTTTGGGATGTTAGTACAGAGCTTAATGTTAGCAGTGATGACATTGACAATAACACTCGTTCTTTCTTTTGCACTAGCACCTTTTGCAACAACAAGACTTTCGAAATCAGGCTCAGTTTATTGCTCAAAGTTTTTCATTGCATCACTAAGACTCATTCCAGAAATCATTATTTTCTTTATTTTTAAACCTATTATCAACGATGCAACAACACTTATCATTTTCATTTTAGGAATATGTTCGATGGGCTCATTCACTAAACAATTTGCGGAAATGATTGACAATGTCGATGAGGAGATTATTGCTAATTTAAAAATGCAAGGCTGGTCAAAATCAAAAATTTATTTCAGATATGTCTTGCCTAGTGTCAAAAAAGATTTAGTTAGTTTAAGCTTATTCTACTTTGAAAACGCCTTTAGAAATATTATTACATACAGTGCAATAGTTGGTCAGAATATGATAATGGGTTACAAGATTTCTAATCTATTAAATGAAAGAGGAACTCATTTATCTAAAGCGGCAGCAATTATGTGAATAGCAACGGCAGCCATTTTTGCAATCAATATTTTGAGTGAAATTATAATTTGAAGAATTAACACTATTAGCTATGACATAAGCTACTGACAAAAATTAAAAATTATGTTCACTAAAAAAAGCCACTCTTTTGTAAAAATAATAAAATTGAAGAGAGGTAAACATGAATAAGTACTGAAATTTAAATAAAGGCGACGAAATCAGAGTAATTGCCCCTTCAAGAAATCTTAATTTAATAGGTAAACCTAACACTGACCTTGCTATAAAAGCACTAGAAGAAATGGGCTTCAAAGTAACTTTTGGTAAAAATGTTTATGAAAACGGAAGACGTTTTTCATCATCTATAGAAAGTAGAGTTAATGACATTCACGAAGCCTATCAAGACAAAAATGTTAAATTGATTTTAACAGTTATAGGTGGGTTCAATTCTAATCAATTACTGCCTTACTTGGACTGAAGTTTGATAAAAAATAATCCAAAACCTTTGTGTGGATTCAGTGACATTACTGCCTTAATTGTGTCAATTTATGCTAAAACTCAAAACATTAACTTCTACGGTCCTCATTTTAGTAGTTTTGCAATGATTCAAAATTCAGAGTTCATTAAACAACAATTTAAAGAAATGTTTTTAGAAACTGACGAGCCATTCAAAATGAAAGAGTCAGACAAATGAAGTGACGATATGTGATTTTTAGATCAAGAGAACAGAGTTTTTGAACAAAACACGAAAAGATTTGTTATTAATCCAGGAATAGCACAGGGAAAATTATTTGGTGGTAACTTATCAACCATTGCCTTAATAAGAGACACGGAATACTGACCTGACTTAAATGATGATATGATTTTCTTCACTGAATCAGTTTCGGCATATTCTTATGATGAATTTGAAAGAATGCTAGTATCATTAACACAATCAAAATGATTTAAAAACGTTAAAGCTTTAACGATCGGAAGAATGCAAAACGGTTCAAAACTGAGTCTTGAGGAAATCAAAGAAATTATCGACAACATTGATGTGTTGAAAAACATTCCTGTTATTGCCAATTTAGATTTTGGACACACAATGCCACTAAGTATTTTACCTGTTGGTTTAGAAGCTAAACTTGATACAAGTAAAGAAGATTTTCTAATTGTCGAAAGATAGAATTATCACTCATTATGAGTGATTTTTTTATTTTTCTTTTGAGAAATTAAGAAATAAAAAACACTCTCATTTGAGAGTGTTGATCACGTTAATGATATGGCTGCCCTTGTTAGATTCGAACTAACGCATGGCGGTACCAAAAACCGCTGCCTTTCCACTTGGCTAAAGGGCAATTTATGGTGGGAGGGGAGGGATTCGAACCCCCGAACCGTAAGGAAGTGGGTTACAGCCACCCGCGTTTGGCCGCTTCGCTACCCTCCCATTTCTATTGCTTTAATAATTATACACAATTTTAATTTTTTGTGAAATTTTTTGTTCATAAAGAAAAATAGCCCCTAAAGGCTATCTCGCTAATTATCAAATGTTGACTCTTTTTTCTGGAGACATATACATTGGATCGTCTTCAGTAATATCGAATTCTTTGTAAAAATCATCCATGTTTGCAAGTTGTATATTTGCTCTTAATTTTGTAGGAGCATGAACATCGGTTTGAAGCAAGTTTTTAGCAGTTTCCAGTAAATATTTTGCTCTTCAAATAGTTGCATAATTAATCATAAACTCTTTAGCATTAAAATCTTTTTTTAATTTAGCTGCTTCATATGCACAAGCAACTCCACCATTATCAGCAATGTTTTCACTGACAACTAGTTTTCCATTACATTTACCTGCAAAAGTTTCAACACCATCAAATTGAGCAATGATTCCCTGTGCCTTTTGTTCAAAGTTTTTTCTATCTTCATCAGTTCATCAATTTACCATGTTTCCATTTTCGTCGAAATTTGCACCATTATTATCAAAGGCATGGCTAATTTCGTGAGCAATAACAACACCAATTCCACCAAAATTTTGTGAACTAGTTTGTTCTAGTGAATAGAAAGGAGCTTGTAAAATAGCGGCTGGAAAAACAATTTTATTTTGAGTCGGACTGAAATAAGCATTAACTTCACTAGGAGACATTGATCATAGTTTGTTGTTTGAATCTTTATCTACATTATTTAATACTCACGCTGTTTTAAGTTCAACAAAATTTAAAACGTTTTCCAGTAAGTTTGAACCCTCTTCATATGTTTTAGTTTTCATTAAATCATAGTAAGATTCAATTTCATCAGGATACCCAATTGACACTTCCATAGTATCTAATTTTTTTAGTGCCATATTGATTGTATCTTTTGACAATCAAGTGTTTTTTGCTAGACGTTTTTTGTAAATTTCAATCATGCTTTTTGTTAAGTGCTCAACGTCAGCTTTGGCTTCAGGACCAAAGAAATGCAAACCATAGTAAGTTCCTACTGGCATTTTGAAGAATGATAAAGAACTTAGTAATGCAATTCTTTCTTGACTTTCAGCTTCTTTTGAACCGGTAAATGCTCTTCTGAATTCACCAGCAATAATTCTTAATTCATCAGAAAGATAAGCTGAGTAACTTACTAATGTTGCGATGTATAATCTTGCTTTGTAATTTTCAAAATTATCATCAGATAACAATGTATCAATTTCATTTACAAACTTAGGATATCCAACAACAACCATTTCAGGTTTTTTGTTAATTGTTTGTTCAATTAACTGAGCTAAATTAACTTTTGAAGATTTAGTTTTAAGCTCTTCAAGTGTGGTTGGATTGTAAAAATTAGTGTAAACAGCTGCGTATTCAGGCTCTATTGATAAAGGTAATAAAGTTTTGTCGAAAGCAAAGGCTTTTTGTACCATTTGTTTTGCATCTTGTTCGCTTTTGCCAACAAAAGCAAGCAATTTAATAGCCATTTTTTCATATGCATCTAATAGTTTAGTTTTTCTTTCTTCTTCTTGGTAAGGTTTAGTTGAACCTAAAATCAAGCTGTTTGGAAAAACAAATAGAACTTGTTTTTTCGAATTTTTGAAATCTGCTTCTACATCAAATTCAACCGGAACATACAATCCTTTTAGAACAAGTAAACGATAATTCTCAAAAACATCTTTAAATGAGTGCAATTTTTCAATTTCAGCAAGTAAAGGTAAGATTGGTTTTATTCCTAGTTCTTGACGCTTGTTTCAATCTAAAGACATTTTAAAAAACTTAACAAAATTTTGAATTTTAGAGTCATTTGGAACTGATTTTTCGTCATTTTTTCAGTTAAAAAATAACTCTTTTAGCTGTTCTTCAACTTTGTCGTAGATGTCAACAAATGAACCGGCAGATGTACGATCAGGCTTGATTTGAGTTTTTTCCATTCACTCTTTGTTTATTTCTTCATAGAAGTCAATTTTAAGTTTATTGGCATCGTATTTTGACATTATTATTTCCTTTCTTCATCAACTAATTCTTTCGCTTTTTCTAAAGCCACCGACAAGAATGTAGTAATTCCACGGTTTTGCATTGTTGCTCCATACAGTCTATCTACTCTTTCCATTGTTCCTTGACGGTGAGTAATAACTATAAATTGAGTATCTGCTTTCAGTTTGTGCAAGAATTCAGCAAAACGAATAACGTTAGCTTCATCAAGAGCAGCTTCAACCTCATCCAAAATACATAGTGGCAGCGGTTTAGCTTTAAGGATAGAGAATAATAGAGAAATTGCAATTAGCGCTTTTTCTCCCCCTGAAAATAGTTTTAAATTTTTGATTGATTTTCCTGGTGGTTGAGCAATGATGTCTAAGCCTGAATCTAGAAGGTTATCGGGTTCAGTAAAACGAATTTCAGCCATACCCCCACCAAACATCTTGTTAAAAACATACTTGAACTCATTATTGACCAAGTTGACGGTGTTCTTAATCTTAGCAATGATCATTTTGTCCATTTCGTCAATAGCTTGATTAATTTTGTTTACTGCTTCAGTTAGTTCATCTTCAGTTTTCTTGTGAATGTCATAACGTTCTTGAACTTCTTTTACTTGCTCGATTGCTTGAAGGTTAACATTACCTAGCTCTTTGATTTCTTGTTGTAGTTGAAGAACAATTTTCTTAGATACTGAATAGTCAATTTCTGGGTTGTAGTATTCTTCTTTAGCAACTTCAAATGTTAAAGAATATTGTTCACTTAAACGTCTTGCAGCTTGTTGAATAATTGCTTCGTTTCTTGTTTTTTCAATCGAAACACGGTTAAATTGCTCGCTTTCAAAACGATATTTGCTGTCTAATTTTGTTTTCTTATCAATAATTAGATTTAAACGTGCATTAACAGCATTTTGGTGCTGCTTTGTAGTTTCTAAAAGTGCTTCTTTTGCGCTTTTTTGACTAGCTAAAATTTCTATTGACTCAACGAAATTGATATTTTCATTCAGTTGTATTTTCTCTTTTGCTAGTGCTTCATAACGAACTGTTAATTCATCAAATTCTTTTGTGTCTTTTAACACGTTTTCATTGATTTTAACTGCTTCAATCATTAATTCGCGAGCAGCACTAGTATGTTTGTTGTACTGTAATTCTAATTCTTGTACTTCAGTCTCGAAACGCGTAATTTCTTCTTCAATATTTGGTAGTAAGTCTTCAAGTTTTTTGATATTTTCATCTAATTGGAAAACGTTGTTAGTTTGTGGTGCTTGTCCTCCAGTAATAACCCCACCAATACGAATGATATCTCCTTCAAGAGTAACAATCATGTATCTTTTTTCAAGAACTTGTGAAATTTTTGTTGCTTCATCAATGTTATTAGCAAGGATGATGTGTCCCATTAGAAAGCGTTTTAATTTATCAAATTCAGGTTTAGTGTTAATAAAATCCGCAAGAACTCCCACAAATCCAGGGTGTGTTTTTGCAACTCTTATATGGTCTTCACGAATACTTCTTTCACTAATTGAAGCAAGGGGGATAAATGATGTTCTTCCACCTTTGTTTTTCTTCAAGAATTCAATTGCTTCAACAGCTGTTTTGTCATCAGTAACAACAATGTTTTGAAGTGCATTAGCTAAAACCACTTCGACAGCTGTTGCATATTGAGATGGAACTTCTAACAGCTGAGCAACTGTTCCTTTAAAACCTTTAAATAAATGTGAGTGGTCTAAGATTAATTTTGTTGCACGAGCAAAGTTTAGACCATTATCTTTCATATCTTTAAGGTTGCTAATTCTTGCTTGCACATCACTTCTTTGCTTGTAAACAACAGATCTTTTGTTTTTTACTTCATATATGTTTTCACTAAATTTAAGTGCTTGTGAAGATTCTGTTTGTGACTTTTCTTTGTAATCTTTTTCTAATTGTTTAAAGCTGATAATTCTAGCATTAAGTTCTTCAATTCTTGCTTTTAGTGTTGAAATTTCTTCTTCTTTCGAAACATTAATTTTTCCTTGAAGAATTCATTCTTGTTGTTGTTTTGTGCCTGCATCACGAAGTTTTAGATTAACAATTTGTTCACTAATTTCTTCAATTTCTGAACGCAATTTTTCAACTTCGGAATCAACATTGGTTCTTTCTTTTGAGACAACTGTTGCTTCATTTTCTAAAGCTTTAATTTCGTCACTTAATTGTTTAAGAACTTCTTCACCTGCTCCATTTTCATTTTGAATTTTTGAATTTTTGTTTTGTGCTTGGTCAATTTCGTGAACTAAAAGACTGATTTCTACATCTTTCAATTGGTTGCTTTTTTCAATGTATTCTTCAGCTTTTGAAGCTTGTCTTTTTAGTGGAGTAAGTTGCTTATCTAATTCTTGAACTTTAGCTGCAATAACATTCAGTGATTCCTCAGTCTTTTGAAGCTTACTTAGTGCTTCTTTTTTTCTTGTTTTATACATGCTGGTTCCAGCCGCTTCTTCAAAGAATTCTCTTCGTCTTTCAGGAGTAGCTTCAGCAACATCGCTAATAGTTCCTTGGCTAATAATAGCTAGCGAAGATTTAGAAATACCAGATTGCATTGCAATCTCTTTAATATCTTTCATTCTTGCTAGTTCGCCATTGATGTAGTACTCGTTTGAACCTTTTCCACGGTTAAGAACACGGCTAATAGTGAAGACATCGTGTGGAATATTTACTGCTCTATCACTGTTGTCAAAAGTTAAAATAACTTCTGCTCTTTCCATTGGTTCTTGACTCTCAGAACCAGCAAAAATAACATCACTCATTGTGTCACCACGTAATGCTTTTGAGCTAGTTTCTCCAAGAACTCAACGAATAGCATCATTAATATTACTTTTTCCTGAACCATTTGGCCCAACAATAGCAACAATTCCTCCGTCAAATTTTAGAGTTACACGATCAGCAAAAGATTTAAATCCATGTGCTTGTACTTCGATTAATTTCATATTAAACTCCTAAACTTTCTAAAGCGTGAAGAGCAGCATTTTCTTCAGCTTCTTTTTTACTCTTACCTTCACCCGTTCCATAGACAGTTTTATTGCAAAAAACTTTCGAAATAAAACCATTCTCATTGGCAAGAGTTTCATAGTGAATAGTTTTCTCAGCAGATTGCATATATTCTTGAAAAAGTGACTTAGGATCTTTATTTTCTTTTTTAACTAATTTATCAAGAGCAGGATAAATAGTTTTTTGTAAAACTTTTTCTACACCATCAAATCCGATTTCTAAGTAAATTGCAGCGATTAAAGACTCAAAAAGGTCAGCATTAGCTTTCTTAGAATCTTTTAATCCTGTTGCTCCTTTTGAGACACGCAATAAATCAAACAATTTTAACTCGTGACTTATTTCGGCAATGAAATTAGTTTTGACTGTGGCAGCTCTAAGTGTTGTTGCTTTTCCTTCAGTCAAACTCTGAAAATGATTGAATATATACTCAGTAACTTTTAGTTGTAATACTGCATCGCCCAAAAACTCGTGGTATTCATATGATTGCTTTAATTGATTTTCATTTGCAAAAGTGCTATGAGTAAAAGATATTACGAAATTGTCTCAATTTTTGACTTTATTAGCATCAATATCAAAATTACTCAACAAATTTGATACCTTAGTTTTAAATTCTTCAAAAGTTCAATTATTCATTTTGCTCCATGGTTTGTTTAATTTTATTTACCACGTCATTTTCCAAGGCTAATTTAATTTGATTTAAAGCACCTAAAAAAGCTTTTTCATCACTCGCTCCGTGTGACTTTAAAACTATCTTATCAAGACCAACAATGAAGGCTGAACCAACGTTCCGATAATCAAATTTTTCTTTGATTTTGTAAAACGGTTTACGCAAAATTAAAGCACCAATTTTAGTGAAAAAGTTTTTTGTAATTTCTTTTTTTAGCAATCTTCCAAATGTTAAAAAACTTGTTTCCATAGTTTTCAAAACCATGTTTCCTGCATAACCATCAACTATAACAACATCACAAATATCCTTGAATAAATCTTTTGGTTCCACGAAACCAACATATTCATAATTTAATTTTTCGAGCGTTTTAATTTGTTGATTTGCTTCTTTAGCTCATTGTGGTCCTTTATAGTCTTCAGAACCAATGTTCAATATTCCTACACGAACTTTATTGTTGTTAAAAAGTACTTTACTAAATTCAGAGGATACACTTGCTCACTGAGTCAAATATTCAGGTTTTGTGTCTAAATTTGCACCAACATCAAGCAACAATCAGTGCCCGTCAATTGCTTTTGGTATCATTGGCATAAAAGCGGGTCTAGAAACATTAGGAAGCCTCTTGATTTTTAGCATAGCCATTGCCAAATACGAACCGGAATCCCCGCTGCTTAACAATGCTTGTGCATCACTGTTATTTAAGTAATTAATGGCATCCAACATTGATGAAGGCTTTTTAATAACATCGCGAAGGTTATCGCTTTTTTCTAACAAGATTGGCGAGTGATGAAACTCAATGTTTGTTGCTAAAGGTTTGTTTAATTGTTTCAAAATTGTTTCATCACCAAATAGAACTAATTTAAATTGCGGATTCGCATTAGCAAAAGAATTTGCTGCTTTCAAAGCTTCTAAACTTCCATTATCATTGTTTAAAATATCAAAAACTATTTTTTTCATATTTATTATTCAACACTAATGTAGTAAGGGTAAAGTGCCTGTCCACCAGCATTGATTTCAACTTCGATTTCATAATTAGTTTGAATGTAATTTTTTAATTCTTGTGCGTCAGCTTCACTTGCTTCCTGACCGTAGAAAATGTTAACAATTTCGCTATCATCATCAATCATTGAGTCAAAAAGACTAATAGCAGCTTGATTATGCGTTTTATGAGTTGAAACTACTTTGCCCTTTGAAATTGCAAGATATGAACCTTTTTTAATCTTAACACCATTCAATTTAGTGTCTTTTACAGCATAAGTAACTTCAGCGGTTTTTACTGAACGAACTGCATCTTTCATATTTTCTTCATTATCTTTAGCACTAGAATCTTCATTAAAGTTTAAGGCAGCAGCAAGTCCTTCCATTTGGTTTTTAGTTGGAATAATAACAATATTTTTCTTACCACTAATTTGCGAAGCTTGTTGTGCTGAAAGAATGATGTTTAAATTATTTGGAAGAATGAAGACAGTTTTAGCATGAATTTTTTCTATTGCTTTAAGAATATCTTGGATTGAAGGGTTGTTAGTTTGTCCTCCTTCAATTACAATGTGTGCTCCATATTCTTTGATTAAATTTGTAATACCTTCACCAGAGTTGCATGAAATTAATCCACATTTAACTTGGATTTTTTCATTATCTTCAGTTGTTTTTTTGGCTTTTTCAGCATTTTCTTTTGACTTGTTTGCTTGTTGAGTCATGTTTTCAATCTTGATTTTAATAAACTCACCCAATGATTGCACTGAATTTAAAATATTTCCAGGTTTAATTGCATGAACGTGGACTTTTAAATATGAGTCATCTTGAACGACAACAATTGAATTTCCATGTTTTTCTAATTTTTTAACCAAGTAATTTTTATCGAAACTATGTGGTTTTTGTAATTCAACAATAAATTCAGTACAGTAACCAAATTCACCATCAAAAACTTCATTGTCATTGATAAATTTATTAATGCTGTCAGTGCTTTCTTTCTCTTCAACAGGATTTCCAGATAAGTATGCTGAAATACCTTCAAAAATCTTAACTAGACCTTCTCCTCCTGAGTCAACAACTCCAACTTCTTTTAAAATTGGTAATAGTTTAGGGGTTTTATCACAACTTTGACGAGCGTATTCATAAGCTTTGCTAAAGACATTAGAAATTTCGGCCGAAGCCAAAACATTTTTAGCAAGTTGTTCGCTAGTTTCACGAATAACTGTCAAAATTGTTCCTTCAACAGGTTTTAAAACAGCTTTGTATGCTGTTTCTTTTGCTGATTTAAATGCTTGAACAACTTCTGATGCTGTGGCTTGTTTTTTATTTTTAAATTCGTTAGCAAAACCTCTAAATATTTGTGAAAGAATGACTCCCGAGTTTCCTCTAGCACCCATAAGCATATTTTGTGCAACTAAGTTAGCAACGTAACTAAGTTCTTGGCACTGACTATCATCTATTTGCATCAAGGCGTTTCGCGCTTCTTGGATTGTTGCATTCATGTTGGTTCCAGTGTCTCCATCAGGAACAGGGAAAACATTCAATGCGTCTACTTGGTTTTTATTGTTACTTAAATTGTTTGCCGCGGATATAACTGCATACTTTCAATCTTTTCCGTTAATAGTCTTCATTATTCAATACCTCTAATAAAAATATTCAAATTTTGCAAGCTCATTTTTTGTTTTTCTAATCGATAGATAATTCTTTGACTAATTTCATCCGCTAGTCCTTTTACACTAACGCTTGAAAGAATTATCAAAGCAATTTTGATGCTTACTTGATTTTCGTTAATGTTGATTTCAATTCCTTTGTCAAAATCATTTTCTAATGTAGTTGCAGGTTCATCAAAATTAAGCGACGAAAAGCCTATAACTCCTACAACTCTTGATACAATTCCAGTGATTTGTTCTTTGATGTCTATTGTTTTCATATTTGAGAATTATACCACACCTCCTTTTTTCTGTTAGGTATAACCTAACAAGCTTCCTAAAGACTCAAAAACAAAAACAAGTGCCTTTTTGTGTTAAAATAATACATATTATTCGAATAATCTATACGTAAAGGAGTTTTAAATGCCAGGAAAAGATCAATTAACCGGTAAAAAAGCTCTAAGCGGTAACAAAAGATCACACGCTCTAAACGCTACAAAAAGAAGATTTGATCTAAACTTACAAAAAGTTACTGTCTTAGAAAATGGGCAAAAGAAAACATATCGTGTTACTGCAAAAACTGCAAGAACATTGAAAAAATATGGACTTACAGCTTAATTAAAATTCATGAAATGATGTGTCGCTTAGGCGGCATTTTTTATTGCTTGTATAATTAGAAAATATGGAATTAAATAACGTGATTAAATTTATTAATTTTTCAGGATCTTATACTAGTTCAAAGTCAGCACAACTCCACAACATAAATACAGAAATTCAAAAAAGTGATTTTTTAGCAATTATTGGACCTTCAGGAGCAGGAAAAAGCACTTTTTTAAATGCTATTTTCAAAGAATTAAAGTCAGTAAGTGGAGATATAGAATTTGAAAATATTTCAATTTATAAAATGACTAAAAAGCAACGCAAAAACATGCTAAAAAATATTGCTTATTTTTCACAAGAAAATATTCTGATCGAAAATGATACTGTGCTAAAAAGTATTGCTCGTGAGTACTTTTTCAGTTTTCTGACTGCTAAAAGGTTTGATAAAATAAATTCAATTTTAAAAGAATTGAATTTAGCAGACAAAAAATATGAGCCCATTGCTAAATTGAGTGGCGGACAAAAGCAAAGACTGCAACTAGCAAAGCTATTTTTAAAGAAAAAAGATCTTTTTTTAATTGATGAACCGACAAATAATTTAGATATAAAAATGAGTGATCTTTTTGTTGAAAAATTGCAAAAATTACATAGCGAACAAAATATAACTATAGTGGCAATAATGCACGATATCAGTCTTGTTAAAAAATATTTCAAACATTATATCGCTATAAAAAATGGCACAATTTTCAGCCAGGGAAAAGTTCAATTATTATCTGAACAAGAGATTCAAAAAATCTTCGAGTAATATTTCAAAAGCAGTCATTGACTGCATTTTTTGTATCTTTTTACTTACTTTTTGTCTCTCAAGAGATTGAAAATGCAAAGCAATATATTAAAATTTAAATAGTTAAAATAAATATTAATTACTTAAGGTTCAAGAATGGAAAAAATATATAAAGATTCAATTATTTTCGGGATGGATAATTCTTGAGAATTAGCTCAAGAAATTGGACAAATTTTAAATATTGAGGTTCAAAAGCCAAAAAAAACTGTCTTTAGCGATGGCGAAAGAATGATTTCTAGTGAAATAACAGTAAGAAATTTAAACACTTACGTTATTTGTAATACTGGTTCACCAGTTAACGATAACTACATGGATATTTTGATTTTTATTGACTCGCTAAAGAGAGCAAGTGCAAAAACTATTAATGTTGTTATGACTTACTATGGCTATGCACGTCAAGATAGAAAAGTAGACGGAAGACAACCAATCAGTGCCAAGTTAATGGCCGATTTATTACAAACTGCTGGAGTCACAAAACTTATTACTGTTGACTTGCACAACTCATCGATTCAAGGTTTTTTTGATATTCCTCTAGATGATTTAAAAGGACAATTAATTTTTGCTGAAGAACTAAGAAAACGCGAGCATAAATTTACTGTTACTAGCCCTGATCATGGTGGTGCTGTTCGTGCACGTCAGTTGTCAGAAATTATTTCTCATGATGTGCAAATTGCAATTGTTGACAAAAGAAGAACTGCTCCAAATGTGAGTGAAGTAATGGGAGTTTTAGGAGATGTTAATAACAAGAATGTTGTTATCATCGATGACATTATTGATACAGGCGGAACAATCATCAAAGCAGCCCATGTTTTAAGAGAAAATGGCGCAAAACAAGTTATAGTTGCTGCTACTCACGGAATATTTTCAAAAGGTTTTGAAATGTTTGAAAATGATGATGTTATTAGCGAAGTTATCATCACTAATTCGCTAGCAACAGAACACTTAAAAAAATTCAAAAAAATCAAAATTCTTTCGCTTGGTTTCTTATTGGCTCATGTTATAAAATCAAACATTGAAAGAAAATCAATAACAGGAATTTATAATGCTTTCAAAACAGGAAACTTCGAAGATTTTTCTTAATTATTTACCCAACTTAAGCAACGATCAAATTGATAAACTTTATCAATATTATGAAATGATTGAAGAAAAAAATCAAGTTATGAATTTAACTGGTTTCACCGATGAAAGACTAGTCAAAGAAGGCTTGATTGAATCAATTTTACTGCTTGAAAAAGCTTTCGACTTATCTGAAAATAAAGTTTATACTCTTGCAGATATTGGTGCAGGAGCTGGTTTTCCTAGTGTACCTTACTTAATAGTAAATAAAGATAAAGTAAAATTGAGCGTAATCGAGCCGATGCAAAAACGATGTTTGTTTTTAAAGGAAGTATCACAGAAATTAAATCTAAATATTGAAATAATAACCAAACGCGCCGAAGACGTAAAAGACAAAAAGGAATATTTTGATTTAGTAACAGCACGCGCAGTTACAGAATTAAAGAAACTTTTAGAAATAAGCTGTCAGTTAGGAAAAATAGGTTCACAACAAGTTTTTATTAAAAGTAAAAATATTAATCAAGAACTACAAGATTCAGAAAAAATAATAAAAACACTGAAAATAAACACTGAAATCAACACTTTTTACTTTGAAAACACCCGTGAAAACAACTTGGTGAAAGTGTATAAAAAAAATTCAGCCCCTGAGTCTTATCCTCGTCCTTGAGCAGTCATTAGCAAAGAAAAATAATAATTTTAGATAGAGTTTCAAAAAACTCTATTTTTTTGCATTTTTTTGAATTTTGCTAAAATATTATTATTTATTAATAATAAACACCAAAAGAGGTAGACATGATTCGTTTGTTAAAAGAGGTTTTTAAATCACTTTCTAAGAACAAGATTACAGTCATAGGTTTGACAATTCTAATGTTTATAACTTGTGGAATTTTTACACTTCTATTTGACGTTAAAAAAAGTTATACAACTACTCTTAAAAATTTCTCACAAGTTTCTAGACAGCAAGATTTAACTGTTGACTTAGACGTTAACCCTTCAGGAACTGCTCCTAATGAAGGATATAGTCAAGTTGATGATAATGGTAATACAACCACTCAACCAGATATATATGTTCCTGAAGAAAATACAAGCTTCAATTCAGTTGAACGTAATTTAAACATCCCGACTGAATATATGAACTACTTACCACTTGAAAAATTAACTAAAAACTCAAATGATAAAGGTTCATATGTTGATACCGAAAGCTTTCAAACCTGATTTTGAAATTCTTTAAGGGGTAACAGAAATGTGGTTTTTGATTTTGAAAACAACAAAATCAAATTTTTAGATAACGAAGTTGCTAACTTATACAAAGTTGTTGATAACGAATATGTCTTGCAAAAAAGCAAAACAACAATTGATAAAAATACTCAATTCAAATTCATTAAACCTTTTAAATTAAGTGATATTGCCAAAGTAATAAACACTTCCGGTGACGACTATGTTAAAAAAGACGACTATCTAGTTAACCCTGGTGATTTATTTATTAATCCTTTTACACAAGAAGCTACTTTCGATATATCACAATATCAAACTTGAGACTTGACTGAAAATGTGCTAGTTATTAGTGGAAGCAATGTTTTAAAATCATTAGGTTTTGTTGAAAATAATGGTCGTTGATACTTTAGTAATAGTGCAAAAGATTTAAGTTTTAAAAATAAAGATGATGTAACAAAAAGAGATATTAATCCTAACGCTGTGTTAAATGATACTTTCAGCTTAACAAATTATTTTTTAGACAATAATTTAACAATTTTAGAATTCAACAAAAATGCAACGAAAACTTTTTCAAGTAATGATGAATATACAATTCCAACAGATTGAGTTCAAACAGTTGAAAAGAAGACTGAATTTATTCGTCGTAATTACAAGCTAAATTGAGACTACAATGAGCAAGAATCAAAATCAAATTGAACCGGAACATATTTAACTTACATAAGCCAAATTTACAATCAAAATAACAAACAGCTTCCTAAAGATATTAAAGAATTTAGCTATTGAGTAAAAAATATTAGTACGAGAAGATCAATAGGTAACAATTCTTTTGGTTCTTGAAACTCAGTTTTAGAAAACATTTCGCCAGAAGATACTACTATCAAACTTGCAACGAAAAATAATCAACCTACTTCTTTAACAAAAGACACAATCCGCGAAATAGAAGGCTATGACGATAACTGGACCACACTTGCTAAAAATCAGTGATTTAAGAATATTTCAGACACATCTATTTTGCAGCAAAAAAGAAACAACATAAGTTCAGGAGCAAGCAAAATTGCTCAAAACAGCATTATTGATGAGGTTATTTCTAAGGCAGGCCTAGAAAATGTTGGATTAAGAAAAACTATCACTGTCGATAATATTAATGATGAAGAAAATACAAAGACAGTTTTCCACTTTATTAATACCGGTGATCGTAACATGGTTGTGGATGGAGTTAAACAAAATGTTGGAAAAATGTTTAATGAACAATCAAATCCTTCAATTTTAAACTCATCAATTAATCCTCAAAATTTAGATGAATACTTATTGGTAAAAGATGAATCTAAAAAAGATAGAATTTACAAATTACCTTCAATTTATGCATCTTCAATCATCACATACATTTATCGTGGATATACTCCAGATCCCGCTTATTTAGATGTTAATGTGTTGTTTGAAAATTACACTGACTACTATCCAGAAACTAAAATTCCTTATCAAAGAGCAGCAAAGATAGTGACACTGACTTCGGAAAAAACAAACACTATTAATGTGCAATACGGAATTACAAAAGCACCTTCAAAAAGTGGTGCAACAAAATACATTATTCTGGAACTAAAAAATGTAAATGGTCAAGAGATTTGACAAAAAGCACTATTTTCAAACCAGTCTTCTGAATTAACCATTGAACAGTTAAGTGATTTTTTAATTAAGAACAATTTAACAATTAATGCAAAAATTGGTGACAATGGTTGAGCAAAAATTGACAGTGTTTATAAAAACTCAACATCTTTACCGTTACTAGTTGGGTCAGTTGACTCAAACGCTGTTGAAGATATTACTCAAAATAACTCAATTGGAGTTTTAATTAAACAAATTAAAGATGCTGTTTTATCTACTCAGTTATCAAAAATAATTACTGAGAATCAATTAGATAGAATTCTTTACTCAGGACAACTGGCTGTAGAAAAAAATAAATTTCACAACCTTCTTGCCACAGGGAAAACTAATGACCAAATTGTGCAACTTGTTATTTTTGACTGACTATATAATTTAACTCAGCCACTGAATATTGATGGTGTGACTGTTGCAAATACTAATGGAAATGCCTTCATTTATTCAATCTTTAACAATATTATTAATTACATTCGTTCTGAGTATCAAAAACAAGCCACGGACGAACAGAAAAGACAATATTTGAGTGACCAATTGAACTCAATTGAGTCTTTAATCAGTAGTTTTACCGGCGCAACTAACGGATTGTTAGGCAACATTATTCCGAACTTTAGACTTGGAGACTTGACTTGATACATTAAAGATTTTGAAGCGCTGTTAAGCAGTGTTAGTCAATTGATTAGCTCACTAGACTTTATTAAGTTTTCAACCTTAGTTCACAATTGATATCAACAACATCCATACAAAATTTATTCAAACCCTAATTCTGAATACTGAATCCTTTCAAATGAAGAAAAATTAAACTTCTTGCTACAAAGTTTTGATGAATTAAAGCTAAAAACAGCACTGAAATCTTTGGTTTCACAGATAAATTTCAACGCATTGTTAAATCCGTCACAACCGCATAGTATTTATCAACTAATTGTCAAAAGTTATGTAGATGCAGACAAAGAATTGAGTACCGCAAACAGAAACTCGATTAAAACACTGTTTGAAAAATTTAATGCTTACAAAGACGGCTCAAAAGAACCTTATAGCAATGTTGCTGAAGGTTTAAACGAATTAATTGATTTATTTTCACTGAAAAACCTAACTCAATCATTCAATTATTTCTTAGCAAAAAACCTACACAAAATTGAATTGGTAATTGGTTCAATCAGTTTCAAAAATAATTACACAAGAACGATTAAACAAAACGAGTTTTTAGCCTCTGTCATTGCTTCAATTAGTCAAGTGTCAGAACAGTCAAATACTAAATCAGTCAATAAATTCAAACAATTTAAAGAAGCGCTAACAACAATTTTCAACTTATCAAGCGCAACCTACAAACCTATTGACTTAATCGGTTTACAGCTTCCTGCCGAAGATAAAAATAAAATATCAATTACTGATGTAGGACTATTTAGTCTATTAGGTTTTGCCAAAAAAGATTCAAAAACTAGTTATGTTGACAATTCTATAGGTGCTTACGATTTAGACAAAATGTCAGCATTAAGAAATAAAATCGCACAAGGAAATAGTGACTTAACAATCGAAGAAACTAATTTCTTGTCTTCAGTCGTACAAGTTTCAAGTGCCGATTTTAATGATTTAGCTAAAGTAGTAGTTAAACTTGATAACTATATTAATCTTGTTAAAAAACTAAAATTACAAAACTACGGCTTAACAAGCAATCAAGTTAATTTAACATTTAAAGACGACGTAACCAAACAAGTTAAATCTTTTGGAGACTTAGCTTATCGTTCAGCTTTATTAAACCCACAAGATCCAGTCTATGACGGTTACTTTAAGCTTCTTTACAACAACATTAGTCCGCTTTTAAAACAATTTATGGCTAATGACACAAACGGAACAATCAATCAGGAATTAGTACTGTTTTCACCATGAATTAGTTTGGCCTACCAATTAAGAAATTCAAGATCTGAAATTTCATTAACTGATGTACAAAAAATTCTTTTAAACTTATTTGAATTTGCACAAAGCCAGGACGTAAAAAATATAGTTCTAAACTATGGTGCGGTTGCTAACCCTATTCCTTCATTTGGTTCAATATTAGGAGCGGATGAAAACAATAATGCAACTAAACTAAAAATCAGCTATGGATTAAGTGACAATCTTGCCACAACTCAACAAGTAATTAATGCAAACATAATTGATAAATTTATTGCACAATTACCAGTTAATTTGCAAACTAATAATCAAATTATCAAACAAGTATTAAGTGATAACATTTATCAACTAGTTCAACAATTTAGCTTGATTAATTCTGCAACTATTTTCCCTACATTCTTTGTTCAAAGTCAAAAAGAGTTTCTAAATAGTTTTATAAAATCAAATGCTTCTACATTAGAACCTTTAGTTGTTAGCGATTATGAATTAGACATTCTTTATCGCGATATGTTGGCTGCTACAAAATTATCAAAAACAGTAAGCATTTTTGGTCTAAACAGTGCAATTTTAAACCCTTACATTGCTCTAAGTTTTCCACAAATTTTACTATGATCAGCTATTACTGAAAAGACTAATGTCGGAAATCTAAAATACATCTTGGATAATTTACCAAACACAATTGAAACAATGAGTCTTGATCAGCTTGCTAAGATGCTTGAACCTTTATACTTTGCTCCGCTTGATAAAAATGCCGGAACAAATGAATCTGAAGGAGATAAAAACATTGAACTTGACGTTTCATACTTAAACTGAATAAGCGCCAAAATTAGTAGTTTTAATAACAATAATCCAGTTATTTTTGGCCTTAATATTAATGACATTTTCCGTCATGTTTTCTACTCAGCCACAGGAAATATTGTTATTAATAACTTAATTGTTTACTCAGATTCTGCTTCATATTTAGCAAAAGTTAATAATGCTTTCTTAACAAAAAATAACAAGGAAGTATACAAAGGCGATCTAAGTAAATACTTATCTAATCCATTTTTAATGGCTCAGTTTGTCTCACAACTAGATCCAAAATACAAGATTGTAATTAACTCGCTTGAATACGTAATTATTGGTGATGATATTTCTGCTGACTACTTGTACCCAGTAATTAACGAAGAAAACTTACAAGTCGACACTAAGAAGCAAGCTCTAGTTTATGTTAATGAAGATGGATTTGACCGGGTAGTTAGTGCCTATCCTACATTTGCTATTAAAAAATATTTACTAGTTGATACAAATGGTGATAAGAAAAAAGCGGCTACTCTAAAATCAGAATTCAATAATTTCATTCGTTCTATTTCAATAAATATTTCTGACAAATCATACCTAGCAGAAGAGCTAGATCCTTTAAACCCTGAACGTAGTATAAGAATTAAATTGATTAATTCAATCATTACTGCTATTGGCGCTGTGCAAACGTTCTCTATTATGATTTTGATCATATTAGTAGCAATCAGTGTTTATTTCATTATTAGACGCTATATTAATGTTAGAAACAAAGTTATTGGTATTTTAAGAAGTCAAGGATACCGCTCAAGAGAGATTGCTTTTGCCTTTTCGAGCTTCTGTTGATTGAGTACATTTATTGGTGGATTATCAGGTTACATAGTAGGTCACTTTGCTCAACCTGCAGCCTTTAGAGTATTCTCTTCATACTGAACCTTACAAACTACAATCATTGGTTTCAACTGATGAACTTTATTGGTTACAATAGCAATTCCTATCATCACAACATCAGCACTAATCTTCTTAATTACATACTTATCAATGAGAATTAAACCGATTGAAATGATGTCTGGATTGAGTGATTTACAAATTGGTCCAATCGCTCAAAGAATTGCGGTTTCATTCAGAAAATTACCGCTTAAATCACGTTTTGTGGCAATGTTAACACTAAATAACTTCTGAAAATTATTCTCATTATTTATTTCATTTGCAATTACTGCCTTGATAACGATGTTCAGTCTTTCAAGCTTTAACGTCTTTCCTAAATCAATTAATAGAACATATCAAAACCGTAGTTACACCTACAAAATGGACTTAGAAACACCAACAACTGAAGGTGGACCTTATGCTCTATATAACAAGAATGATTTGGAAGACCTATTATACATGCCAGATGATTTGAGCGCTAGTGCTTCTTCGACTGAAAAGAATCAAAATGATTACAACTCTCCTTACTTCTTTAAACCT
Source organism: Mycoplasma sp. 3392 (assembly GCF_053851755.1). Classification (NCBI taxonomy): domain Bacteria; kingdom Bacillati; phylum Mycoplasmatota; class Mollicutes; order Mycoplasmatales; family Mycoplasmataceae; genus Mycoplasma; species Mycoplasma sp. 3392. Next base: position 260,455 of record NZ_JBSQBF010000001.1, read on the forward strand.
GGATACACATTTAACACTGACGTTGTAAACAAACCTTTTGCTCCTTCAGTGCTAACTAAATCAAGTTTAGACATTGCTTTAGACACTTCAGTAGAATTATCACCTTGAGACATTGTTTATGCTTCATTGCCAGAAACTCAAAAAGCAAGAGTTGTACAAATCTTTAAAAAAGCTTCAAGTGATATGATGCTGACTCAATTTATTTGAAATGCAAACACTAAGAAGAGAATCACTGATGTTGACGAATTCTACAAAACATATGATATGTATGGTGAAAACGGAATTTACGCAACTGCTACAGAAAATAATAATGCGCCAAAAGTTTCTTGATTCTTGTATCAAAGAGCAAACCAAGATTTATCTTCAAACTCAAATGAAATTGGTAAATTCGTCTTCATTGAATATGACAAAGAAATAGAAACTTACAAAAAGGCAATTATTATCAAAACGGACAAGGTTAGAGTTTTATACCGTGACTTTTTACTAAATGCAAGTAGAAATGGTAAATATACCGACTTCTTTATGTCGTTTGGCGGAGTATTATGAAACGATAATACTAATGAAAAATACTCTTACGCTAAAACAATATTTAGAAATCAAAATATCAATGTATATGGATACAAAGATGATTCTAAATTCGTTACTTTAGAAAATCAAAAAGGTAAAAATCTTTTATCACTAATTAATACTGATTTTGATTTCAGCGTAAGTGATGAAGAATTCAGCAAAAATACTCTACCAATCATCATTAACAACTTATCTGCAAATAAATACAACTTGAGTATAGGTTCAGTCATTGAAATGCAAGTTACAAACAATATTAATCGTTTTGTCAGTCAAATAGTGCATTCTCCAGTTGCAACTAAATATCATTTCAAAGTAGTAGGAATTAACAACACTTACATCAAAAATGAATTCATTACATCGAAAAAAATTGTTGACAAAATTACTGGTTTAGACAAATTAAGTACTGCTTTCCAAAATGCTAGAATGAGTGAATTAAATGCTCTTGAGGCTCGTGCTAGTGATGAACAAACTAAACAAAATTACAGAAAATGATATATGGATCATTATGAAGCATTCAATGGTATTTTGTCAAGTGATCCTATGCCATATCAAACAACATCTTCATTAACTACTTATTCTTCAAGTGGTTATTGGGGAGCAATACAGACTTATAATGCCAATACGGCTGGTGATAAGTCAGTTACTTCATTCTTCAAAAAGCTGTTTGTTGGATATCAAAATGCAGACGGACAAACTACAATAAAACCTATGTTCCAAGCAACTATTGAGTCATACAATGCAATCAATAATGCAAATGAAGATTGACAACAATTGCTTGCTCAGTTCTTGAATGTTGATGAAAAAGAAGTAAAAGACATAAACTATAACGGAAAAAACAACTACCATACTTGGGGAGATGAAACCTTAGAATCAAAACCTATTGCTAACCCTGCTTTCCGTAAGAATATGATTGACGCAATCAACAAGTTCTATGCTGCTGAAAATTCAATCTATGGAAAAGACATTCTATATGCAGCTTCAAATAATGTAAACTCAAAAGACATTGAGGCAGGATTTATCGAAGAGATTTCAAAAACTATAACAAGTATCACTGTTGCCTTTGTTGTTATAAGTTTCATTGTGTCAATAGTTATCTTGATTATGATTACTAACTCAATGGTTTCAGCAAACGAAAGAAACATTGCAACATTTTCAATCTTAGGTTATACATCAAAAGAAAAAATTTATCTTTTCTTCTTCAATTACATACCTGTTATCTTGATTGCTTCACTATTAATGATTCCAGTCACACTGGCCTTAATCGCTGGTTTCCAGGCCTTCTTGATTGCCACGAGTCAAATGGTACTGCCACTGACACTTTACTACTCAACTATTCTCTTAAGTATTATTCTTGCACTGGTTGTTTTTGCAGTCACATCAATCTTTGCTTGAATTGGATTAAACAAAATTAAACCTATTTATCTATTGAAAGGAAAATAATGTTTGGGCACAAAAGTAAGAAAAATAAAACTGATAACGAAAATCAAGTCTCAAAACAAGAATTACGCAAAATTATCAAAGCTAACAATACGCCACGTTCAAAAGATAAGTTTAAAGACGAAAAAAACACTGATGATAACATTGTTGAAGTAAGAAATGTGCGTAAATCATATGTGTCAGGAACAAACGTTACAGAAGTCTTAAAAGGTGTAAGTTTCGAAATTAAAAGGGGAGAAATTACAGTTCTTTTTGGTAAATCAGGTTCTGGGAAAAGTACCTTACTTAATTTAATAAGTGCTTTAGATAGACCGACAGAAGGACAAATAATTGTTAATAATGTAACTCTTCCTTATCTTTCTGATGCTAAACAGACTTTATTTCGTCGTAAAAACATTTCGTTCATTTTCCAAGACTATAACTTATTACAAAATTTAAATTCATACGATAACGTTGAAACAGGAGCTCATTTACAAACTGATAAAAGCAAAAGAATGGATATTAAGCAATTATTTGTAGATTTCGATCTAGAAAATTGTATGTACAAATATCCTTCGCAAATGTCGGGAGGACAACAACAACGGGTATCAATTCTTAGAGCTTTATCAAAAAACTCAGAAATAATAGTAGCTGATGAACCTACAGGAGCTTTGGATGAAAAAACTTCTTTGGTTGTCCAAGGTATTTTAACTAACATCAATAAAAAATATAATTCAACCATAATTATTGTTAGTCACGACCCGGATATAGCAAAAATGGCTCACAAAGTTATTTATTTAGAAAACGGTTTAATTAAAAAAATTGACATTAAAAACCCAGGAGAATAGTCAGAAGCTAAGGTATATTAATACCTTAGTTTTTCTTTATTTTTTCAATAAAAACGAGTGGGATTTATTGTGTTTTTTTGAGTAAAAAATACCAAAAAATCACTCGAAACGAGTACTTTTTATGAAATGTTAAACCTGCTATAATATCAGTATGATCGATAGTTATAACGCAAATGAAACAGTAATTATACTTCAGACTCTTGGACAAATTCTTTATCCTAAAGAAATAAAAGGCTTTGAAAGATTTATAATCCCACGTTATCAAAGAAGATATTGTTGAACTAAGACGCAGTGAGAATCCTTAATTCTAGACATATTTAATAATAAAAATTTATTTTTAGGAATTTTAATATTTCAAAAAATATTTAAAGAAAAAACTTTCGAACTGAGTTATGTTTTAATCGACGGTCAGCAAAGAATAACAACATTATGATTATTGTGGCAAGCTCTTTTGAGATACGAACCAAAGCAACCAAAAAGCGAAAACCGGATAAAAATTGACAAAAGCATGCTTGAATCAAGAAAAATTCGTTCAATAGATTTTGTTAGTAAGTTGGACTCAGTTTTATTCGAGAAACTAGAAGAATTATTTGATGAACAAGAAAGTAAACAAAATATCAAAAAAACAGAAGAAAACCTTTTTTACAAAAATTTCGTTAGCTTAAAAACATACTTAAGTGATTTTTTGGATACTCAAGAGAAATTTGATCTTTTTGTTGATAATTTACTTAATGCAAAATTTGCTACATGGTCAGTTGGTGATGAAGAAGATGTGCACAAAATTTATTCAACTATCAACACAAGTGGAGTGAAATTAAAATCAATTGATTTGGTCAAAAATTTTCTTGTGACATTAATTAAAGACCTTGAAAAAGCAGATAGTTTATTCTTGGATTACTGACCTTGTTGAGAAGAACAAAAAATAGATTTGACTAAAGTTATAAGAACTTTTGTTTCGTACAAAAAACAAAGCGTAATTAATGAGTCAGAAATTTACAAAAATTTTAAAGACTGAGCAAATGATGTTGTTGGAAATGAACCTTCAAATGCAGAAAAAGTTTGAAATGAAGTAGATCGTTTTCACAAAAAAATGATGAATCTTTACTCGAATAGTTTAAGTAACGATAAGCTCATTAAAGAAGAACTTGATACTTATTTAAAATTACCCGGAACAAGTGCTGATAGTTTTCTTATCGAGCTTTTAGGTTCAAAAGTTGAAAATAAAAATCGGTCTTCAGAAATAAATATTATTAAGTGAACTAATTCATTTATAGCAAGGGCAATAATTAAAAACATTAGTATTTCAGTTATCAATTGAGCTTTTGTAAGCCTATATCAAAAGGTAGAGAACCACAACAAGCAAAATAATTTCCCAACATTTTATGATGCTTTTAAAGATTATTTGAAATTACACCCATTTGAAAACGTACAACTTGCTAGTGATGAAGAAATAAGAACAAGTTTTAGAGATGATAATTTTTACTCAAAAGACATAAAAAAGAGATTGGTAAAATCATTTCTTTATTTATGAGAAAAAGCTAAATCAAAAGAAATTGCAGAGCTTTCAAGCAATTTATCAATTGAGCATATAGCACCACAAAATGCAAAAGGTAGCAATTGAATTGATCTTTTTGGTTCAAACGATGTGTATTCATCATATTTACACAAAATTGGAAATTTGACATTGACAGGACATAATACAGAATTAGGTAATCTAGATTTTGAGTCTAAAAAAGCTATACTTAAAAATCGAGAAAAAACTAAATTCTTGTTAATAAATGAGTACGTAACTAAGTGTGACACTTGATCAAAAGATCAAATTAATGAAAGGTCGCAAATAATGGCAACTAAATTCATTGAAATGTTTCCATATCAAAACATTGGTTTCTCAGCCCAGAACGAAAACATTCCAGAATATAAAAACTTGTTATCAAATGATGATGTAAATACACAAAGTAAAGACATCTTCCTAAATTCAATTACTGCTGATAGCAGTGTTTTGAATGAAAACAATAACATCGATAAAACGGATACTTACATTAGATTTAATGATGTGCCTAAAAAAGGTTCTTTCACAAAAATAACATATTCTCAAATTGCCTTCAATGATTCTAAAATTTGAAGAGATGATAGACAATACTCTAGCACTCGTACTTTTTACAAAGACATAGTCAAAAAAATATATGAAAATTACCCAGAAACCTTACACAAATTAGCGGAAAAAAGTACAACACGGAGATACAGGAACACTCGCAATTTACATGAGTTTAAACATAATAGATATTATCGTTTGAGTGATGATTTCATTGTCGATCAAGACTTAAGGCAAATTGATCAACTCCATGTTATTAGTGACATCTTGAAAGCATGCGGTGCAGATCTTGTTAATTCTTATGTAAAAGTAGAAACTAAAGATAAAGGTGAGTAAAGCTCACTTTTATTTTGCACAAATTTGACAACGTTGAGTATTGCTATAATTTAGATATGAGTAAAAATAAGAATTTAAATACATTCAAACGCTCAGTCAAAGATATGCTAGATAAAGAAAATAAGCTAGAACTTGTAATTCCTAGCTATCAAAGAGACTATTGTTGAAATAAAAAGAATTGTCGACAATTAGTTATTGATATAAAAACAAATAGAAATCTTTTCATTGGTATCACTATTGAGCAAAGCATGTCCGTTTATGATAGAGTATCGCAAAAAATAATAATTGACGGACAGCAAAGAATCATTACTTTATTTCTTATTTTTTTGGCACTCAAAAAGATAAGCAAATCATATAACTGCGACATCAGTGGTCTTGAGTGGTATAAAGAAATAAAGTTTGATAACTATTTAGAAACTCCTAAACTCGCAAGCTGTGACAAAAAGACTCAGTCTGGTAACTATAATCAGTTTGCTCAAAATTATGAGAGTATTCTCTTTCTCTTGAAAAACTCGATATCAAGCAAAAAAGAATTTGAAGAATTTTTAGATAACTTTTTCAATGTTTATTTCATTGTTTGAAATGTAGATGATATTGACCAAGTACACAGAATTTATGAAACCATCAATACCCGTGGAGTTAATTTAACAAACGTTGATTTAATTAAAAATTATCTTTTCATGAATAAGAGTTATGACGATGAAAAATTCAGAAAATATTGATTAGAGTGAGCTAAATGCCCAGTTGGAATTGATAAATTATTAAAAAACTTTTTAACTTATGTCGACGACAGAATTTATTCCGAACATGAAGTATATGAAGCGTTTCAAAAATGAAATGCCAGAACATATGAAAAAACGAGAAGCATTGATTCTGTTTTGCAACAAATTAGTGAATTTCAAGATTTATATCAAGATTTGATTGATCAACAAAGAATAAACTCAAAAGAAATTAGACAAAAAATTGAGATGTATAAAACATTGCCAGGAAGTTATGCAGATGTTTTCATTCTAAAAATATTAAAACAACATAACTTACATCCTGAAGCATTACCAGAAAATGAAGTAATTGATATCTTAAATTGAACCATATCAATAATAGCAAGAAATATCTTGATAAAAACAAGCGCTTCAAAGATTAGAATTTCTTTTGCCAGTTTATTTAAAAAGATTGAAAATACTAAAAATTTACACTCAGATTTGAACTTTTTCCAAACATTATTAAAAGAAACAAATGATATTAGTTTTTCACTTTCAATGCCATCAAATGACAAAATACAAGTGATTTTTAGAGAGGAAGATTTTTATAATAATCAATCATTAAAAAAATGAGCTAGAGGATTTTTATTCTTTTTAGAAAATAGAAACAAAAAGGAAAAAATTGAGGATTCAGACAAAATTTGAATTGAACACATAATGCCCCAAAGACTATCAAAAGCATGAATTAAATCGTTATCAGAAAGTGACGTGAAGAATCACAATTTTATAATGGATAGAATTGGAAATCTTACCTTGACTGGTTACAATCAACAAATGAGCAATAAGCCTTTTCAAGAAAAACAAGTTATTTTAAGAGATAAGAACCTATCGAAGTTTTACACCATACATGAATCTGTTATAAACGCTAAGGAATGAAATAGTAGCATGATTGAGAAGAGATGCTTATGACTTTATGACAATTTCATTGGCATTTTTGAATATATAACAATTACAAATTTATTAGTGCAAAATGAAGAACAACAAAAAGAAATCACTTTTACACTTAAAAAACCTATTGATTGTAGCAGAAAAAAACCTATTTCGTATCTAATTCCTTTATCAAATAATCGAGTATTGAAAAGTAATGAGTTTACTAAAAATTGAACAAAATTGTTTGAATTCTTAGCTAAGGAACTATATAATTTGTATCCAAATGAATTGGAAACATTTGCAGCCGATGTTGATGTAAAGAATTTCGCAAACCAAACAAATGCAACTTATGCAGCGGGAACTAAGTGACATAAAATAAGTGATAAGTTTTGAATTAATACACATTCTGACACAAACAATAAATTAATAAGACTTTCAAATCTTTTAAATGTTTGTGGAGTTGACTTGGACAAATGCATTATAAAAGTCAAGTAGTGGCTTGGTATAACAACTGAATATAAGTTTCTCGATAAAAAACAAAAAACTCAGTCCTTGGACTGAGTAATTTTATATTTTTGCCAAAAGTTCATTAATTTTTTGTCAGTGGTCTGAGTTTAAAAAATCATTCTTGATATTTTGAATATCTTTTTGAAAGTCTTCGTGTGAAATGTTGTTAATGTCATTGATTTTAGATTCTAGGTCCTGAAGTTGAGCTTCAATTGTTTGAACTTTTACTAGTACTTCTTTATGTTCGCCCAGTTTGTTTTTTACTTCTTCTAACAGCGAATTAATATCTAACTTCATTTTTGCAATAACGTTATCTTTTGCTATGTCATTTTTAAATCTTGCTATTCAGTAAATATTTTCAATACTTAAGTTTACATAAGCGTGTGTATGGAATTTGTTTATATTTGATGAGTTATTTACAAAATTATCTAAATCTCCAAGAGTATTAAGTTTATTTGCATCAAATATATTAGTTTTTACGTATTCATTTATTCGTTTTAGAGATTCTTCGCTTGATGAGTATCCGCTTGTATCTTGTTTGTTTTGTTGTGCTGTAAATAGAAGCCTTAGATTCAATAGTGCTTGTGATAATTCATTGTTTTGCTTAAACGAACTTTGATTAATAAGTAAGCTATTTATTTTATCTTCAGTCAATACTAGCGTGCTTTGAGATTCTTGATTTACGTAGTACATTTTTGAAAACATTTCACTTGATTTAATTTCAGCAAGTTTTGTACCATTATCAGAAAGATTAACTCTTAGAAAATATTTTCTTTTAACATTGTCTGCTTTTTGAATTAAATCTGAATCGGAAACTTTTACAGTCAATTGGAGATCATCAATACTTCTACTTAACGAATCGAATGAGTCTACAAACTTTTGCGTAAGAGCGCGATATTTTGTATTTATTTGACTGATTTTTGTTAAATCTTCACTCAACAAGCGATAATTTTCAGTCAATTGATTTACTATTTCTGTTTTATCTTCCTTTGAATTTTCATTGTCACAACTCATTGCTAAAACAGGTATAAATGCAGCAAGGGGAACTAAAGAAAATAGTGTTAAAAATTTCTTTATTTTCATCTTAACTCCTAATTAATTTCTTTTTCTAAAAGGACGATTCCATTTTTATCAACAAATTGAACTACTAGTTTATAGTCTCTATTGTTTTCTTCAAAACTCTTAACTTTTAAATGATTTACTCCAGTATGAATGTCACCTTTTTGAGTTCCTATTGCATACTGTAAAGAGATTATGTTTAGTCAAGTTTCGACAATTTTAGTTTCGTCATCTCAACTTAAGTCATTTATGTTTTGTTTCATTGTGTGCGCTTGTTGTACGCTATAGATTGCGATAGCCTTAAATAAAGAGCTATTTGCAAAATCCACAACACTTATTCCTTCAAAGTCAGGAACTTTAGCGATATTTTGCAAATCATATTCATACAAGTCTGTGCTATCCACAAGCTCAAGATCTGGGGTGTATTGTTTTAACTCTTGAAGAGTTTTTAGATTTTTGATTAAACCTTTCATTTTGTGACCATGATCGTCAAATGCACTGCTTAATCATCAATAATAAACTTTTGAACCATCTAATTTTGTTACTTCGATTTTAATTTTAAGAATTTGGTCAGTGTTATAGTAACTTGTCAATTCACTAGAAACAAAGCGATAAGATTTATCTTCATTTTTTTTGTATTCAGGAACGGGAATATTAATGAAATGATCACCTCAATTGTTTAATCAATAATTAAATGAACGAGCACTGAAAAATTCTAAACTATCAATAGATTTTAGAATGTAATTAATGTCATAAAAACCAAAAATGTTTTTGTTAAATGTTAGCAAAGGATTGACTAAATATTCATTAAATAAATTATCCATGGAATCATCTAAATCTTGTCCTACCCCAAATATTGCATCAGTTTTGTAGTCTCTAAATGTTGGAATGTAAAATACTTTTTTAGTATTTTCGTCTCTTAATATATTTTTACCATTTGTGTCGTAAACCTTTGAAATACTGAAGCTTACTAATTGATCTTCAGTGTTTTTTCAGTCAATTTCGATATCCTTAATGTCAAGATAGAAAAAATTCAAGTAAGCAAGTAAAACGGTTTTGAAAAACTGTTTTTGTAATTCTTGTTTTATTCAAGCTTGCGATCTAATTCAAGAAAACTTATAAAAGATGCCACTCATAAATTGTTTTGACAGCACGCTATTAAAATATGAATTTGAATTAAGATCACTTATGATTTTCAAAATTATTGTTTGGATATCAGCAAAAACTTCAAGATTTTCACTATTATAGTAAGTATTGTATTTGATAGGCAAAATAATTTTTAGTCATGACTCGTAATTAGTAACATTTTTTACATCTTCTTTGTTGTATTGAGTAAAAAAGTTATTAATATCCATATAGCTTGAAGGTTGTTTTTGTTTTGTTATGTATGCCTCGTTAACAACTTTTATTTCATTACCATCGGCATCACTAATACTCTTTTTTCTTGTTTGCTGAACATTGTAAGAACGATTAAGCAACAAGTTGTCAGTTTTGTTGTCATGTAAGAAAGGTTTATAGTTGTTAAAGATCTTGACTTGTTTGTCATTGAAATTTTTCAAAAATTCTTGGCTCACAACTTTTGAGTCAAAATCTGAAGCTCTAAAATCTTGCTTCAAACCCTTAATAATTACGAAAGTTGACACACTTGCTAGAACAGTGGCGGTCAGTAAAGCGGCAATAAATCATTTTTTGGATTTTGTCATGTTATTTTTCCTATATAATTAAACAATATCTTAAATTTTACAAAATAAAAAGTACATTGGTTATAAAAAATTAGGAAATTTTCAGATTGTATTTGACAAAAAAAATATAAGGAAAGGTAAATAAAAAATGTTTTTTACACAGTCAACATTCAACAATAATTATGGTTTAACAATTTTTGTTAACCTTCTTCTTTACATTTTGATATTGCTATTAGGACCAATGATTATTTCATTTTTAGTTGGACTAGTCAAAAAAAATGTAAAAAGCTCTAAGATGATTTATTTATATGCATTTAGCGCCGGAATGTTTTTAATGATAGGGGCACTAGGATTTATGAAAGAATCATCAACAGGATTAGAAACTTGATTTCACTCGAGCGATCAAGGAAAAAGTCTAACCGGGGGCAGTTCAGCAAAAGAACAACTTTACATGGCTTTAATTATGGGAATAAGTTCATTTGTCGGTTTGGGTCTAGTAATAGGCTGAAGATTTGCTATGGTTAAATTAAGCAAAGAGGAAGTTCATAAATCACACACTGATCACAACCACTCAGATCACTTTATTTCTTTAACTGATATAGACAACCCAAGAGCAGCTTGAGTAGCAATTTTCATGCTATTGAGCCACAGAATTATCGACGGTATAGTTTTAGGATATAGTGTTTTTCAATTCACTAGTGACGACTATACCAACCCAAACATATCATTGATAGTTACTTTTAATATTCACATTTTAATTGAATCTCTAATTATTTATTACAGACAGTTGCAATATGGACAGACTCGTTGAAAAGCACTTTTGTACAATTTCTACACAATGTTATTAATCATTCCAGTGATGTTTATTGGTGCTTATAGTGGTCCTTTATTTCTAAAATCTGGTTGATTATTACCAGCATTACAAACTCTAGCTGGAGCAGTAATTGTTTTTACTTCAGTCTTTGAACTAATTCCTGAATTTATTCACGCACGCAATGACAAACCCAAAGTTGTGTACCTAACATTTATTTCGTTTAGTTTAAGTATTGTTTTTTCAATCATTTTATTATCATTCCACACTCACAATGGTTCAGTGTCATTGCAAGGCGGTGATATCATTTACGAACAAGCAAAAAATCTTAAATACATAATGGTCTAAGTATGAGAAAAAGTCTTAAATTTATTTTCGGTTCGTTAGTTTTAACAGCATTTCTTGCAACACCAATGATTGTTACTTCTTGTGATAACAAAACAAATGACTTAAATGTTTCACAATTAGAAGAAGTTTTCAAAGGTTTTAAAATTGAAGTTAATAGTACCAACAATCTTTCTTTTGAAGAATTTCGTTCGTTGTTTGAAAAAACATATAAAAAAGTAAACAAAGATATTAAAAAAGTATTTAAAGATGAAGAAATTGCAAAATCAGTCAATGTAACATTGTTCAATGTTAATAAACTTTCATCAGGACACACAATAGAAATAAATCCAGTATTCAATAACAGCACAAAACAATTTAAATTAAGAGTCAAAATTATTCACACTGCCGGAGAGTATGTAGAAGGACAAAAAGACATAACACAGGTAGGTTCTTTTGTTAAAAAAGGCTTGAGTGAAGAAGAAAGAAGCCAAGCTATCCAGTCATTCAAAAATGACTCAAAAACACTGCTTTTTACACTCAAAGAAGACTCAAAATACCAAGATTTCATTGACTCAATTGATACTAAAAATGTTTTTAGTTCACTATTGAAACAAAGTGTTATTTCTTTTAAACCACAAACAAATTCATATGACAAAAATATTTACTCAACATCATACAATCTTCAAACTGATGATGAAAGCAAGACAGCAACATTGTTAGTAGAACTTAAACAAAAAGAAGGTTCAGTTGTTTTATATTCTTATTCGAAAAAGATTGAGTTCAAAAAATAGAAAGCTGCAACAGCTTTCTATTTTTCTAAATCTCCACCTAATTCTAAAATCATGTCTCTTAATTTAGCAGCTCTTTCAAAATCAAGTGCTTGTGAAGCTTCACGCATTTGCTGACGTAATTTTTCAAAAAGTTTTTCTCTTTCAGTAACAGGAACTTTTGATTTTTTCGCTTCTTGTGCCATTTGTTCAACTTCTTCAAGTAATTCTTCGTTTTCGATTGGTTCAACAATTTCTTTAATAATAGTTTTTGGAACAATGTTATGTTTTTGATTATATTTGATCTGAATTTCTCTTTTTACCTTGTTGTCTTGAATTGTTTCTTCCATTGCTTTACTCATTGTGTCAGCATAGAATATAACTCTCCCATGATCATTTCTTGCTGCCCGTCCAACAATTTGAATCAAACTTGTTGTATTACGCATGAAACCATTTTTATCTGCATCAAGTAAACAAATCAGACTGACTTCTGGTAAGTCAATTCCCTCACGTAAAAGATTAATTCCAATAACAACGTCATAAATTCCTTTACGTAGTTTCCTTAAAATTGTATTTCTTTCAAAAGTGTTAAATTCTGAGTGAATGTAAGCAGCCTTTACGCCCTTTGAAACTAAAAACTTATTCAATTCTTCAGCGTTTCTCTTGGTTGTTGTAAGAATTAGAGTGCGATCATTATTTTCTTTTTGTTTCTTAAGTTCATCAAAAATATTTTCCATTTGATTTTCGGTTGGTCGTATTTCGATGATAGGGTCCAGCAATCCAGTTGGGCGAATAAATTGTGTAATAACTTCACCTTCTGTCTTATCAACTTCATAATCACCTGGTGTAGCAGAAATATAAACTTTTTGGAAAGGATATTCTTCAAATTCGTGAAATTTCAAAGGTCTATTATCTAGTGCCGATGGCAAACGAAAACCATATTCAACAAGAGTTTGTTTTCTAGAACGATCTCCATTAAACATTCCGTGTAATTGTGGAAGCATAATGTGACTTTCATCAATAAAAATAATTGCATCACTTGGTAAATAATCTAATAATGTGTATGGTTTTTGTCCCGGCTCACGTCCATCAATGTATCTTGAGTAATTTTCAATCCCACTAACATAACCGAATTCACTCAAACTATCCATGTCATTATTGATTCTTTCTTTCAGTCTTTGATACTCAAGAAGTTTACCTTGCTGTTCAAATTCTTTTAGTCTTTGCTGTAATTCTTCATTAATTTCACTGACTATTTTCTGTACTGTTTCAGGTTTAGTAGTGTAGGCTGTGGCAGGAAAAATGGTAGTAGCATGAATGTTTTTTAATACCATTCTGCTAACAGGATCAACAGTGACAATTTTTTCAATTTCATCATCAAAAAATTCTATTCTTAAATTGAATTCATCAGTTCAAGAAGGAGCGATTTCAAATGTGTCTCCTTTGAGTGAAAAATTACCCCTGTTGAGTGTTAATTGGTTTCTTGAATAACCCATTTGAACAAGTTTAACCATGAAGAAACGGCGATCAAAATTCATTCCAACTTCAATTGGCAAAAATGACTCACGATACTCACTAGGATTGAAAGCACCATAAATTGATGCAACAGACCCAACAACAATTGTGTCTCTTCTTAAGCTTAAAGCATTAACTGTTCTGTGTCTCATTGCTTCAATTTCTTTGTTATTTTTTGAAGTTTTGTCAATAAAAATATCTCTACTTGGTATGTACGCTTCAGGACGGTAGTAATCAAAATATGAAATAAAATATTCCACCCTGTTGTTTGGAAAAAATGTTTTTAATTCACTATATAACTGACTGGCTAATGTCTTATTGTGACTCAAAACTAAGCACGGACGATTAACACGAGCGATAACGTTAGCGATAGTAAAAGTTTTTCCCGATCCAGTAACCCCAAGCAATACTTGGTCTTGAACTCCATTGTTTAAATTTTCAACTAAGCGCTCAATTGCTTGCGGTTGGTCACCTGTTGGTTGATAGGCAGCAACAAGTTCAAATTTTTTATCTTCTTTTTCCATACTAACCTCCAAATTTATTAAAAATTATATAAGTTTTGTATTTGGTATAATAGTTTTTATGAAATTAACAAAGAAATTATTACTAACTTCAGTGTTATCATTGAGTGTTTTATCTTTACCAATTGTAGCTTTAAGTTGTGGGCAAACAGCGCAGGTAGTTAATGACTCTTTTGCAGTAACACAATGACAAAAATACCAAGATCAATATAATTCTTCAACTAAAACTTGAGATTTATCACAAGCCGACATTAAAGAAATTCCTAATCAAGGATTCAGTTTCATTGCTTTAGCAAATCTAACATATGGCGAAGAAAGAAAAGCAGATGGAACTATTGACAATTCTAAAGTTAAAATAGCAGTTATTGAAAATATTATCTTACCAGCTTCATTACAAAAAATTGGTGACAGAGCCTTCTATAATGTCAGTGCATTAAAAAATGTCGATTTTTCAAAAGCAACTAGTCTATCATCAATCGGTTCTAATGCGTTTGAAGGAACAAGTATTGAAAATATCCAACTTCCTGAGAGCTTAACTCAAATTGGTTCAGAGGCCTTCGAGAACACAAAACTAACCACAGTAAAAATTCCATCTTCAGTAAAAATCATTGAAAATAGTACATTCTTTGGTGCTAATTTACAAAGCGTAACTCTTGATGGAGTACAAAAAATTAGAGGTTATGCATTCGGAAATAACCCAGAACTAAAAGAAGTTGTACTTCCTGAATCAGTAAATGAAATGGATATCACTGCATTTGATAATGACCACGGTCAAGAATATCAATCACCAGTGAGTTTAACAGTAAACAATGCCGAACTTAAACAAGCACTAACAACAGAATTGCAAACAAACACCAATCACAATTTCACTATTAAATAATGAGTATGAAAAAAACTTGGTTCAAACAACCAAGTTTTTCTTATTCCATTGGAATTTTGTGAGTGAAATCATCCTTTATTAGCTCGGTATAATCGCTCATATCTTCCATTTTGAAAACATTGAAGCTGATCAATGATTTCTTGAATCATTCTACATCACGAAGACGTGTAACTAATTTATGAATTTTAGCTAAAACATCAAGAGTTTTACTGAAGTAAAAACTGTTTGATAATCAATGGAAACCATATTTACGCATCAAGGCACGAATTTCTTCATACCCTTGGTGATAGTCGCCTTTGTATTCTTTAATTAGTTTTTCTTTGTCAAGGTAAAAAACAATTCCGTACATCTGTTTACCTCCAAAATAAAAGCCCGTAACGGGCACCATTTTTCATAGATTTATAAAGATATTATAACAAAGTAAGACTAGAATTGCTTAATATACTTGTGTCAGGTCTTTCTTGTTCATCGTACAGTATAGATAAAGGATCTTAATAATGGGTCGCTAATTAGGCCAACAAATACTCAAATAAAGCACTCACTGGCTGTTTTGATTGACCCTTGTCCTTTGTTGTAACCGACATTGATAATTAGATAAACTATTGATACTTGTACTGCCATCATAGTTACTATCGAAATAAGAATAGGTACTCAAATGTCACTAGCACTTCATAATGCTCTTAAGAATGTTAAATTAGCAACGTCAGCCAGGATTTTTGCAAGTGTTAGTGCTACAATAGCATATCCTAATGTTTTGATAACGTCTTTATCGACTTTGTAAAGCATGAAGAAAGGATGTGTTAGTGCTAAAAATACTATTCCAGAAATAATGGTTATATAGATACCTACCATAAATAATTGTCAGCCAAGATTGTAAGCTCTTTTTAAGTCATTTCTACCTATTTCAACTCCTATTAACACATTAGTAACAGCACCCAGAGCAGTGTTGAATGCAGAAAAGAACCCGCTTAAAACGACAATAACTCTTCACAATGCTACATATCTATCGCCTAGTTCACCATTACTAATTGCACTAGAAACTAAGAACTGACTTATAGTTCACACTCCATATTCCAAAGCAATAGGAGTACCTAATTTAAACGTGTCTCAACAGTATTTTCACTGAAATAGTTGTTTTATAGGAGTAGGGTATTTCTTCAAAATTAAAAAGTAGCAAAAAGCAAAATTGATACACAATTGAATAAAGGCACTAAGAACGTAATATGCGGATGCTCACATGATTGTGTCACCACTTTTTGGAATATATAGAACCATGTATAAAAATGCTATACCAACAAAATTACCAGTAATTGCACCAATAACAGCTATATTATTTTTCTTAATTGATTGCAGTGCGGCAGCGAAAACTTGTGCTGCTGAGTAAACAAACAGTCAATAAAGCATATTACGTAAGTATTGAGTAGCAAAAACTAACTCACTCTTGTGTAACACACTACCATTAACATCATAAATTGCTTTTGTATCTCTTGCACCCATTGCTTTTAACAATACACCAGCTAAAAAGTACATTAGAACAAAGAATATAAGTGAAATAATTAAATTGACTACTACTCCAGTTCAAATTATCTTTGGTAATTCTTCTCTTCTTTCTTGACCAATAACATTAGAACAAATTATTAATACACCACTTGTAACCAAAGAGGGAATAAAATTAATCAAGTTAAAAACGAGAATAATCTTGGCAGCAATGTAAAAATATGTCCCAGTTGTATCATTAGTGTCAGAGTGATAAATTTCTTTGTATCAATTAATACTTAAAGAAGCAACTAGTGTTGCAATCACGGTAATAAACACTTGAATAAAAATAGGGGTTGTTAATTTCATAATCATGCCGAAATCACGAGGTCAAAATAATTCTTTTAATGAACTAGTTTCAGTCTTTTTAAGAATTCATGACTTAATTTTGTTCGGTTTTTTTGTGATTTGTACTTGATTTTGCATAATTTAAAAATTTTATAACATTTCTTAATTTTTTAAAATCCTTTTTGTTTGCTTGTGGTTTGCTTTTAGACCAAAGAATATATAATTAAGAATTATGAATAAGAAAAGAAGATTTTGTTTGCAGCTAGTAGGAGTTTTGATTATTTTAAATCTTTTTTTATTACCTGTTTTAATTCCTATAGCGCATCATCTTGATAGTGTTAATTGAGTCAAAAAATATTTCTTGAGTGTAGGACCAAATCTTGGATTAATCATAATTTTGTACTCATCTTGTGTACTTTTTTTATTAAAGCACGGAAATACTTGATACCACTCAATGTTCTTTTTCGCGAGTGTTAAGAAGATTGAAATTACGTTTAAAAAGCAGATATATTTACAAAAATTTTCAGGTCTAATAATATGCCTAGCCGCATGCTTTTTGACAATCTTTTTGAATGTTAGAAACGATTGATATTGATACATAAATTTAGGTTTTACACTGGCATTTTTATTAGATTTAGTTGTTGTCAATATTGTTTCAAAAAGAGAAAAATTGATTTTTTAAGTAAATGGCTTTGCCATTTGCTTTTATATAATTACTTATGATTAATGGAGTAAAATATGGGTTTTTTCAAAAAATTAAAAGACAGAATTTTTAAATCAAAAGAAGATGAAATAGAAAAAGTTAACGAAGAGATAAAAAACAAAAAAGCAAAAGAAATAGAAAAAGAGCTGTCAAACAAGAAAAAAGTTGACAAATACATCTCAGGATTAAGTAGGTCGAATACATCTTTCAGTGAAATGATTAAATCACTTGAAAATCAACACAATGAAATTGATGAAGACTTTTTTGAAGAGTTAGAAGAAGTTCTAATTATGTCAGACATCAGTGTGAAACTGGTTGACATAATAGTTCATGAAATCAAAAAAGAAGTAAAAAACGAAAATATTAAAGATATCAAGCTAATTAAAGAAATTATTGCTGACAAATTATTTACCATTTACACAGCAAACAGTGTGGTGGATACAACTTTAGATATTCAAAAAGGACGTTTGAACGTCATTTTAATGGTTGGAGTAAATGGAACTGGAAAAACAACTTCCATCATCAAAATAGCTAACAAGTTGAAAAATGAAGGTTATAAAGTTTTAGTTGCAGCAGGAGATACATTTAGGGCAGCCGCTGTAGAACAACTAGAAGTATGAGCACAAAGAGTAAATGTTGATATAGTTAAACCTAATGAAAACGAAACAGATCCAGCTAGTGTGGCGTTTAGAGCTTGTGATAAGGCTCTCGAAGGACACTATGATGTTTTATTGATAGACACTGCCGGAAGATTGCAAAACAAAGCAAATCTTATGAATGAACTAGCGAAAATAAAAAGAGTAATAAGCTCTAAAATCGAAAATGCTCCACAAGAAACACTTCTTTCCATTGATGCAACAACAGGACAAAATGGAATCAGTCAAGCAAAATTATTCGGTGAAGTTACTCCATTGACTGGAATTGTTTTAACAAAAATGGACGGAACATCAAAAGGTGGAATTGTCTTAACAATTAGAGATGAACTGGGTATCAATGTAAAATTCATTGGACTTGGTGAAAAAGTGGATGATTTACAAGAATTTGACTTAGATAATTTCATTTACGCGCTGACAATGGGGTTAAGTGATGAGTAAAATTGATGATAAAGACTTAGAAGAACGTGAATATTTAGTTGAATTATTTGAAAAATATCAACAACTTTTGCCAACTTCACAACGCCAAGCACTCTATCTTCACTTAATTGAAGATCTTTCATTTAGTGAAATGTCAGAGGAATTAGCAATGACTCGTTCTGGCGCTTTCGATGCAGTGAAAAAAGGCAAGAAAAAACTGTTGGAAATTGCAAAAAAATTAGAACAAAATCCATAGCTTTTTGACTTTAGGCAGTTAAAATGTTAAAATTTATTTAATAAATTTAGGAAGGTGGCTATGGCTTATAAAAGAGTTTTAATTAAATTATCAGGAGAAGGATTAGCAAACAAGTCTAAATCTCTTGCTATTGACTATGAACTAGTTAAGAAATTTGCCTCACAACTTAAAAAAATAGTTGCTAAAAATGTTGAAGTGGCAATTGTTGTGGGTGGAGGAAACTTTTGAAGAGGAACCAGTGCTGAAAAAAACGGAATTAATCGGGTAAGAGCTGACTACATCGGAATGTTGGCAACAACCATGAATGCTTTGGCACTACAGTCAGGTTTCGAAAATCAAGGTCTACAATGTCGTGTTCTTAATTCATTGACAATGGATCCAAAAGTGTGTGAAGTGTATGTTAATGAGAGAGCTAAAAAATATCTACAAGATGGTGAAGTAGTAATCTTTGCCGGTGGAACAGGTAGACCATTCTTTACTACCGATACAGCTTCAACTTTATTTGCTTCAGAAATCGGAGCCGAAGCTATTTTAATGGGTAAAAACAATGTCGAAGGAGTTTATGATAGCGATCCTAAATTAAACCCAAATGCCCAAAGATTTGATGAAATTACATATGACGAAATTCTTGCAAGAGACTTAAGAGTAATGGATCAAACTGCAGTATCAATGGCTAAAGATAACGATATTGAATTATTAATTTTTAACATTAATGAGGAAGATTCACTATTGAAAGCCATTGATGGCAACATTGTTTCAACAAGAGTGCACAAATAATTTTTAATAAGGAGACAAACTATGGAATTAGATTTTTATTTAATGCAATTAGAAGAAGAATGTCAAAAAGCAATCAATAATTTTGAAATTCAAATGCAAAAAGTAGCCGTAGGAAGAGCGAATCCTAATTTAGTAAACAAAGTTAAAGTTAATTACTATGATTCTATTATGAACCTAGATGAAATAGCAGCTATCTCAGTTGCGAGTGCATTGCAACTATTAGTAAAACCATACGATATGGGTTCAATCAAAGAAATTGAAAAAGCAATCAAAGATTACAAATTACCAGTTTCAGTTTCAAACGAAGGAAATCAAATTCGTCTTTCATACCCAGCAATGACCACCGAAAAAAGAAAAGAAATGGTTAAACAATTAAACCAACTAACTGAGCAAGCAAGAGTTGGAATTCGTCAAGCCCGTCAAGATGTTAACAAAGCAATCAAAGCTGACAAAGAATTAAGTGAAGACTTGCAAAAAAATTACCTTGATGTAGTGCAAAAACATGTTGACAAGCAAGTTGAAGTTGTTAACAAAATGAGCGAAGAAAAAGAAAAAGATTTAATGACTATATAAAATGAAAAATTTAACAAAAAGAGCATTCAGTGCCACGATTTTATTTTTAATACTAATACCTTTTGTTTTTATTACTTACTATGCCAATTTTGTCGGAAGAATAATTGGCATTTGTTTTTATATTACCTTCGCACTTTGAGCAAGCTGGGAAATTATTAAGCATTTTAATATCGATTTAGCCTCAAAAATACTGCTTATGACTGGTATTTTACTCATGATGTTGTTACCTTATGAGATCTTTGCCAATCTAAAAAATCAGGCATTTTGAGCAATAGATTCCAAAATTTTATTGAACCGTTATGCCTTTTTGGCAATTTCGTTTAGTGACAAGCTATATTTTACAGACCTGATTTTTGCTTTTATCCCCTTTTTATTAGCCATGCTTTTAAATATAAAAAAAATCATATGATCACAGTGGCTTATTGCCTTGCTAGTACTGCTTATTGTGCCAATTTTTAGCAAGATTCTATTCATTGTTAATGTCAAAAATATTTATATTTTATT
Organism: Mycoplasma sp. 3392; assembly: GCF_053851755.1. Lineage (NCBI taxonomy): Bacteria > Bacillati > Mycoplasmatota > Mollicutes > Mycoplasmatales > Mycoplasmataceae > Mycoplasma > Mycoplasma sp. 3392. The sequence continues at coordinate 281,121 of NZ_JBSQBF010000001.1, forward strand.
AGCAATAGAATTAGTGGCAGTTTCTGTCGATACTAGTGCAATGCTGGGTGGTATGGCTTTTGGACAAAAGATCATTAAAAGAAAATTTGCTCCTAGATTGAGTCCCAAAAAAACATGAGAGGGTGTGTTGTGTGCGTTTCTACTGGGTAGTTTAGCAGTCTATATGTTATTTTGTCTTCCAGGGATGGTGGTCAAAAATAGCATCACAACAATCTACACAAGTGATTTGCAAGTTGCTTTTGGAGTTTTGTTTCTTGCTCCTATTACAATCTATGCGGATTTATTATTTTCCGCTTTCAAAAGAAGTCTTAAAATTAAAGATTTCAGTAATTTAATTCCAGGACACGGTGGAATCATGGATAGATTTGATAGTGTGTCAATTCTTACCATTGCTTCAATGCTAATTTACACATATTTATAAAGAGGTAATTATGGAGATTTTTAAAAAGCTTTGTCTAAAATGTAATATTAAAGTCGATGATGAATTTAATTCATTTTCAGTACCGTATGCTAAATATAGTGAAGCAACCGGTGCGATTGAGATGCAAATTGTTTTTGACCACCACATAACTCTTTCAAAATTCCGTTATTTTTATGAGTCATTAAACAAATGCTTTCCTAATTTAGATCTTAAGCTTTCAGTGCGTTTTAATTCAATGGACGCACACTTAATTTTTGACTATCTTCTGTTAGCAGCGGAGATGAAAAACAAGCCCCTTTATAATGAATTAATTAAAATATCTAAAACTAATGTTTCATTATCAGATGGAACATATTTAACAATTACCAGTTCTTACAAAAAAACTCTTGATGTTCTTAGCGCCTACAAAGATACAATTAATGCTTTTTTAGTTGGTTGGGGATTCAAAAATATAAGTCTTAAATTATCTCTTAAAAAAGAAGAAACAAAAGATACAAATAAAGAAATTGAAAGACTCATTTCTGAAGCATCGGCACAAATTGAAGAAAGCAAAAAAATGGTCGAGAACGAGCAAAAGAAAACTGCTTTTGTTCCTCGAAAATCTTCACCACGTGAATACAAGCAAATAGCAATTAAGGATATTGATATTGAGTATGTTGAAAACGTTGAAATTAAAGGTCAAGTGTTCGGTATCGATGAAAGAAAAATTCGTGATAACTTTGTAATAAAAACCTTCACGGTTAGTGATTTTTCTGAAGCTATTACTGCCAAAATAATTAATAAAGACATTGAGATAAAGGAAAATTCCTTCGTTTCTATTAAAGGAAAAATAGAAATGGATCCGTATTTAAAAAGAAAAATTCTTCGTGTCGATTCTGTTGTCGAAATCGAACCACTGTGAAATAATAAAACTGACAATGCTCCAGAAAAAAGAATTGAGCTTGCATTGCGTTCAAATATGTCAACGCAAGACGGAGTTGTGTCAGCCTCTGATTATATCAAAACAGCTCAAAGATACGGACACCAAGCACTAGCAATAACTGATATAGATGGTGTTCAGGCCTTTCCAGATTTTTTCAATGCTACTAAAAAATTAGATTCATTAAAACCTATTTATGGAGCAACTTTATCTTCTATCACCAAGGATAATGGAACTGTATTATCAAGCCAAGATTTTGACTTAGCGACTCAAAGATACATTGTTTTTGACTTAGAAACAAGCGGATTGAGTCCGATATTTGATGAAATCATCGAGTTTGGAGCAGTGATAGTTGAAAACGGCGAGACTATTGACAAAATTCAGTTTTTTGTTAAACCTTCGAAACCAATATCTAAATTTACTACTGAACTTACTAACATTACTAACGAAATGTTAGAAACATATGGAATTAGTCAGGAAGAAGCAGCACACAGAATTCACAAAATTCTTTCAAGTGGTATCGCAGTAGCTCACAATGCAAATTTTGACATCAGTCACTCAAAAGAACTGTTTAAACGTTGAAATTTACCATATCTAGATATTAAAGGTATCGACACAATGTTTGTTGCCAGAATTTTATTTCCACTAAACAGCAAATTCAGATTAGGAGTAGTGGCAAAAAAATTCGATGTTGTTTATGATGAAGAAACAGCCCACAGAGCCGATCAAGATGCGAAAGTATTGGCTGAAATTTGAATTAAAATGATAAGTAAACTAGCACGGGATTTGGAAATTACTACATCAGCTCAGCTGCGTCAAAAAATCGATCCTGAATTCTATCGAAAAAAATTTCCTTATGAAATAAGATTGTTGGCAAAAAATCAAAAAGGATTGAAGAAACTATTTCAAATTGTATCTAAAGGAAGTACTGAAGACTATCACAATGGGTTAAGAGTATTTCTTGAAGATATACAAAAAGGTGAAGATTTATTGATAGGAACTTCTACTCATCTTTCTTATTTCTGAGACAAAGTTTTCACTGGTTGTTCAGAAGATATAGAAAAAGAAATTACTCATTATGACTATATTGAATTCGCTCCCTTATCAACAATGGAATATCGTGTAGCGCGAGGCGATATAAACAGTCTGGAAGCAATAAAAACTGCTTATAAAATGGTTATTGAATTAGCAAAGAAACATAATATACCTTGTGTTGCGGTTTCAGATGCTCGTTATACTGAAGAAATTGAAAAAATTCTTCACCATGTGTATATTTTTGCGGATGGTGTTGGTGGTAAAAAACACTGATTGTACTCATTTAAAGATCAAAACACTAAGGCATACCCGGTTCTAGATTACAAGACAACAGAAGAAATGCTGGCTGAATTCAGTTTCTTGAATGACGATAAACTAATCAAAGAAATAGTTATTTATAACACTCATTTAATAGCAAACCAGATTGAAAAAATTGAAGTAATCAAGAAAGATTTATTTAAACCTATTTTTGATGATAGTACCAATAAATTGACTGAACTTGTATACAAAACAGCCCACGAAAGATACGGTGAAATACTACCTGAAGCCATTGCAAAAAGAATTGATAGAGAGCTTAAACCAATCACTGAAAATGGATACAGTGTTATTTATTGAATAAGTCATAAGTTGGTAAAAAAATCTAATGATGAAGGCTACTTAGTTGGAAGCCGTGGTTCAGTAGGTTCATCTATCGTTGCAAATTTATCTGGAATTTCAGAAGTTAACCCCTTAAATCCACACTACTTGTGTTCACAATGTAAGTTTTTTGAAATGTTCGATCCTAGTCCTGAATTATCAAGTGGTTGAGATCTGAAAGATAAATTGTGTCCGAACTGTGCTATTCCTTTGACAAAAGACGGACACTCAATTCCTTTTGAAACATTTCTAGGTTTTAATGCTGACAAGGTCCCTGACATTGATCTAAACTTCTCCGGAGACTATCAAGCATACATTCACAACTATGTTCGTGAATTATTTGGAGAAAGCCACACTTTTAGAGCTGGTACCATTTCAACTATTGCTTCAAAAACAGCATATGGTTTTGTTAAAAAATATGATGAAATAGTCAATACTCAATCACGCTCATTTTCTACCGCCTACATTGAATTTTTAGCAGGAAAATCAACGGGAGTAAAACGTACAACAGGACAGCACCCTGGAGGAATTATCATTGTTCCAAAAGAATACGACGTTGAAGACTTTACTCCAATAAACTATCCAGCTAATGATAAAAGCAGTGATTGAAAAACTACTCACTTTGATTTCCATTCTATTCACGATAACTTACTGAAACTTGATATTTTAGGACACGATGATCCGACTGCTATTCGAATGCTAGAAAGATTAACTAAAATAAATGTTAAAAATATTCCTAAATCGGATGAAAAAGTTATCAAGTTATTTTCTACAACCGAGTCACTGAATATTGATCCAAATCAAATTGGTGGTGAGGTAACAGGAGCTAAAGGATTGCCAGAATTCGGTACTCAATTCGTGCGCCGGATGTTAAAAAGTGCAAAAGCCAAAAAATTTAGCGATTTAATTTCTCTTTCTGGTTTGAGTCATGGTACAGATGTTTGAACTGGTAATGCTGAAGAATTGATTAAAAAATACAATTTTGATCTATCGCAATTAGTTTGTTGTCGTGATGATATTATGAACACCTTAATCTTGCATCAAGTAGATCCTAAAAAAAGCTTTGATATTATGGAAAAAGTTCGTAAAGGTAAAGGATTGACTCCTGAAGAAGAAAATCTTCTAAGAGATCATAATGTACCTGATTGATATATTGAATCACTGCAAAAAATTAAGTACATGTTCCCCAAAGCCCATGCTACTGCCTACGTTATTATGGCCTGAAGAATTGCTTGATTTAAGATTTATTATCCACTTGAATACTACGCAACATATTTCACTACTAGAACAGAATCAAATGACATTAAGGTACTATCAGATTCAAAAGAAGCAATTGATCAAAGAATTGAAGAAATTAACACACTAATTAGAAATAAACAATCAACTACTAAAGAGCAAAATTATTTGGATGGTTTAGAAATTGGTCAAGAATTATATGCTCGTGGTTACAAGATTCTTAATGTTGACTTAGAACGTTCGCTTGCTAAAGAATGAGTAATTGATTATGACAAAAAAGCTTTGATTCCACCTTTTATCAATGTTGATTCACTTGGAGAATCAGTGGCAGAATCGATAATTAATGCTCGTAATCAAAATCCATTCTTGTCTGTTGAAGATTTGCAAGAAAGAACACAAATCAACTCTAGAATTTTAGAAAATCTAAAATCTTTAAATATTTTAGACAAATTAGACGAAAACAATAATATTAGTTTATTTGATTAAAATTAGCCTTGTGCTAATTTTTTTGTAACAAAAAAAAGCACCCAAAATGAGTACTTTTTCAGTCAATTATAGTTTGTTAGTAATATTCTTGGCAGCTATTGTTCCATCGCTTACAGCTGTAGTAATTTGACGTATGTCTTTTACTCTAACATCTCCTGCTGCATAGATATTAGGAACCGCTGTTTCCATGTTTTCATTGGTTATAATGAAGCCATTAGGAGCTAAAATATTTAAATCCTTTAAAAAACTTGTCGAAGGAATGAATCCAATGTATGGAAATAGTGCTGCCAATTGAATTGTTTTTATTTCTTCACCAATTTTAACCACGACACTCCCTACATTATCATTTTCATTAGGAAGTATTTCAAGAATTTGAGAGTTTTTAATAATTTCAACGTTATTTTTAGCTTCCAGTTCTTCGACTAGTTTTTTCTCAGCAATAATTTCATCTCTTACAAAAATATAAACTTTAGATGCAAAAGAAGCAACATATGCCCCTTCTTCAATGGCAGAGTTTCCACCACCGATGATTCCAATAGGTTGGTTTTTAAAGTTAGGCCCATCACAAATAGCGCAGTAACTTACACCTTTACCATCAAAATAATCAATACCTTTGATTTCTTTTGGGATTCTGTTTTGCATTCCGGTCGCAATAATTATTGTTTTTGTTTCAATAACTTGTCCATCATTTAGAATCACTTTTTTAGCAAAATTATCATTAGGATCGTTTTCTATTTTAACAACTTCACCATAAATAAATTCCGCACCATTTTCTTGTGCTTGTTGAAACATTTTTGTCGCTAACTGAGCTCCTTGAATTAATAATTCTCCGGGTCAATTTTCAATCTTTGACTGAAATGGTAATTTTCCACCAGGAACTTTGTTTTCAATAAAGACAGTTTTCAAACTGCTTCTTGTTGTATAAACTGCGGCAGTTAGTCCAGCAGGACCTCCCCCAATAATAACCACATCATACTTGTTATTCATGTACCGCCTCCAATTTTTCTTTGTTTTTTAGCAAATTGATTCTTTCAATTTCTTTTTGGCGGCGCATAGTAAATGAAACTGAATCTTCTCAAACAATGAAGTAAATTCATTTGGTTCCATACTGATTAACTTTGTAAATTGTGTAGCGTTTGTTAGTTGTGAATTCAAATACAAGTACAAGAAGTACACCTACAACTATGTAAATTACCGAAAGAACATTATAGAATGTATAACTTTCAGCACGTAAATTTTCCATTGATAAACGAACCACACCGTATCAAATTCAGTATAGTCCACCAGTAGTTCCTGGTCTCAATCAATTTCATTTATTTAGAACTCAAACTAAAATAATATATCCTAGCAAGTTTGCCATCGATTCATACAAGAACAATGGAGCACGGTATGCTGTTTCACCACCGTCAGTTATATACATGTGTGATTTGATGAAGTTTGGCAGTCAAACTATTGATCAATCGTCAGCACCTACAATTTGTCCAAAAACTTCATGATTTGCGAAGTTTCCTCATCTACCAATTGCTTGACCGATGAAGACAGTTGGCAAAATGATTGAAAGACATTTGCGTAAATCTACTTGTTTTCTGAAAAATGATAGAAAAATCAAGTCAGCAATGGCAGCAGTGACAACCCCCCCTTGAATTGAGAGTCCACCCTCTCAAATTTTGTACCAATGCTTAAGTGTTATTCAATCCTTGACTGCAATTCTTTCGAAAATAAAGAATAAACGCGCTCCAATGATAGCTGAAGGTAAAGTGACTATTACTACTCACACGAAAAGGTCAAATTTATATTTCTCTCTTTTTCAAAATCAATAGACGGTAAGAATAGCACAAAACATTCCTAGCATCATTAAAAAAGAATAAAGACGAAGATCTCCTAATTTTAAGACCGTACTTTGATCATCAGGGATATATGCTGTCATATTCCTCCTTTATGTATCTTAAATTTTAATAAATAACCTTTAATATTGAGTTATTTTTTCAACATTTCAGCAAGGTATTTACCTGTCAGCGAACCGTTTACTAAGCTAACTTGCTCTGGAGTACCAGTAGCCACTATTTTTCCACCATATCTTCCGCCACCTGGACCTAAGTCAATTATGTGGTCAGCAGACTTAATTACATCTAAATTATGTTCTATTACTAAAACACTGTCGCCACTATCAACAATGCGGTTAATTACTGAAAGTAATTTTTTAACATCGTGAGTATGAAGACCAGTAGTTGGTTCATCAAGTACATACAATGTTTTACCTGTGGGTTTCTTTTGTAAAAACGTTGCTAGCTTGACCCTTTGGGCTTCTCCACCACTCAATGTTGTTGCACTTTGACCTAGCTGAATGTAATCTAAACCAACATCCATTAGTGTTTTTAGTTTGTCTTGAATTTTCTTTTTAGCAGCAAAAAATTCATAAGCTTCTTTTATTCTCATATTTAGTACATCATTAATGTTTTTGCCATGATATTTGATTTCTAAAGTTTCCAGATTGTAACGTTTTCCTTCACAGTGATCACAGTCAACATAAACATCAGGCAAGAAGTGCATTTCGATTTTAATTACTCCATCCCCTTGACATTTATCGCAACGCCCACCAGGAACATTGAAACTGAAACGGCCTTTTGTGTATCCTCTGAATCTTGACTCTTCAACATTAGCAAAAACATCACGAATATCATCGAAAACAGAAGTATAAGTAGCTGGGTTAGAACGCGGTGTACGACCGATCGGACTTTGTGTTATTTGGATAATTTTGTCGATATTGACATAACCACTCATTTTTGCTATCTCAGACTCATAATTGAACTCATTTATGTATTTATTTAATTCATTAACTATAACTTCATTTACTAAAGTACTTTTCCCTGAACCACTAACACCAGTAACACAGACCAATTTACCTAAAGGAATATCAACATCAACCTTCTTTAAGTTATTCATTGATGCACCTTTGATTTTTAACACTTTACCATTTCCACTGCGGCGTGATTCTGGGACTGCGATTTTTCATTCTCCAGAAAGATATTTACCAGTGATAGACTCAGGTGCTTTGGCAATGTCTTCAACTGAGCCAGTAGCTACAACATAACCACCTTCTTCTCCAGCTTTAGGTCCTATATCAACAATATAATCGGCATCAAAAATTGTTTCTTCATCGTGTTCTACAACAACAAGAGTGTTACCGATATCAACCATTTTTCTTAGTGAATTCAATAACTTACGATTATCAGCCTGATGTAATCCAATGCTCGGTTCGTCTAAAACATACAAAATTCCAGTTAAATTTGCTCCAATTTGTGTGGCCAAACGAATTCTTTGGCTTTCTCCCCCACTCAATGTTTCAGCCTTACGATTTAGGGTTAAGTAGTCTAAACCAACGTTTACCAAAAACTCAAGACGGTGTTTAATTTCAATAAGAATTAAGTTAGCAATTTCCTTTTCGGTTGCATCTAATTCTAAGTTATTAATAAATTCAAGCAAGGTGTTTATGTCATTTTTGCAAGCTTCATAAATATTTTGATTTCCTAATTTGACTGCCAAAGCTTTAGGATTTAATCTAGCTCCCTTGCAAGAAGAACAAACAATTTCTGACATAAATTTTCCATATCAGGCACGAATATCTTCACTAGTGGTTTCAAGATATTTACGTTCTAACATTGTTGCAATACCTTCAATGTACCCACTGCGATTATATTTATTTCCTGAAGCTGAAATCAGTGTATAAGTTAAAGGTTCATCTGAACCATACAATAAAATTTTCATTTTATCTTGTTCGATTTTTTCTAGCGGTAAGTCAATACTAATGTCATAGTGGTCAAGCAGTACTTTAAATTCTTGTCACTCAAGATTCGTTGTGTTGACTGTATTTTCAAAATATTTAATTCCACCACCACGAATGCTTCGTTTGAAATTAGGAATTAATTTGTTGACATCAACTGATTGTTTAACACCTAGACCCTTACATTCCTCACACATTCCAAATGGAGAGTTGAATGAAAATAATTTAGGTTCAATCTTAGGCATATCAAAATCACCATACTCACAAGCATGGAAAATTGAAAATTGTTGAGTAGCACCATCAACTTCATGAACATTGACTAGTCCTTTTGAGTATCCTAAGGCAATTTCAACTGCTTCAGAAATTCTTTGACGCATGTCATATTTCAAGGTTAAACGGTCAATGACTATATCAATATTTCAACGTTTATTTTTATCTAATTTTATTTCATCGTCAAGACTAAAAATTGCGTCATTAATTTTGACACGCACGAAACCATCTTTTTTTAGTTTTGCTAGCAGTACTTGATGAGTTCCTTTTTCACCTTGTACAACAGGAGCGAGAATATATAATTTAGTATTTTCCGGTAGTTGAAAAATTGCATCAATAATGTCTTTTAATTTTTGTGCCTTTATTTCGATATTATGTTTAGGACAATAAGCTTTTCCAATTCTTGCATATAACAATCTTAGATAGTCATAAATTTCTGTAACAGTTCCAACAATTGAACGAGGGTTATTGTGAGTAGTTTTTTGCTCGATACTGATCGAAGGACTCAATCCTTCAATACTATCAACATTTGGACGTTTTGTGTTACCTAAAAATTGACGTGCATATGAAGAAAGTGAGTCAACATATCTTCTTCTTCCTTCTTCATAAATTGTGTTGAAAGCAAGGCTCGATTTTCCTGAACCACTAAGTCCTGTAAAAACAACTAATTTTCCTCTCGGAATTTCCAAATCAATATTTTTTAAGTTATTTTCTCTTGCTCCTTTAATGATAATCTTGTCATTTTCCATAATTCTAAAATTATATTCTATTGAATATAAAAGTTAAAAAATTAATTTTTCAATGCTTAAATGGGAGAAAAATTGCTTTTTTGAGAGATTTAAAAAGCAATAAAAAAACTAGGACAACCTAGTTTTCACTTTGTACTTGTTTTGCAGTTGTAATTTTTTCAATTTCGTGGTTGACATTTCTTTTTCAGTCATTTCTGTGTTGTACGACTTCGTAAATTGCTAGCCTTACTAGGTCTCAACAATAGAAAATAAAGTATGCTCAAGCAATAGAAATGTTTGTGTGTGGCACTATTGCAAAACGAATAATAATTAAGAATATGAATTGAGATCATTGTGCTACCAAAGTAGTCAAACTACTCAAGTTTGAACGCCCACCACTAGCTATTAGTGCATTAGTTGTGTAGAATCAAGCTCATAGTGGATTAACTAAAGCAACTGTCAATAAAGTTCAACAAATCAAATTACTATTTACATTTTTTGCATAGTTACTCATTGCTGTGATTAATGCATCTTTATCTGTGTTAGTTCAATCATATAATGAGTAAAATTTACTTCCTTGAAGATCATTTTGAATTGTTGAAAAGTCTTTATCTTTGTATAGTGTTTGAACCTTTTCAGCTATTCCACCAGACAACATTTCAGTTTGATAAATAATAAATACAAATATCAATAATATTAATGAAAATAAAGCACCCGCTGTAGCATGGAATCCTTTTAAGGCATGAGCATGTTTATCTGCTTCATCAAAATCATTTTTTCCTAGATTTGATGCAACAAATACACTGACATTAGCCCCACAGGCGACTGTCACTGCTCCAAAAACAGTGGAAATACTTTCTGTTAGTGAAAGCACAGCAGCAGCATTCATATTCATTCATTTTTCGCCTACTCTGCCAGGTATAAATCCATCGTTTCAAATCGGCATTCGCAATGGAATAACAATCATTCCCGCTATTGCAATACCAAATGAAAAACCTCTCTTAAAAAATAAAACTGTAATTTCGCGACTTATTTTAAATAGGTTTTTAACTTTTATTACAATCTCTTTTCTTTTTCTACTCATTCAAAAATTATCCAAAAAGATTGAAATAAAGACCGAAGCAATTGTTCCATAAGCAGCGGAATAAGCTCCTAATTTAAAACCATAGATACAAATAGCATTAATTGTTGCATTGATAGACAAGTTTAAACAAGCAGTAAAGAAAGCATATTTTGAGTGTCCTGTCTCATTCAAAAGTCCATTAGTATTTCAAGCAACTGCCAACAATATTCAACAAATAGCAATCAAGCGGATGTAACTTACTCCGGTGTTAACTGCAGGTTCATCATCTCTTCCAATCAACCGAATCATTTCAGCCGGCATCGACCAAGCACAGATTGCGAAAATTACTCCAATTGACACATAGGTTCAAATTCTTAAAGCCATTATTTGATTAATTTTTGAATACTGTTTACTTCCATAAAATTGTCCTACTAACATTCCGACAATCATATTAATGGTAATGAAAATAGTTGTTACTATTCCTGATCACGTATTAGCATAGGAAAGCGCTGTTGTTCCATTTTCGATTGGAGCAACCATGAAATTATCAATAAAAGAGGTTAAAGAAAAAACTAACTCTGCCACGACTACTGGTAGAGTGTTTTTTAAATATCTTAGTCAATCTTGTTTCGAAGCAGGAAAATGTCTTCGAATAATATTTCTTCTCTTAGTGATTTTCTCCATACTTAAAGTATTGTAACAAAAAAAGCCAGTTTTTGACACTGGCTTAGTTGTTGTCTAGATGTCCCAAATTTTTTCTTTCAGTTCCTTTATCGTCATTGAGTCTTCCAACTGAAATTGATTCAACAATTTTAAAAATTCTTTTTTATGATTCAACAATTTTATCATTTCATCAATATCGTCTCTGCGTTCATCAATTCAGAACATTTTTAAAACATCATCTTTTGAATATTGTTTTAATTCTTTTAGAACTGTTTGTCGACTAATTTCCAGGTTGTATCTTTTAAAGGGGATTTTTCTTTGTTTTTGCATACAAAATAACAAGCATCCCACAAAGCTAGCTAGTGAGCCATCATGGACAAATTTATTTTCTAAAACATTATTTTTAGTATTTGAAAGAATCGCATTTCTTACTTCAGTAAAGTATGGCTGATTAAAATCTTTGTGAGTTATTAAGTCAAGCGAGACAGTTGCATGTGATAAGAGCGGTTTTACTTCATTATTAGGGAAAAGTTCTTTAATTATTTTCTTTTCCAATACTGGGTTGTGACCAACGAAAATAACTTCACTCATTTTTATTGTGTTATCGATGCGGTTAATATCTCTGATTATTGCTTCACGCATTACTTTCATATAATCAGATTTTTTGAAGTCATTTACAAATGTATGAGTTTTTATCACATTAAAATTATTTTTTATTCCCAAAGTATAACAATATGGAGTTCCACTTTTTAGACCAATCATTTTAGCAAAAGGATTAGTTATTGCCTCAAAATCGATATATATTTCAGTTTTTTTGTGATTACTTGACTCTTTTTTCATAACTTTAAATTTTACTTACTTTTAAATAAACATTGTAATTTTGAACCTATTTTTAAAAAAGAATATAATAAGCATTATGAAAAAGAATTCATCAAACAATGTATCAGAAGTAAACACAAAGAAAAGTCCAAAACAAACTTTGAAATTAATATTATCAATTTTATTACCTTTATTTGTTGTTGTGGTCTTTATTGCTCTTTTAAGTTTTTTACCCAACGCTAACAGTTAGAAGTTTTAGAAAAAAGTACTTGTTGTGAGTACTTTTTTTGATACCTCTTGACTTTAATTTAGGCATTTAATATAATTTAAGTGAAAGAAAAAACATTTAAGGAAGCAAAAAAATGTCTGCAAAAATGAAAGCATTTGTGGTGCGTTCACCACGTCAATGAAGTGTTGAGGAAGTTGATATTCCTGAACCAAAAGAAAAAGAAGTTTTAATTAAAATGGAAACTAGTGGTATTTGTCATACTGACTTACATGCTGCTAATTTCGATTGATTAGTACAACCAAAATATCCACTAATTCCAGGACATGAAGGAATTGGTATTGTAACAAAATTGGGTCCTGGATGCACCCACTTAAAAATAGGAGACAGAGTTTGTTTAGCATGGTTACATGATGCATGTGGACACTGTGAATACTGTTTAACAGGTAAAGAAACTCTATGTCCTAACCAAAATATGTCTGCATATACAAAAGATGGATCATTTGCTGAATATGCAATCGGTCATGAAGACTATGTAGGAAAAGTTCCTGCAAATCTAGATATCATCACAGGTGCTCCAGTTGTTTGTGCTGGTGTTACAACATATAAAGCAGTAAAACAAGCAAAATTAAAACCTGGTGAATATGTAGCAGTTATCGGGGTTGGTGGACTAGGTCAAATGGCAATTCAATATGCCAAAGCAATGGGATATCGTCCTATTGGAATTGACTTATCGGATGACAAGGTAGAACTAGCATTAAAATCTGGTGCTGAATATGCATTCAACTCTAAGAAAGTAAATGCAGTAAAAGAAATTTTAGAAGTTACTGATGGTGGAGTTCATGCGGTAATCAACACATCAGTATCAACAAAAGCTGCTTACGAAGGAATGGAAATGTTACGTCGTGGTGGAAGACAAGTTTTAGTGGGTCTTCCAGCTAAAGACAACTTAGGAAAAGATGAGTTCCCTGTTTCTGTCTTCTGAACTGTATTATTTGAAAGAGAATTAGCAGGTTCAATAGTAGGAACAAGAAAAGATCTACAAGAAGCTCTTGATTATGCTGCAAGAGGATTAGTAAAAAGTGAAGTTACAAAAACTGTTAGCCTAGAAGAAGTTGCTGATATTTTCGAAAAATTGGAAAAAGGTGAGTTCTTAGGAAGAGCAGTTATTGACTTCAAAAAATAAGTTAATAAAAAAGTTCAGGCGCAAGGGCTTGAACTTTTTTTGATAATTAACGGTTGTAGAACTCAACGATTAGTGATTCGTTAATGTCTTTATTTAATTCATTTCTTTCAGGTAAACGAGTGAAAGTTGCTTTGAAGTCTTCTCTTTTTACTCATTCAGCAACAGCTCTTTGTTCCATAGCTTCTTTAATTTCTGAGTTATTTCTTGATTTTTCTTTTAATTCAATAACTGAATTTACTGATACTAACATTGAAGGAATGTCAGCCTTGTGTCCGTCTAGTGTGAAGTGTCCGTGGTTTACTAATTGACGAGCTTGTGCTCTTGTTTTAGCAAATCCTGCACGGTATACTAAGTTATCTAGACGTGATTCTAGAGTTTGTAGGAAATTTGTTCCTGTAACCCCTGATTTTTTAGAAGCTTTAACGAAAGTATTGTGGAATTGTCTTTCATTTAGACCATACATGTAACGAACTTTTTGTTTTTCGTATAAGTGTAGTCCATAGTCAGTTAATTTTGCACGTTTTTGTCCGTGTTGTCCTGGAGCGTATTTTCTTTGTTTTCCTTTTGCAAATTCTTTATCGTTTTCTAGTAATGAAAATCCGTAACGACGTGATTTTTTAAATAAAGATCCTCTAAATCTTGACATATTTTAATCCTTTCCGCAAGGACACAAAAACTCTTTATAAATGTTTTTTATTTAATGATTTCGGTTTTGACAGCTTACTTACTTTCAAATCTACACGAATTCAAAACAGTTTTATAAATGTTTTATTGCTGTATCAATGCTTTATATATTGTACACTAATTTATTTAAATCAATTAAATACTATATTTACTATTATTTCCCCGTTTTTCTTTTATAACTTGTTTGCTGTTATAAAATTTAATAAAATGAGTATGGACAATCAGACAACGTTAAAAATTTTTATAGTTTTTCTTTTAATTTTATCTTTTGCAGCTCTTGTTATGGCAATAGCTGTTTATGTTTATTTTTACTTTCAGGTTTATCTAAATCAATATTTTCAAAAGCAAAAAAAATGGCTTAGTGACATCAATGCTAAACACTCGAAGACAAATGAAATGCTAGAAACATACTCAAAAAGCAGCCAAAAATATGAAAAAACTTATGAAGTCTTTTTAAGAAATTTCTACCAATTTGTTTCACTTAAAGACAAAATTTCTTTTAATATGACAAAAGTTTTAATTTTGATCAATAAGAATGCAAATAAGATTTTCAAAGAAAGAATAAAAAATTTCAAAAAAATTCACGATGAGTCAAAAGCACTGAAAAAAATGATTCGTGAAATAAAAGTTTTAAGCAAAAGACTGACACACTACACAAAAGAAAAAACATCAGAGACGCAATTGGTATTAACAAGATACCAAAAAGTACTGTATGCTAACTCAGAAATTTCTTCAATAATAGTCCAACAAAGCGATAAACTTACCTTTTTTAAGGCAGAACTAGAATTACTTGCTAAAAAATGAAAAAAAGAAGTTTCATATTTTTCAGAAGACAAGCATTTAAATAATGTAGAACAACAAAATAATTTCAAACTTGAAAAATTAAATTCTATAGTTCAAAACTTATGTCTAATAGTTGGTGAAGGTAAAAAAAGCTTAGATTTTTACAACATGAAGATTCGAACATATGATGAGCGAAGATTAACATACATCATGCAAAACTACGATGTATTTGAAAAATTGTATCAGGAGCAAAAATTAGAAAAAAAAATTTATGCAATAAGAGCAAAAAATAAAGAGATAGAAAAGCTTTTTAGTCAACAAGATTATGTAGCAAATCGTGAAAGAATTCAAACATTACTAAAAGATAATTTCTTACTCATGTCAGAGTTTTCAGCTATTCTTAATTTTGAAAATTCTGCACGTAACTATTTCGAAGAACAAAGTTTTAGTTTAGAACAAATAAACCAAACGATATCAGAGTTAAATAAACGTTTTTTCACACTACAAGAAGATATAAAAGTTTATAAGTTAGATTCAAATTTCTCACACACCAAAATCAAAAAAATAAATCAAATCATGAAAACTAATTTCTACGAAGCAATAGATTTTCTACTGTCTGATAAAACAATTTCTTCTACTCTTCGTTTTAAAAGACTAGAAGAATTTTTAAAGAAATTAGATCAAGCAGACAGGCTTTTATTAGAAATTGATAACGAATTAGAACAACTAAAACAAATTTTAAATACATTCAGTGATTTAGAAAAAAAAGTGATGCAATTATCATTCGAGTGACAAAGCAGTGAAATAGTAATGAATCCACAGCGTAACTTTTATCTCGAAGCAGTCTATAAACAACAAAATAGAATTCAGAATGCATTAGAACAAAATTTAGTGAATTTTGATCAACTTAAAAACGAAATAGAGCTTTTTGAAATTCTGGTTAATGGATTAGATGTTGAAAATTTAGTAACAAAGGATGCTAATGATGTTTTCTATGTGATTAGTAATCACCTAAATAGATATCGATCTCATAAAGAAAATATTGCAGCAATGCTAAACGTTGCAACAGTTGAAAACAATTCAGGAAAGTATGTTAAAGCTTTAGAAACAATCAAAGAATTCTTAGCAAAAGGAGAAAACTAATGGAAAAGAAAATCTTACTACGTTATGGTGAATTAACACTAAAAGGTAAAAACAGAGAAAGTTTTATTAAAAAGTTACGTCAAAATTTAGAAAATATCATGGAAGGTGAAGTGGTTTGTAAGTTTGACAGGGGATATTTAGAATATAGCCAGAAAAACATTGAAAACCTAGCATATATTTTTGGTCTTTCAAGCTATAGTGTTATAACTATCACTGCTAACGATTTTGAATCTATTCAGCAAGCGATTTTAGAAGAGTTAAAGGACAAAAACTTTGAAACTTTCAAAGTGGATACCAAGCGTTCAAACAAAAACTATCCATTAACTTCAAGTGAAGTGAGTCAAAAAATAGGTGGTTTTGTGTTAAAAAACACTGAAAATAAAAAAGTAGCAATGTACAATCCTGATTTAACTATTTTTCTTGAGTTAAGAGGGGATAATTGTTATGTTTTTTCAAATTGACATCAAACAAGAGGTGGAATGCCAGTTGGTATAACTGGAAAAACGTTGCACTTGATAAGTGGTGGGATTGATTCTCCTGTTGCTGCCAACTTGTTACAAAAACGTGGTCTTGTTGTTGATTATTTAAACTTTATTACTCCGCCGCACACAGATGAAAATACAACACGTAAAGTAGAAGAAATCATTCAACAACTCACAAAATTCCAAAGTCATGCAACTTTATTTCAAGTAAATTACACAAAAATAATGAACTATATTGCACTTATAAGCCAACAAAAGTACAAAATTACATTGATGCGTCGTAGTTTCTATCGTATTGCTTCACAAATTGCCAACAAATATAATTACCTATCACTTTCAAATGGAGAAAATATAGCTCAAGTTGCTAGCCAAACATTGGAAAGCATGGCTGTTATTAATGAAGTAACAAATATGCCTATTTTTCGCCCATTACTAACTTTTGATAAACTGGAAACAATTAAAATTGCTCAAGAAATTCACACACTTGAAATTAGTAATCAAAAAGCATGCGAAACTTGTGAACTTTTTGCACCAAAAGAACCAGTGACCAAACCACAACTAAATGATGTTCTTAGAGTGGAACAAGAATTGCCATTACTTGCCCAACTTGAACAAGAAGCAGTTGAAACAGTATCGATTTTCAAGTTCAAAAATACTTTAAATGAAACTAATTAATCTTCATACGAACACAACTTTTTCTTTTTTAGAATCAACAATCGAACTAGACAAATTGCTTCAATGAGCTCAAGAAAACGAATTGGATACTGTTGCAGTAACAGAGCACAACAACATGCTAAGTTATGCAAGTTTTTACACTAAAGCTCACAAATTGGGTATTAACACAATTTACGGGATTGATTTAGATGTAACAGTCGAATCAACTGTTTATCGTTTTATTTTATTAGCAAAAAACTTTTTTGGATTGCAAGAATTATTTGCAATCAATTTTGACTTTTTCAAAAACCATAAAGTAGATTTAGAACAAATTCTAAAAGCTAAAAACATTATCATTATTGACCACCCAACTAAAGGTTTTTTTGTGTCAAATAACTCAGTCTTACTGAAAAAAGAAAATTTTTATACTGGACTAACCGCGGATCTAGCAGAAAAAATTGATATCGATTTTGATAAAAACAATTTTTTATTAGTTAATGAAAACCGATGTTTTGACAGTTTCGAATCTAAAACCCTTTCAACTTTAAATTGAATTAAAACACAAGAGCACGAAAATAAATTAGCCACCGGAATATACACAAGTTTTGAAAATCCGAGCCCAAGAATGGCTCAATTAATTGAGAAAACTAACAATCTCGCCAAACAATTGGTTGTTAAAATTGAGCACAGTAAATTCAAAATGCCAGTCTATCCAAATCCCGACAATGTTTCAAGTACTGAATATTTAAAGAAAATAATTCTTGAAAATATAGATTGAAAATTGAAAGGTAAACAATCACTTTACAACACATACAAAGCCAGAATCAAATATGAACTAGATGTCATCGAATCATTAGGTTATTGCGACTACTTTTTGATTATTTGAGATTTTATTAAATGAGCTAAAGAAAATAATATTTCAACAGGACCCGGAAGAGGTTCGGCAGCTGGATCATTGATTTCATATTTAATGGATATAACTCAAATGGACCCCATTGAATACGGTTTACTTTTTGAACGTTTTTTGAATCCAAAAAGAATTTCATTGCCCGATATTGATATAGACGTTCAAGATGATAAAAGACAAGAACTAATTGATTATTTAATTAGAAAATATGGAACCGAAAATGTTGCTACTATTGTAACTTTCTCAACACTTGGAGTTAAATCATCAATGCGTGATGTTGCAAGAAGTTATTCAGTCCCTATTCCACAAATTGATTCATTAGCAAGAAAAATTCCTTCCACAGCAATTACATTGCAAGAAGCTTATGACGAAAGCTTCAGCTTTCGAACTGAACTTAACAAATATATTAACAATCAAACAGGCAATAATGACTTGATGGAAGCATATGAAGAAGCATGTCAAATTCAAGGTTTTTATCGTCAAAGTGGTACTCACGCAGCTGGAATTGTCATTAGCCAGGACAAAGTTGCAAATAAAATACCAGTAATGCTTGATAGTCAAGATCACCTACAAACACAACTTTCAATGGATTATCTAGAAGATTTCGGACTACTGAAAATTGATATTTTAGGTTTAAGAACATTGACAATCATTAATGAAATTTTGATGCAAGTTTGAAAAATTAATCCTGACTTTGACATTAATAAAATTGATGTTAATGACAAAGAAACATTCCGACTTCTTTCGGAGGCAAGAACTGCCGGAATTTTTCAACTTGAAAGCCCTGGTATGCGTTCAACATTATTGAAAGTTAAGGTTGATCATTTCAATGATATAGCGGCTATCATTTCACTTTTCAGACCAGGCACTGCACAATATATAGATCTTTATGCAAAAAGAAAAAATGGTCTTGAAATTATTAAGAAAAAAGATCCAGTTTATGACGAAATTATGGCTTCTACTTACGGAATAATGATTTATCAAGAACAAATTTTGCAACTGGTGCAAAAAATTTCAAACATGGATTATGCTGAGGCAGATTTATTGCGTAGAGCAATCTCAAAGAAAAAGATTGAAGAATTTGAAGAATTTAAAGCTATTTTTGTAGAAAAATCAGTCCAAAATGGCTATAGCGAACAATTTGCACTTGACATTTTTAAAGATATTGAGAAATTTGCAGGATATGGTTTTAACAAATCTCATGCTGTTAGTTATTCACTGATAAGTTATCGTATGGCTTATTTAAAAGCTCATTTTCCGCTGGAATTTTACTCAGCTATTATCTCTTCAAGCATTAATTCCTTAGAGGATATGAATAAATATTGTCTCGAAGCACAAGACTTAGGAATAAGAATTTATAGCCCTTCTTTAAATCATAGTTCAAACATTTCAGTAATTGATCGTGAAAAAAATGCCATTTATCTTCCTTTTGCAATGATTAAAGGTTTAGGTAAGGTAACTGAACGCGACATTATCCTAAAAAGACAAGAAAGAGGCGAATTCAAAAACTTATTGGAAGCCATTTTGTGTCTAAGAGAAGCAGGAATCGGTGAGGAAAAAATCAAACTTTTGGTTAAAGCTGGAGTTTTTAGAGATTTCGGCAATCAAACAATGATTTTAAATAATCTAGAAAATAGTAGTGAGTTAAAGTTTGAAATTGCGAATGCCTTTGATGCCAGAAACAAAAAAGTCTTTTGGGACAAAATTGATTGGAATATTAACTTGTTACACTACAAGCAAGATATTGACCAAGAAATGATTAATGAAATTACTTATTTAGGAAGAACCTATAATGTTAGTCCAACTATTGGCTATGAAAATAAAAATTGTAAAATAATAGACATTCATCGGGGAACTCAACATGTTGTCGCTGCTTATGTCAAAGATGCAGTAGTAAAAATAACTAAAACCAATAAACCGTATACACATGTTGTATTATTAGACTCTAGTGCGACAATTGATGTAAGAATTTGAAAAGAATCTGACATAGTTAATGCTAAAAATAAAGTCATTTATGCAACTTTAACAAAGAAAATGAATGGTGATTGAGTTCTTGGAAAATGAGAGGAGAAACATCGTGAAGAATAAAAGAATTGTTGTTGTTGATGGGACATATTTGATGTTTAAGTCATATTATGGAACATTGTATTCAAATCAAAGATTAGAAACATCAACAGGAATTAAAACTAATGCTTTAGTTGGCTTTTTCAATACTGTTTTTAAATTAAACAATTTGTATCAACCTGACCACATTTACTTTTGTTTCGATGCCTATGGAAAAACTTTTCGCCATGAAGAATATTCAGAATATAAAGGACAAAGACCAAAAGCTCCTGAAGATTTTTACACTCAGCTTGTATTAATTAAAGAACTTTTAACCAACCTTAACATTCCTACGTTTGAATATTTAGGCTTTGAGGCTGATGATATTGTTGCTACAATTACAAACCAGACAAAAAACGAAAATTATGTGCTAATTTTTTCAGCAGACCAGGACTTAAATCAATTAATCGACAAATCGGTAGCAATTTTGAAGCCAAAAAACCGTGATTTAGTTGTTATAAATAATAAGAATTTTTATGAAACTTATGGATTCAATCCTTGACAAGTCACTGATTATAAAGCAATAGTTGGTGATTCGAGCGATAACATTAAAGGAATCAAAGGTGTAGGACCTAAAACTGCATGTAAGCTGTTAGAAAAATATGAATCAGTTGAAAACATTTACAGTAATATCGAAAATTTAGATGCCAAAATGAAAACTAAATTCATTGAAGATAAAGAATTAGTTTTCAAAAACAAATTCCTTACCCATCTTCGTGATGATGTTCCAATTGATTTTAAAAAATTAGAGGCTGAATTTTTGGACTTGCGTATTTCTCCTAAAGCACATGAAATTTTAGAAGAATTAGAACTTAAACAAATTTATCACCGCCTGAAAGATTTGGAGTCAAACTAATGATCGCGATTATTGGAAAAAGTGGTGTGGGAAAAACGACAATTCTCAACATTCTGGAAGCGAAGGGTTTTAGAACTTTTAATGCTGATATTTACGTGAAAAATCTCTATAAAAAAGGTGGTTTAGGTTATAAAAAAATGCAAGAAAAATGGGGTAATTTATACATAAATAATGAAGGGGTTGACAAAAATGCCTTGAGAGCAAGGCTTATTGAAGATCCAAACTTTATAAATGAGGTTGAAAAGCTTATTTACCCCTTGATTGAAGAACACTTAAAATTCAATTATTATGACTTCGCAGAGGTGCCAAATTTGTACTCTCCTAATGGAAATTTTGTGGGACTTTTTGACAAAATAGTCAGAATTGAAATGGACGAAAAATATAGACAAAAAAATTTACAAAAAAGAAATGTAAATAAATCTCAAAAAGCGGTGATTGATACTTTAAATAAGGGCTTTTTTGAGAAAAATGTTGTCAATATCAAGTGTAAAAAAGTTACTACAAAAAGGTTTTTTGACAATCTTATGGAAATTTATTTTGCTGCTTTTTAAAATATTGTTACTCTTCAGTGATGAAGGGTCAAAAGTTAAAACAATATTAATATAAAAAGGCAGGACAAAATCATGAAATATGACAGTTTTTACATTGAAAAAAATTTAGTAGTAGATCAAAAAGATTTTGAAATTGTAAGGCTGTTATATCTACCTATTATTGGTGTTGAAGCTTCGAGTTTTTATTGTGCTTTAATTGATGAAGCAACTCTTTTACAATCAGCAAGAGTTCGTATTAGTCAAAAAGAACTCGCTTATTTATTAAATATAAGTTCACAAGAATTAATACAAGCAAAAGAAAAATTAGAAGCTGTTGGCTTAATTAATTATTTTGAATCAGATTTATACAATAGTGGGCTAATTGAAATTCGTAAACCAATGGATGTGAAGACATTTTCAAATAGCATTATTAGCAAATCATTAATCGCTAAAATCGGACAACAAAGATTTGACAAAATTCTTAAACACAACGCAATTAATAATTATTCAAGATCAGATTATGCTAACAAAACTAAAAAGTTCACTGAAGTTTTTGCTAATGAAGAACTAGGAGTTTTTGTTTCAAATAATCATGATCTTCGCGCAACCCAACAAATTGATTTAGATGATTTAGAAAATGAAAAGAGATTGTCGCCACGTGATTACATCAAGCATTTAACCAATTTAGAACCTAGTCCTTCGCAAATTAATATGGTTTCAAAACTTTCAGACTTAGGTTTTACTTTTAATGCAATAAATTTATTCATTGATTATTCAATGAAAATTAATAAAAGTATTGTTTGCCAATACATTGAAAAAATTGCTCGTGATTACGCAAATAAAAATATCAAGTCAGATATTGATGTTGAAAACGAATTACAAAGAGCACTTTCATATAAAATTTCAACTAATACTCAAATTGACACACAATATTTAGTAAGAAAAAGCTTTAAAGAAGAAGAATCAGTTCTAAACTGAGCAGAATTAGGTTTTGAGGATTAATTTATGTCTGAATTAAAACAAGTAAGAAACTTATCTCAATTGTCAGTTTCTGATACTCAGCATAGCAAAAGCCGTCTTGACGCTTACCGTCAAGAGGTTTTTAATAGTGAAATAATCAAAAAAGTAATCAAAAAACTTAAACTGACTGACTGACAAATTAAAAACGGTGAAACAGTTCTCTTCGATTATTATAGCTATTTTAAAACGCATAATAAATTGCCAAATTGAAGTCCGATTTTAAACGCTAACAATTCTCTTGATCGTGATTTTTCAAAAGAAAGTTGATACAAAAGTGCTTTAATGCGCGACAAGTTTTGACTAACCGCAATAACCCCTTTAGAGCGTGACCTTGATTCAATAATTGACAAAAAATTAAAAAAATCTTCGCGTGAAGGTAAAAGAATGATGGACGATTTAGAATCGATTATTTGCGATACTAATTCATATTGAACAAAAGACTTAGATTTACTCAAAAAAGTAGTATCTCCAAAGTATTCTTTACCAGCTTATTCGCTTTATTTAGTAGATTACAACATTTTTCGCTCTTTGACAGTTCTGAAATTTCTAGCTTATCAAGAGGCAAGCAAAGGACACAGTGTAGCACTGTTAGACTACAACGATTTGTATCTTTTTTACTCAAAATCAAGCAATGAAGAAAGAAGAACACTGACAGATCTACTGAGCGAAGTAGATAATTTATACATTAGTGATTTTGGCTCAGGTTCAAAACCAGACTGATATGTTAACTCATTCATAAGTTACATTTTAAGAATCCGTGTAACTTATGAAAAAAGTACTTTTATTACTGCTTCGGATGATTATTTTGATGGAAAATTGTCGCTAATAACCAAAAAATCCAGTGTCGAAGACACACAGAATTCCAAGATAATTCGCAACTTGAAACTAATAATCGACAACGGATTCAAGGTTATTAAACCAAAGCGTTCAAACAAAGCTTTTTAACCATTTTTATGTCCCCAAACGAACATTTTTTATTTGACATAAGGGGTTAATTTTTTTATAATTAAGTTAAATAATAAGGAGAAATATGCAACCTAAAAAAATAGCTATAAATGGTTTCGGAAGAATCGGAAGATTAGTGTTCCGTGAAATCTATAATGACCCAAATTTAGAAGTTGTTGCTATTAATGATTTAACAGATGCAGCAACACTAGCACACCTATTAAAGTACGATACAGCACACCGTGCTTTTAAACACGACGTTAAAGCAGAAGATAATATGCTTGTTGTTGATGGTAAAAAATTCCCAGTTTTTGCAGAAAAAGATCCTTCACAATTACCTTGAAAAGACTTAAATGTTGACATTGTTATTGAAGGGACTGGGCGTTTTGTTACTGAAGAAGGTTCATCACTACATCTACAAGCAGGAGCTAAAAAAGTTCTTATTACTGCCCCTGCAAAGAATTCAAAATCAGTAAAAACAGTAGTTTACTCAGTAAATGAAGAAATTTTAACTAAAGACGATGTTATTGTTTCAGCGGGTTCATGTACAACTAACTGTTTAGCACCAGTTGCGAATGTACTTGAAAAAGAATTCGGAATCGTTAAAGGATTCATGACAACAGTTCATGCTTACACAGCTGATCAAAATCTACAAGATGCTCCTCACCGTGACTTACGTCGTGCTCGTGCAGCAGCTCAAAACATGGTTCCTACTACAACAGGTGCTGCAAAAGCAATTGGAAAAGTTATTCCTACACTAAGCGAAAAATTAGATGGTACATCATTACGTGTTCCAACAATTACTGGATCAATTATTGATCTAACTGTAGAACTTGAAAAACAACCAAGTGTTGAAGAAATTAATCAAGCAATTAAAAACGCTTCTTCAGATTCGTTACTATATACAGAAGACGAGTTAGTTTCAAGTGATATTATCGGAACAACTTATGGTTCAGTTTTCGACTCAAAATTGACTACATTTGTAGAACATGAAGGAAAAAGATTATACAAAGTTTTTGCTTGATACGACAACGAACAAAGTTTTGTTTCTCAATTCGTTAGAACACTAAAACACATGGCAAGTCTATAATTTAGGCACTTCACAAGGACACTTAATGCCCTTGTTTTTTTTTTTTTTTTTTTATTCTTTGAAACTTTTGCCATAGAAGTTTTTTACTTTTTTAGCAAAAAAACATTTTCTTGAGTGCTAACAATCAGTAAAAGTTCACTTTTATCTAATGTGACTAAAAAACATTAAAAAAAATGGCATTATTAGCCATTTTTCGAACTCAGTACTTTAGAAAGTGAAACGGAAATATTTTTTTTATCTTTCTTGTTTAAAAGTGAAATTACTTTCTTAAAGAACTTTTTAGTTTGTGCAATATCCTTTTTATTTTTCAAAACTTGATTATAGAATACTAATTCGTCTTCATTCTTGTCAAATTTTATTCCTAGTCATTCACTATTATCAAACACTACTTTATACACATATTGATTTTCATATGAACGATAATCTTTCATAGGTATTTGATTAAAAATATAACGATTAGCAATTTTTTTAAGTTGCACTAATATTTCAAGAAAATCTTTTACAAACTTTCTATTAATGGGCACTCTGAAAATGTCCACTATTTCATTACCATATAGTTTGTTTTGTTCTTTAAAAACCTGTTTAATGCTCTTATTTTGACTTTTGAAATAGTTAAGCATTTCAATCATAGTAACAAAGAACATTACAGCATTGTTTTCACTCATTAAAGGTTTTTTTACATACATTGCACCATCTTCATCGAAGCTCATGAAATATTGTGCTCTAATCAATAAGAAATCTCTTTTATCTAAAAATATTTTTTTGTGAATGTTACCATAATATTTTTCGTCCAATTTATAGATATTGTTTCTTAAAAAAGGACTAATGTAAATTTCTTCATAACGTAAACTCTTTTGATTTTGTTTCATTTGACTTCCGACAAAATCTAAATAAGCCATAATCAAGTCATTAGGATTTATTTTCTTATAAAGGAGCAGAAATTTCCTTTGATAAACATTTAAAACTTTTATTTCAGGATTAAAAACAAACAAAAAGTTATCATGCTTATAATTGGATTTTTTGAATTTTAAAAAATCTTTATTGAAAATTAAAGTTGCATTTTTATGAGTTTTTTTAGTTTTCAAGTAAGAATAACTATAGTCCATCTTACCTAGTATTTTTTGCACAGCTAATTGTGAAGCAGGATTATTTACTAGTTTGATTTTTAGTTCTTTTTTGTCAAAAGGTCTAATTTGTAATTTAAGAATTTCACTTACATATTCTTCCATTAACATATCTACTTTTAGATAAAAGAAATCATCTAAAAGACTTGGTGTTAAGAATATGTTTACATTTTGTAAGTAGTAATTGTAAATTTCATTGATATCTTCGTCAAAAAAACGTCTTAATCTTTCATCAAAGAAGTACAGTGCTTTTGTTTTGTGTGACTGACTAAAATCACTGAAGAAAACTAGATTATGCAAGTCTTTTGTTTTTTGCATCACGTAAAAGGCAAAGTCTTTTGAAACATGAGCAGATTTTTCAAATAAGTAAACCTTGATATTTGAAGCCATCAAGACTTGACCGAATTCGTTGATTAAGCGGCTGAATTGAGCATCACTTCCATCAGAAGCTAGCAAAATTCTTATTGGTTGTGTGGAATCATATTTAGATTTAAGGAAATTGGCATATGAGTGTGCTAAGCCCCTGATTGTGGCTTCATTGAATTTATTGTATCCATAACCAGTTTGAGCGACGAAAACTCCTTCGTTTATTTTAATATCTTGATAAAATTCACTGTTTTCATCAGATGACTGGTATTTTTTTATTTGTCTAAGAGCTTTACGATTTTTACCATAAAACTCACATCATAATTTATATTCTTTTTGCATCTTTAATTAATCATTATCCTCAAAGTTTGAATGGTACATTTTTTCATACATACCTTTCAATGCTAATAGTTCTTGGTGATTTCCTTTTTCTACAATTTGCCCTTTATCGACAACCAATATACATGTAGAGTTAACTATTGTTGAAAGACGGTGAGCAATGATGAATGAAGTTTTTCCTTTCATCAAGTTAAGCATTGCTTTTTGAATATTTTTCTCTGTGTGTACATCGACATTACTTGTTGCTTCATCAAGAATTAAGATGTCCTTATTACTTAAAATAGCTCTTGCAATAGCAATAAGTTGTCTTTCTCCTTGAGATAAGTTTGAACCGCTTTGATCAATTACAGTATCATATCCGTGTTCAAGTTTTTGAATGAATTCATCAGCATGTGCTAATTTAGCGGCTTCATGAATTTCTTCATCAGTAGCTTTTAAGTTTCCATAACGAAGATTTTCTTTGATAGTTCCTTTGAATAAGAATGTGTCTTGAAGAACAACAGAAATATTGTCTCTTCATGATTCTTCGCTATATTGTGTTAAGTCACGATCGTCAACCAAGATTTTCCCACCTAGTGGTTGGTAGAACTTCGAAAGCAAGTTAACAATTGTAGTTTTTCCTGCTCCGGTAGGCCCCACAATGGCAATGCTTTGCCCTTTCTTAGCTCAAAAACTTGCTTTTTTAAGTTGTAAGTTTTCCGGATTGTTTGTGTATGAAAAGTCAACATTTTCAAATTTAATATCACCTTTGATATCGGTAATTGTCAATAATTTCGAATTGTCAATTTCTGGTTTTAAAACCATCATTTCACTGATTCTAGAACTAGAAGCAACTGCCATTTGAATAGTTGAGAAAACGTTCATTACTTGAATAAATTGGTTGGTAAAAATTACTAAATAGATATTAACTGCTGATAATGCTCCAAGTGTCATAACTCCATTACCACCAGATTTGTTATTCATAATTAGAAATGCCGCAAGACTGATTACTGCTAAACGTAAAATCATAGCAGCCAGATTTGAGTAAGGATATGTAATTCCTCCCAAAATTCCAGCTTTCATTGCAGGTTTAACTAAATTATCGTTGTGTACTTTGAAACGTTTAATCATTTCTTCTTGGCGATTGAAAGAAGTAATAATATTTTGTCCCTTGATAATTTCTTCAACAAATCCGTTAACCATTGAAATACTGATTTGTTGTTGATGGAATGCAGGCATAGCAAATTTAATAAATAGAAACATTGCAGTGTAAAGAACTGGAATCAAAGCAACCGTAAATAGTCCAATGAAAGGAGCTGTTACAAATATCGCTATTAAACAAATAATAGTAAAGTTGATAGTTATCATTGCTTGTGAAATCAAGGTCATTAATCCCATGGCAACGTTATCAATGTCATTTGTAAGTGTTGACATTAATTGTCCACTATTTTTAGTTTCAAAATAGCTTAATGGCATTTTCATTAAGTTTTTATAGGATTGTAGCCTCATTTGTGCTGCAGCCCGCATAGCCATTTTGGCACTGAATCAGTTAATTATTAAAATGAATGCTTGTCCTAATATGTAACAAATTGCTAGATATATTAGGAATATTATGAATTTGTTTTGGTCAAAACCAGCAATTTTATTAGGTAAAAAGAATTTATCTATAAGTTTACCTACTAAAAAGTTTGCAAGAACAATGACAGCAGCAGAAAGTAAACTAACAAAAAAGATTGAAATTGTTTTAAGTCCATTTTTGTCAAAGTACTTAATCATTTTTTTGAATTCTTTTCAGTAGCTTATTTTTCTGTAGGGAACAGCATGCATATTATATCTAGGCATCATTTCCTCCTAACTGTGCTTCAGCCACTTCACGATAGTATTTATTAGTTTTTAATAAGTTTTCATGATTGTCAAACGCTGTGATTTGTCCATCTTCAATAATTGCGATTTTGTCACATTCAATAATTGAAGAAAGTTTTTGACTGATGATGATTGTAGTAGTATCTTGATAATATTTTTTAATGTTTTGACGAACTAACTTGTCAGTTTTATTATCAAGTGCTGATGTTGAGTCATCAAAAATTATGATTTTTGGATTTTTCAGCAATGCTTGAGCAATAAAAATACGTTGTCTTTGTCCGCCACTTAAGTTAGTTGAGCCTTGACTCACAGGGTGGTCTAGACCGTCATTAAATGAGTAAACAAAGTCATAAGCTCCAGCGATTTTTAAAGCATGATCTATTTCTTCTTCAGTTGCATCAGGATTTCCAAAAAGCATATTTGAACGAATAGTTCCTGATAACAAGAAAGGTTTTTGATACACGTGACTTATTGATTTGTTAACGTTGGCAATACTATAGTCAGTGATATCAATGCCGTCGATAAGTAAATTTCCTTCAGTAACATCTCAGTCATGAGTAATTAGCTTAGCAATTGAACTTTTTCCTGAACCGGTAGGTCCAATTATTCCAATAGTTTGTCCTGCTTGAATTTCAAGATTGATATTTCTTAAAACATATTCTGGTGAGTCTTTGAAATATTTAAAGAACACATTGTCAAATTTGATTGTTCCTGCTTGAATTTCATCTTTTGAGTCTAAATTTTGTTTTAGACTATTTTTCATTGCCATAATGTTTCATACCCGTGAGGCTGACACTTGGCTTCTAAAGAAAAAGACTGAAACAAAGATTGACATAATTAATCCGCTCGAAACAACCCATAGATATCCAATAAAGGCGTTAATCGATGTTAAGAATTTTGCATATTCAGCTAATTTTTCTTGAATTTCATTACTTTGTAATCCGCTTAAGTCCGGTCTTTCAAAGATACCAGCAATAACGAAGATAACTAGTGTACTCAAGTTTACAATCAGTGAAACAACTGGGATTGCCATACTTTGAATCAGGTTGGCACGAGTTGAAACACTTAGTCAATTATCATTAGCTTTAATATATTTTTTTTCTTGATTGTTTTCAAGATTGAATGATTTAATAACTTTGATTCCACCAATGTTTTCTTGACTTTCTAAGTTGATAGCATCTAATGCAGTTTGTTGCTTCTTAAAGTAAGGAATACCTTTAATTGCAACAATAACTGTTACTAAAAGAAGTAAAGGAATTAAAATTGCCATCGAAATTGAAAATTTTAAATTAGTCATTAAGGCCAAAATGAAACCACCAATAAAGAAAATAGGCCCTAGAATCATTGTTCTCAATGAAGTCAGAATTCCATCTTGAATTCTTGCTATGTCACTAGTAAAAGTAGTTAACAAGCGAGGTTGTGAAATTTGAGTTAGTTTTTTAGCATTCAGTGTCTGAATGTGAGCAAAAAGATTTGCTCTCAATCTTTGTGCTGTTTTAACAGCGATAACATTAGCACAAACACTGGCCGAAACTCCTAGAATTAGTCCCACAAAAAGAGTAACTAAAAAAATAATAGTTATCCCAGTCATAGCTGATTGTGGATCTTTGTATGAGATATGGATAATATTTAGAATATCAATCGAAACTGGTTTGGTTTCCATTAATTTTTGATTGGCCTCATAAAGTCCAACTTGTGTTATAAGTTGTGCTAAGAAGTTAGGCGCTAGAATTGAAATGATTACTTGTCCAATTGACATGAAAACAGTCAACAAGGCAAGCATCTTGTATTTGAATTCCATTGCCCGAAAAACTCTTCACATATTTTCCGTCCTTTCTAAAAAATAAACAAAAATAGATTTTTCAATCTATTTCTTTAAATTTTATTCTTTTTTAAAACCTTTTTTGAAAAAACCAGTAGGTTTTTGGATAAGTTCAAAACTAGTAATTTGGTGTTTTTTCATTCTTGAACTTATCACTAAATTGGTAATAATTTTATGAACTTCATACACTGGAATAATTATTGCTACTAAACCATACGCGTAGGCATTAAGTATTGAATATTTAGCAAAGTTAGTCATTAAGTTAAATACTTCAGCAATGTTTGATACGTATGTTACTAGCAGTAAAAATCCAATTGAAAAGATAACAGAACTGTAAACTTTTCAGTATTTTAATGGGTTTAAGCAAATAATTGGTTTTCTAGACATTAGTGTCAATGTATTAAATGTTGCACCAATTCCTAGAATGATGAAGGCTACAGTAGAACCGGCATTTACGAATTCTGAACCATGACCATTTTTTAGCGCTCAACTAGATCCTAATCAGTAACCTATGACTGATAGTGAACCCATAAAAATTCCTTGTCAGATTGTATTAATACCCATTCCGCGAGCAAAGATAGATTCATGTTTTGAATATGGACGTCGGTTCATATAATTTTCATTATTTTCTTGCAATCCAAGTGCTATTCCTGGAAAACCGTGTGTAAATAAGTTAATTCACAATAATTGAGTAGCTGATAGAACAAAGAAATCTCATCCAGCAACTTCTGAACTGTATTTATTAATTTCATTTTTGAAAACTAAGCGGAAAATGATTAGTCCAAAGAAAACTAAAACAATTTCAGCAACAGATGTAATAAGTAAAGACTGAATGACATTCTTAATTCTTTGGTAAATTGAGCGTCCATTTTTAACAGCTTCAACCACAGTTGCAAAGTTATCATCTACTAAGATCAAGTCGGCAGCTTCTTTTGAAACTTCAGTACCAGTAATTCCCATTGCACAACCAATATCACTGGCTTTTAAAGCAGGAGCATCATTAACTCCGTCTCCTGTCATGGCAACTACTTGATCTTTTTGTTGTCACATCTTAACAATTCTAATTTTATCCTTTGGAGCAACACGAGCATAAACCGAAATGTTTTGAATTTCATTTAAAAGCTCTTCATCACTCATTTTTTCAAGTTGTACACCATTAACTGCGATGTCACCTTCTTGGTAAATTCCTAGTTCATGAGCAATTGCTTTTGCGGTTACTAAATTGTCACCAGTAATCATAATTGGTTTAATTCCAGCTTTTTTACAGATAGCAATTGCTTCTTTTGAAGATTCTCTTGGTGGGTCAATCATTGCTACCATTCCACCAAAAATTAAATCATTTTCAATACTTTGCTCTGATAGTAAGTCAATATTTTCAGCTTCTTTTTTATTTAAAGGACGCATTCCTAAAGCTAGAACACGATAACCTTGTTTAGCTCATTGTTCGTTAATTTTGTGTAGTTCATCTAGATTTGACTTGTCTTGTAGAGCATTGAAAATTTGTTCTGGTGCTCCCTTTACAATAACTACTTTCTTATTGTCGATTTCATTAATAGTAGACATTAATTTTCTATCGCTATCAAATGGGAATGATTTAACTCTTGGATATAAAGAACGAATTTGATCAACTGTTTGATTATTTAATTTTTTTAGTGAGTGAAGTAAAGCAGTTTCAGTCGGATCTCCAACTTCTTTTAGCTCATCGTTTTCATAAAAAACATTAGCATCAGTACATAAAGCAAACAAAATTGCTGTTTTTTGAAAATCTTTCTGATTATTCTCACTCATGAACTGATTGTTTCAGTAACTTACAACAGTCATTTTGTTTTGAGTCAAAGTTCCTGTTTTGTCAGAACATATAACTGCAGTTGATCCAAGTGTTTCTACTGCCATAAGACTTTTTACAATTGCTTTTCGTTTTGCCATTGAGCGAACACTCAATGAAAGAATAATAGTTGTGAAGGCAACTAATCCTTCAGGAATTGCAGCTACAGCAAGTGAAATTGAGTTAACTATGCTTGAAGATCAAAAACTAGTTTTATCAAAACCTTGGTGTCCAACTGCTTGGAATATTATTTGCATAATGAATGAAACTACAAACAATATAATTCCACCAAACCCAAAAACTTTTCCTAGTTTGTTAATTTTGATTTGCAATGGAGTTAATGAGTTTTCTTGTTCAGATATTAGAGTAGAAATATTTCCGATTTGAGTTTGTTGACCAACTTCAGTAACTAGAACTACTCCTCTTCCTGTTGCAACGGCGGAAGAAGAGAAAACTTTAAAGTCTTGATCTGCGATTGGTAAGCTCAAGTCTCGAGTAGCTTTTGCATCTTTTTGACTTGCAGTAGATTCTCCAGTTAGAGAAGATTCAATACAGCTTAGATTTGTACTTTCAAGTAGCAAACCATCAGCTCCAACAATATCTCCGGATTCAATAATTAAAATATCACCAACAACAATGTCTTCGGCTTTAATGTTTTGTAAAATTCCGTTTCGAATTACTTTCGACATCAAGGGAGACATATTTTTTAAGGATTCAACAGCTTTTTGACTTTTTATTTCTTGTACTGTTCCTACTATTGCATTTGTCATTACAACAAATAAAATGATGAATGGTTCAACAAAAGAAACCACTAGTGAGGTTTGTCAGTTTCATTTTGTGTGTACCCCTTCGAAAATTGCAAGTGCAAAGGCGATAACGGTAGCAACAAGTAACAAAATAACCATTAAATCTTTAAATTGTTCCAAATAAACAATAAGTCAGTGCTTTTTCTTTGCTTCTTTCAAACTATTTTTACCAAAGAGTTCACGACTTTTAGCAACTTCAGCATCGTTTAAACCTTTAGCAATATCAGTTTTAGAAAAGTATTCTTTTGAGTCCATTTTCCTCCTTAAAATAGTGCTTATCTAATATTAATAAATATTAACATACAAAACAAAAAAAGCACAATTTTAATTTTTTGTGTCTGAAAAATATAAAATATTTTTTATGAATACAAAAAACCTAAATTATTTTATTTTTGACCTAGATGGGACTTTGTTAACGAAAGAAAAACAAATTGACCCTAGAACATTAAATACTATCAAGGAGTTAAAAAAACACGGAAAAAAATTCTCACTTAATACAGGGAGAACACCTTTTCTATCTTTAAAATTTATGGATCAAATTGAGCCTGATTTTCCTTGCTCTTTCTGCAATGGAGCACTAATTTATGACTGAAAAAATAAGTCTTTCATTTCTAAACATGCGATTCCATTAAGTGATGCAACGAAAGCATTCAATATTCTTTGAAAAGAAAAATCAACTATTTTAGTTTATACTCAGGATTCAATTTATTACAAACACTTCAATGAGCAAAGTAAATGAGTAAATTTCATTAAAAAAACTAATGATGCTGTTGAAAAGGAATATCGTGCCAAAGTTTTAGAAATTGACTTAAATACTTTCAAACTAAGTGACCATGAAATTTACAAAATCATTTGCATCAGTGATGAAGTATTGGGAAGTATTGAAGAAATTAAAAAAGAACTAAATGAATTGCAAGACTGCTACCCACTACAATCTAACTCAGCAATTTTAGATATAATTCCTAAAAACATCGATAAAGGTACTGGTTTACAATACTTGATTGATAACAATTATGTAAAAAAATCGGAAACCGTTGTTTTTGGTGACGAAAACAACGACTTACCAATGTTTGAGGTCAGTGACTATTCAGTAGCATTAGGGCAAGCAAGAGATGTTATCAAACAACAAGCAACTTTTGTTACTGAGTCAAATGATGATAATGGAATTGGAATCTTTTTAGAAAAAACCATTTAAGGAGCAAGTATGAAAATATATTTAGCTAAAAAATATTCACCTTTTTACACTCTTACAATGGAAGAGTTGTTAGTTAAAGATGATTCTAATACCGAAGATATTATTTACTTTTACCAACATGAAAATGCAGTTATTATTGGACGTAATCAAAATGTCTATGAAGAAGTTAAAATCGATGAATTAAACAAAAATAATGTTGAACTTTACCGTCGTTTAAGTGGTGGTGGAGCTGTTTATCATGACCTAGGAAATGTTAACTTTAGTTTCATTACAAAACGCGAAAACGGACAAAGTTACGAACAATTTTTACAGCCAATTTTAGAATTTTTAAAATCTTTAGGTGTTAATGCTTATTTCAAAGGACGTAACGATTTAGTTATTGATGGACTTAAATTTTCAGGAAACTCACAATTTATTTACAAAGACAAAATTGTGCACCATGGAACATTACTTTTCGACGCTAATTTAGAAAAAGTTGGAAACTATTTAATTCCTTCGAAATTAAAAATGCAATCTAAAGGAATTAAAAGCGCAAGACAAAGAGTTACAAATATTATTGACACATTACCAAATAAAATTGACGTTAAAGAATTTGTATCAAGACTTGTAAGCTTCTTCGAACATAAACATAATGTTAAAGTTGAAGATCTACCTGCTAAATACGAACAAGAAATGCTTAAATTAGCAGAATATCGTCACTCAGATGAATGAGTATTTAAAAAACAATTCCCATTCAGTGTTATCAATGAAGCAAAATGAGATGGTGGAATTTTAAAAGTAAAATATTCAGTAAAAGAAAACGTTTTTGAACACATTCGTCTAGAAGGTGACTACTTATCATTAACAGATCATGATGAAGTTGAAAAACAACTAACTGGAAGCGAATATAAAAAAGAAGTGACAAGAAAAATTCTTGAATCATTTGATAATTTCAGTGAAATGTTTGGAACACTAACCATTGACGAAATTATAACAACTATTTATGGAGAATAATAACTGACTAAATATTCAGATACTCAATGAAAATGTTCATTGCTATGTAGAAAATAATAACCGTGCTAAAAAAGTTTTATTTGTGCACGGTTTTAATTCTTCATTAAATATTTGAAAAGCATTCATTGATACTGAACGTGATTATGATATTGCTATGCTAGATTTGCCTGGGTGTGGGTTCACTACTGCTTGCAATCAAATAACTATTGAATACAATCAAAAAATTGTTGCTGAATTTGTTCGTAAAATTGGCTATGAGGATTGCTTAGTTGTGAGTCACTCAATGGGAGCATGCATTGCTTTATATCTCTTAGAAAATAACTTAGCAAAATATGGAATTCTGTCTTCACCTTTCAATTACAAAACAAATTTCTTCACTTCTGAATGAGCTAAAAACTTTTTCAAATCTACAAACTCATTTCTATCCTTAGCAAAAGCAAATAAAAATAGTGACAAAAATAATACTTTATCACTTACAAAAATCACTAAAAATTTAGTGAAAAAAACTTCAGCTTTGATAGGTTCGAGTAATAAATTCGCTTACTTAGTAAGTACTCAGCTAATGAACAAAAAATACACATCTAACAAAATAAAAGAATTGTACGAAAATGTACACAATTACATGTTGATTACCGGTTCAATTGACACTTGTATTCAAAAAGATGATGTTGAAAATGTAGCTAAAGAACAAGGTGTCGAAATTATTGTTTTTGATAATATAAACCATGGTTTTTGGCAACAGATCAATAGTAAACAATTTCAAGACATTGAAAAATTAATAGATGAAAAATTAAATCAGATACAAAAAATAAGCCGACAGCTTTAACTAAGAAAGCAATTGTCGGCTTTTTATTACTTTTAGTGTAAGTATGCTAACGGATCATTAATGTCAAGCATGTGTGGTTCTTCATCTAAACCTTTTAGATACTCAGGATCAACATATTTTTTGTCAACTACACATTGGAAGTTTCATTCTTTGAATCACTCATTTGACATACTGAACATACCTTTATCAGCGATGTCGTCACCTCATGAGTTTTCAACTTTTCATTTGATTACTTTACCATTTTCATCTAAATCAACTCCAACAAAATTCATTAAGTGAGTTGGAAGACTCATATGATAATTTAGTCTTTGTGCTTTAGTTGTGTAGATATTGGCTACAACATCTTCAAATTTGTATAACTCTTGATCCATAATCCCAAGTTTACGATCATGAAATTTTGAAACGTCACAAGCAAATGGAACACTAATGTTGTCTAAAATTGATAATTTTGTAGCTTTAACTAATTCTTCAATTGGTACATTTAATTGGTTGTTTCCCACAGCTTCATAAACACTTCTAAAGTATTTTGAACTTAAAACTTTTCCGTATGGGTGCTCTGGACGTGGATCATTAACAAGACACACTTTGTT
Organism: Mycoplasma sp. 3392; assembly: GCF_053851755.1. Classification (NCBI taxonomy): domain Bacteria; kingdom Bacillati; phylum Mycoplasmatota; class Mollicutes; order Mycoplasmatales; family Mycoplasmataceae; genus Mycoplasma; species Mycoplasma sp. 3392. Next base: position 317,515 of record NZ_JBSQBF010000001.1, read on the forward strand.
TTTCAGTGAATCACCAATAGTCAAGTCAAAGAATTCTTTTGGAGTTGTGTTTAATATTTGTTGAAATTTCTTGTCCTTGTCATAGTATTTGTAGTCAAAAGTTTTTGGTGGAATACCCAAACTTATGGCGCAGATTGAGTAAATTTCACTCATTGTCTTTTCTTTTAATTCATAAAGTTTTTCAACATTGTGATTCTTTTGTCAGTTTTGTCTTAACTCCATTGCTGCTTGTTTTAGTTTTGAATTTAGAACGAACATTAAAGTATCAGTGTTTTGGGCTTCAAATACATCTGGCATTACTGATTTTGGCACAATTCCATATTTATTAATAAGAGCTAAGAATCATTCTCAGAACCCACCATCGTCTGCCGGACCATCCATTAGTTTAACAAACAATGTATCATTGAAGTCAAGCTCTAAACCATATTCAATAAAGTTTTGTAAAAATGTATTTGATTTTTCGATTTTGTCATAAAAAAGTAAGAAACTTTGACTAAATTCAATGTCTTCGATGTTGAGCTTTTTAGCAGCATTAATTCTTTCCATATTTAATGAAGCAAAAATTCAGCATCTTCCTGAATGTTTTTGATTCGTTACTGCCCCTGAATTAATAACACTTGAAAACACGTGATTGTGTTTGATTTTTACTTCATTATTGAAACTTACTTCTTTAATTCCGTTTTTTGTAACAGCATTTATTAGTGTTTTATTAAAGTTATTTTTAACAAAATCGGCTTCAAATTTTGTTAGTAATTCTTGAGTTATTTCTTTTTTCATAATTACGCTAGAGGGTCTCAAGGTTCGACAATAATAGGATCCTCTTCTAATCCTTTCAAATATTTTTCGCTTACAAATTCTTTATCTACAATCACTTCGAAAACGTAGTCATCAAATCACTTATCTGACATTGAAAAAATTCCTTTTTTAGCAAGATCTCCGCCCCAAGAATTTTCTACTTTTCAGTTTTTGGTTGTGTCATTTTCAATGTCTACACCAGTCAAAGTCATTGCGTGGTTGAGTGAAATCAGTCCTGTTGCAAATTTTTGTGCTTTTGTTAACTGTGAAATTTTTATTCCCATTGCGTCATAATTGTAAATTTCAGAATCAAAAATTCCTAGTTTTCTATCAACCATTTGACTAACATCACACCCGAATCAAACCGCTTTATTAGCTAGCAATGATTTTTTAGCTGCAAGTTTCAGTTCTTCAATTGGAACATTTAGAGCTTTGTTTAAACTTCCTTCAACAGCGGTACGGAAATATTTTGCCTCAATCATTTTTCCATAAGGATAAATTTCTCTAGGATCTGAAATAAGGGTAATTTTTTGACTCAATTCATCCTTAAGAAATTTTTCATAGAAACTCATTGGTGTCATATCTTTTAGACGATGAAATTTTTTATCTTTGTCATAGTACTCAAAATCAAATTCATAAGGAGGAATTCCGAAAGCTTGAGCACAAATACTGTAAACTTGGTCTAAAGTTTGAATTCTAATTTTATCTAAATCAGCCTTTTTGTTGTTTGCATATTCTTGACGCATTTTTAAAGCGGCCATAATGACTACATTATTCAATAACTCACTTACTTTGTCAGTTGCTTCAGAACTAATTGTTTCTGGCATTACTTGTTTTGGAACTGCTCCATATTTGTGAACCAAACTCTCTCATCAAGCATAATAACCACCATCCCCAACTGGATCTTGTAAGAATCTTTGCATCAGGCGATCATTAAGATCCAGTTCTAAACCATAAGCCATAATGTTAGTTAAGAAAGTGTTAGCTTTTTCTACTTTTTCTCAAAAATTGAAGTAGTTTTCACTAAATTCAAAGTTTTCAATGTTTAGTTTCTCAATGCTTTGAACCCTTGCCATATTCAAAGAAGCAAAAATTCAACATCTTCCAGATTGTTTTTGGTTAGTTATATCTCCAGTCTTTAATTCGTGACTGAAAACATGGGGATGACGAGCAATAACATCATTATTGTAAACTGTGTTATTAATTCCGTTTTTGATTATCGAATGACTCAAAACATTCAAATTTTTGTTGCTTTTGAAATTATTTTTTCATTTATTTAACAATTCTCAGTCAATCATATTAGTACCCCATTGCTTCTTCATATTCATCTAAGTTTCCGTAGAATAAGAAACTTTCATTATTTTTAACTTCTAAAATCACATTAGCTGCTTCTTTAACTAACCCCCGGTTGTATGTGGTGAAAATAGTTCCAGATTTATATTTTTGAATAGCTTCAACAAGCGAGTCAATGCTTTCTGAGTCCAAGTGGTCAGTAGGTTGGTCAAAAACTAAGAAATTACTTTCTTCTAACATTAGTTTTGAAAACATTAATCTTGCTTTTTCTCCCCCAGATGTTACTTTTACTTTTTTAAATACTGAATCATTCGAAAATAGCATTCTTCCTAAGTAAGCACGCATACGGTGATCTGAATTATCCTTAGTTTCTTGTGTCGAATTGTTTAGTGGTCATTGACTAATTCACTCCAAAATAGTCATATCATTTTGGAAAAATTTTTCGTTGTTGTTCGGGAAGTAGTTAGGAGTAATAGTAATTCCCCAGTTTACTGTACCACTAGTTGGTTTTTCAAGCCCCATAATGATTTCTAGTAATTTGGTTTTAGCAATGTCATCGTCACCAATGATTGCCATTTTTTCACCAGGTTTCAAGGTAAATGAAACATTTTGGAAAAGTGTTTCGCCCTTATCATTAATGTAACTTAAATTTTCAACTTCTAAAATTTGTTTACCAGGTGCACGGTTAAGATCGAAGTTGATAAATGGATATTTACGCGATGAAGGTTTAATTTCGTCAATGACAATTTTTTCTAAAGCTTTCTTACGGCTTGTTGCTTGACGACTTTTTGAAGCATTAGCACTAAAACGAGCAATGAATTCTTTTAATTTAGCTGCTTGCTCTTCTTTTTTTAGATTAGCTTGTTTTTGCATTTCCATGATCAATTGACTTGATTGTTTTCAAAAACTATAGTTACCAGTGAATAATCTAGCTTCGTTAAAATCGATATCAACTGTGTGGGTACACACAGCATCTAAAAAGTCACTATCGTGGCTAACAACAATAACTATGTTTTCATAATCAATTAAAAAGTTTTCTAATCATTTGATTGTTTTTAAGTCAAGGTGGTTAGTAGGTTCATCCATTATTAGAATGTCTGGATTGCCAAATAAAGCCTTAGCAATCAATACTTTAACCTTTTCATTAGCTTTTAGCTTAGCCATTGGCATGGTTCATTTTTCTTTATCAATTCCTAAGCCAGATAGTAAGGTTTGGGCATCATTTTCAGCATTTCATCCACCCATTTCACCAAATTTTTCTTCCAAAACGCTAGCTCTTTCATAATCTTCCATCGAAGCTTCAGGATTAGCATAAATGGCATTTTTCTCTTCTTGAATTTTGTATAAATCTTGATTACCCATAATAACAACTTCGGTAACAATAAAATCGTCAAACTCATTTTGATTTTGACTCAATACTGAAAGACGAGAACCTTTTGATTTAATAATTTCTCCGCTACTTTGTTCTTCTTGTCCTGCTAGGATTTTTAGAAATGTACTTTTTCCGACTCCATTTGCCCCAATTATTCCGTAAGTGTTCCCAGGTAAAAACTTCAAATTAACATTTTGAAACAGTTTTTTATCACTGAAAATTTTGCTTAAATTTTGTACTTCTAACATAAAACCTCCATTTAATGTATAACATTAACAATTTTACAACAATTGCAAATTTTAGGCCAAATAATATTATTTACGTGTTTCACAATAGATTATTTTTGTGTCTTTTTTCAGTCTCTTGAATATTCTTTTGTTTACTTTATGACCTTAAGAAAGCAATTGTGTAAATTCTGTAGTCTTTTTTTATAAAATATTAAGCATAAATATTTTTAAACTCATGTTTAATTAATTTTTTTTGACTATTGGAGACACATTATGGAAAGAAAATTTTCAGAACAAGAACTTGTCCGTCGTGAAAAAATTGCACAATTGCAAAAACTAAATAAACCAGCATTTAGTTTAGCGATCAAAGCAAGTCACAACTGTGGACAAATCCATGAACAATTTGATTCATTCGACCGCGAACAACTAGAACAAAAAAACGTAATAGTTTCAGTAAACGGACGTCTAATTGCTAAGCGTGGGCCTTTTTTGGTGCTTCAAGACAGAGAAAACACAGTGCAACTTTACATTGATAAAAAATCACTATCTGAAGTACAAAACGAAGTTCTAAAATTAGTCGATTTAGGAGACATCTTACATGCTGAAGGGTTAGTTTCAAAAACTCACACTAATGAAATTATGGTTAAGGTTGCTAAGTTTGAATTGCTAACTAAAGCTCTGAGACCATTGCCAGATAAATTCCATGGATTAGTTGATCAAGAAGAAAGATACCGTCGTCGTTATGTTGATTTAACAGTTAACAAAGATACGAAAAGAACATTCATTTTACGTTCAAAAATTATTGCTTCTGTGCGTCGTTTCTTTGACTCAAACGGCTATTTGGAAGTTGATACACCAGTTCTTCAACCAATTTTGGGTGGAGCAGCTGCTAGACCTTTCACTACATACTACAATGCTTTATCAAGTGATTTTTATTTACGTATTGCAACAGAATTACCACTTAAAAAATGTTTAGTAGGTGGACTAGAAAGAGTTTACGAAATAGGTCGTATTTTTAGAAATGAAGGAGTAGACACAACTCACAATCCTGAATTTACATCTATAGAATTCTATGAAGCACACTCGAACATGGAAGGAATGATGGAACGTTGCGAACAACTATTCAATTACTTGGCTAACGTTTTAGGATTTGAAACAGTAAATTTTGGTGGTCAAACTATTTCATTTAAAGCACCATTCAAACGCATTAATATGGTGGATGCTGTGAGTGAAAAAGTAGGATTAGATGTAAGAAAACTAAATGACCAAGAAGCTGTTGAACTTGCTAAAAAACATGGAATTAAAGTTGAAAAATATTTCAAATTAGGACACGTAATTAACGAATTGTTTGAAAAATATGTAGAAGAAACATTGATTCAACCAACATTTGTGTGAGGACACCCAATTGAAATTTCACCTTTAGCTGCTAAAATGCCTGAGGATGAACGTTTCACATTAAGAGCAGAATTATTCATCAACAAAAAAGAATTTGCTAACATGTTTACTGAGCTAACTGACCCAATTGACCAATTAGAACGTTTTGAATCACAATTAGAAGAACGTGAAGCAGGAAACGACGAAGCTAACGAAATTGACTGAGACTTTGTCGAAGCTTTAGAATATGGAATGCCTCCTGCTGGTGGATGTGGAATTGGAATAGATCGCTTAGTAATGTTACTAACTGAAAATGAATCAATTCGTGAAGTTTTATTATTCCCACAATTGAAAAATTTACCTAACCATGAATAATATTCAAGTGCCCAAATGGCACTTTTTATTTTCTGTTGCCAACAAGGTTTTTGTATAATTCAAGACATGAAAAAAACTAGAGTTATCCTTGCTGGAACTATTGATTTCAGTGCCAAAATTTTTTCTCATTTTATTAATAACGAAAAATATGAGGTTGTAGCAATCGTTTCACAACCGAATCGTCAATTTGACAGAAAAAAACAACTTTTGGATACATCAACTGCAAGCCTTGCTAAACAAAACGCTATCAAGTTATACCAACCTGAAAAAATTGGCGAAATTTATGATGAATTGTCTTCGTTGGACTATGATTTTTTGATTACTGCTGCTTTTGGACAATATATTCCTGAAAAAGTTCTTAAGTTAGCGAAAATAGCATCAATAAATGTGCATGGTTCATTGCTAGAGAAATATCGTGGAGCAGCTCCTATTCAACATGCGCTGTTGAATGGAGATAAGCAAACTGGAGTAACACTAATTTATATGACTAAAGCAATGGATGCTGGTGACATGATTGCACAAGTTTGCTTTGATATCGAAGAAAATGACACTGCTTTAGAGCTTTATGAAAAAATGGCTGATCACACAACAAAGAATATTGATAATTGACTGAATGATTTAATTCAAGGTTCAAATGAAGCAGTAGTTCAAGACGAAGCAAAAGTTACTTGAGCACCAAAAATAGAAAATCACGAAGCCGAAATTCTGCCAGCTGATTCTATTGATAAAGCGCTAGCAAAAATTAAAGCTTTTAATGACCAACCAGGAGCATTTATAGTTGAAAATGGAAAGAGAATAAAAATTTTCCGAGCAACTAAGAAAAAGGTTTCTACTCCTATGAAAATAAGTATTAACAGTGAGTGATTGTACTTAATTGAATATCAAATAGAGGGGAAAAAACGTGTCAAACAAAACGTTTAGTTTCAATGACTTTTTAGAGCAAGAGCAAAAGCAAGAATATTTTGTCAAAATTGCAAATAATTTGAATCAAATCGAAGATGAAAAACTAGCTCCATCAAAAGACAACATTTTTAAATGCTTTGACTTGGATTTTGAAAATCTTAAAGTCATAATACTAGGTCAGGACCCTTATTTTACCAAGGGAGTTGCGGATGGTTTAGCTTTTAGTTCCAGCAGTAACAAACGACTACCTTCATTAAATAATATTTTCAAAGAAATTAAAAATTCATATCCTGATTCAGTCTTTTTGACCAATAATCTAATAAATTGACGCAATCAAGGAGTTCTTTTGCTTAATACAACATTAACTGCTGAAATTGGTAAGGCTTTGTCGCACAAAGACTGAAATTGAAACATTTTTACTGCCAAGACTCTTAGTGAAATTTGTAAAAGACACAAAAATTTAGTGTTTTTAGTTTTTGGTAATTACGCCAAAAATTTCTTAATCAAGAACAATTTGATTCTCAAAGACAATTTTTACTTGTTCACTTCTCATCCTTCAGGATTAAGCGCTTATAGAGGTTTTTTGGGTTCTAATGTTTTCAAAAAATGTAATGACATATTGACTAGTTTAAACAAAACAACTATTGATTGATCTACTAAGTAACTGCGATAATACAGTTATTTTTTTCTTTTCGAAAAGTTTTAAGAGATTGCATTAAAATTTATTCTATGAATAAACTAAACATAAAAGAAACACAATTTGCTATCGAAAAACTTAAAGACATTTTTTCTCATAACTTACGTAAAGAACTAAATTTAACAAGAGTATCTGCTCCATTATTTTTAGCCAAAAATAGTGGATTAAACGACACATTAAATGGTGAAAAAGCAGTAGCATTTTTTGCTAAAAATTTTGAATACGAATTAGAAGTTGTTCACTCACTTGCAAAGTGAAAGAGACATGCTCTTAATCGTTATGATTTTCATGTTGGAGAAGGGATTTATACTGACATGAATGCAATCAGAAGAGAGGAAATTTTAGATTCCTTACATTCATTTTATGTCGACCAATGAGACTGAGAGAAAGTTATTGGCGAAGATCAATACAATATCAAGTACCTTAAAAAAGTAGTTGAAACAATTTACAAGTGTCTAAAAAACACTGAAAAAGCAATCAATCGTTTATATCCGGTTTTGGAACAAAAATTACCCAAAAAGATAACATTTATCACTTCTCAGCAACTATACAGCCTTTATCCAAATTTAGATCCAGGACAAAGAGAATATGAATTTATTAAAAAACACAAGGCTGCGTTTATTAGTCAAATAGGGTATGATTTGCCAGACAAACAACCACACTCGAAACGGGCAAAAGATTACGACAATTGATTATTGAATGGTGATATTGTGGTCTACGATGCAACTAACGATCAAGCACTAGAATTGAGTAGTATGGGAATCAGAGTAGATGCAGAATCAATACAACGACAATATCAATTAAGTAAAGAAGAAATTAAAGCAATCAGTCCTTATCATGCCAAAATTATTGATAAAACTTTACCGCTTACAGTAGGTGGAGGTATTGGTCAAAGTAGAATAGCAATGTTTCTTTTAGAAAAGCACCACATTGGAGAAGTACAAGTAAGTGTTTGAGATGATGAAACGGAAGCTCAAGCAATTATGCGTAAAATTCCACTTTTATAGGAGGTTGAAATGTTGAAAAACTATACTAATAAATTACCTAAAAACAAAAAAGTTTTGCAGGCTGTATATAAAAATGGCACTGCTCCAGAATTTATTTCACGCATCAAGGATAAAGTGACTTACGATAATGCCAACAAAAAATATTACGTTTATTTAGACAAAATTAAGAATTATGTTGAATTAAGAAAAGCGGTCGATAAAATCATAAATTCTGACTATGAATTTGATGTTATTGACTTAGACTCTTTTGTGAATGAAAAAATATCAAATGAAGACGTTTTAACTGCTTTTTACACACGTTATCCATTTTTTAAAGAAAATATTTACAATGTAAAAACTGAAAAAACCAAATCTTTCAAATATCCTACATTGGTTATGAGTGATGCCAAATATCGTTCTTTAGTAAAAGAGTTATTGATTATCAGTGAAAATGTAACAAGAACTCGTGACTTACAAATCACCCCGCCAAATGTATGTAATAGTGAATGATTGGCTGACTATATAGTTGAGGATTTTAGAAATCTAGAAAATGTTGAAGTACAAGTTTTAGGAAGAAAAGAAATCGAAGATCTCGGAATGGGTCTAATGTTGAGTGTTAATCGCGGATCAACTTTTGAACCACGAGTTGTAGTAATTAATTACACAGGAAATACTAAAAAGACGCAAAGAATGGCTTTTGTTGGTAAAGGAATTACTTTTGACACTGGTGGAGTTAACACTAAAGGATATTTCATGGAAGGTATGAAATATGATATGTCAGGAAGTGTAATTGCTGCTTATGCTTTAAAATCAATAGCACAACTAAAACTAAAAGTAAATGCCAGTGCATTGATGATGATTACAGATAACAGATTAGATGGTGATGCTTCACTACCTGAAAACGTGTATGTTTCAATGTCTAAGAAAACTGTTGAAATAGTTGATACTGATGCTGAAGGTCGTTTGGTTTTAGCAGATGGTAATACTTATGCAAAAGATGTTTTAAAAGCAAACTTGATTGTGGATGTGGCTACTCTAACTGGTTCAATGGTAAGAGCCTTAGGTTCAGTTTATAGTGGAATTTATTCAACTAGTGATGAAAATTGATTGCTTTTTGCGCAAGCGTCACAAATTGCAAGAGAAAAAGTTTGAAGAATGCCTTTACATGAAGATTTTCATAAATATAATCAAGAATCAAAAGTAGCTGATCTATTAAACTGTTCAAATGACACACCAAGTGATAGCAATACAGCTGCAATGTTTTTAAAAGAATTTGTTGACGATGTTGATTTTATTCATTGTGACGTAGCAGGAACTGCTGACAGAAAACAAATTCCGCAGGGTGAATTGGTCGCAACACTAACATATTTCGCAAAATTGAGAGGTTAAAATGACTAAATTAGAAAATCAAAACAATAATGCTTGATTACTAAAGGCCGACTATTCTTCAAAAGCAAAAAACAAGCACAAAAAAGTTGAAGAAGATGTTGTAACAAAACAAGCAAAACTATATTTAGATTTAAATAAATTAAAAAATGTCAGCGACTTTAGTCAAATTGCCAAAAATTTAGTTACAGATGCTAATCGTGAATACACTTTTGAGCTAGATTCTTTTAAAAACAACAAATTTGAACAATTAGACCAAATTCTCTACTGACTAACTTATGGTCTAGAATATGCAAAGTTTGACTCATTTACTTGAAAAAACAATGACAAAGTGCACAAATTTGATCACAAGATTTTAATAAGTGAGACTAGTGAAGCATTTGACAAAGCTTATCAAAAAGCACTGATTGTTTCAGAAGCACATAACCAAGCAAGATACTATCAAGCAATGGCACCAAACATTGCCAACAGCGAATTTTTAGCACAGGAAATTGTTAAAAAATTTAAAGGGCTTAAAAACATAGAAGTAAAAGTTCTTTCTAGAAAAGAAGTTGAACAATTGGGAATGAATTTATTCTTGAGTGTAAACGCAGGTTCTGTCTATGAACCTAAATTAGTAGCAATAACTTATAAACCAAACAAAGACTCACAAGAAAGTTTAGCTCTAGTAGGTAAAGGAATCACCTTTGACTCAGGTGGTTACCAAGTAAAAACCAAAAAAGGAATGCCTGGAATGAAATATGACATGACAGGAAGCGTTGTGGCCGCTTTCAGTCTATGAGCGATAGCTAAACTGGGTGGAACTAAAAACATGAGTGCTATTTTGATGTTAACTGATAACAAAATAAGCTCACTTGCATCAACACCTGACACAGTGTATCGTTCAATGAATGGTTTAAGTGTTGAAGTTAACAATACTGATGCTGAAGGTCGTTTGGTTTTAGCTGATGGAATTACTTATGCTGTAAGAAATTTAAAAGCAACTCAAATTATTGATATTGCCACATTGACTGGAGCAGTAAGTTACTGTGTTGGAGAAACCTACAGTGGAATTTTTTCTTCGAGTCAAGAACTTTTTGATAAGCTAGAAAATGCTAGCCAAGTTGCTGGTGAGCTGATTTGACAATTGCCTCTAGATGATGAGTATTTAGAAGGATTAACTAAATCAAAGATTGCCGATTTATATAATTCAGATTCCTCTGGAAATGCAGGAAGTTGTACTGCCGCTATGTTTTTACAACAATTCAAAGAAAACGCAGATTTATTACATATTGACATTGCTTCAACTGCAAAGAAAAATAACTACTCAACTGTGCCTATGTTGTTGTCGTTGATTGAATTAGGATTACAGGAGGATTAGTCACAAAGACATTCATTAGTAGACTGAAAAAAGAATTTACTTTCAGTGTTTATGATTTAGCAGTATTCGGAATTTTATTAGCTCTTTACTTCATTATTGAGTCAATTGAAAGATACGCTTTTGTTGGTGCTTTTAAAATTTCTATTACTTACACTTTGTTTATTATTTTTGGAATAGTTTTAGGACCAATAAAAGGAGCATTTTTATCATTTTTCTGTGACCTTGTCACACAACTAATCTACGGAATTCATTTTTATATGTTAGTTTATGCCATTATTCCACCTTTGATTGCTATTTTGGCATGATTGATGTTTAAAATGCGAAGTTTATCAAAAAAAACTATTTTTCTAACAGGATTCGGTACTTTACTGCTTTTAACAATTTTGTTTGTAGTATTCATAAGTACCCAGTACTCACTGATTCAAAGTGGAATGAGTGCTAAAAAACCAAAATTAGTAAGTATTCAGACAGTTATGATTGTTTCTAGTTTGTGTATTTTAACAATATGAGCAATCGCCATATTCTGTTTATTTATGAGTGAAAGAAAATCATTTCAAAACTTCTTTGTTATATTAATCATCGTATTTACAATAATTATTATTTTTAGATGGTTATGAGGACCTTTTGCATATATAACTTTTTATAATCGTTACTTTGCAAGAAGTTCAAAATGAGCGTATGGTGATTACTATTTCTATTTTATGATTCCGATAATGTTTAAAACATTAATTGAAATTCCAGTTTACGCATTCATTTTATTTGGATTGCAACATCTAATTATTTGAATGCAAAAGCAATTCAAAAATCAACAAAAAATGCGTTATTTTAATTAGTTAAAGCTCTCGGGCTTTTTTTCTTTTTGTCCTGCATTTCACTAGTATAATATTTGTAATTATGAAGAGAAAACTATGAAGTTTTATGACACCTTTAGCTTTGTTGCCTGTCATTAGTGCACCAGTTATGTTGAGTGCTTGTGATAATAGTGCTGAAAAGAAAAAAATAACTGAGCTTGAAATAAATATCCAACAATTAACTCAACAACTAAATAACAACAAAGATATAATTACACAACTAAATAAACAGAGCCAAGACCAACTTAGTCAAATTCAACAACTAACTCAGTCATTGAGTAGTGAAAAGACTGAAAAAGAGTCAGCACAAACACAACTAGAGCAAAAAATTAAAGAATTAAATGATACAAATAGTCAAATTCTTGCTCGCAACGAACAAATAAGTTCTTTAGAAAAACAGCTTAATTCTTTACAAGACTCATTAAAAACTCTTAGTCAAAACTATCAGGACATTCAAAAACAGAATCAAGATCTGACTAAAGCAGTCGAAGATATTCAAATAGATAATGATGACTTAAAGCAAAGTAATGAAAAGTTGCTTAATGAATTTAAATACTACTCATTTGACAAAGATAAATACTATAGTCAAAACCCACAACTAACATCTTTTTCAACAACTACTGAGTCAAAAAATAGTCAGTTAGTAACAAATCAAGACTATTTAAATTCAATTGCTAATCGTACATTTTCATTCACTATTTACACTCCTTCAAAAGATCCAAACAAGATTACTGCTAATGTTGGAACTACTTGACTTTTAGATTATAAAAACATTGCCGAAAACAAATGGCGTTTATATCTTGCAACTAATTATCACGTTGCTTTGCTATTTAGTCAATTAGATAGAGATTTTGCTGAGTATAAACAACCTGATGTAACTAGACCAATAACAAGTATAAGTGTAAACTTCATAAACCCAGCAACTGGCAAAATAGTAGTAAACCAACTAGCTAAAAATGCTTGACCAAAAATATTTTATATGGCAAGAAACTTCATGGATAAATCAGCACTATCGTATCCTGATCCAGACAATGTTGATCACTATGCTGACTTTGCAGTTCTTGAATGAAACATTAACACTGACGAATTTCTAGATAATTGACTTTCGGATAATAAAAGATCTTTAAATGTCTTACTATTGAATCATATTCTTGATGCCAAGCAAGAATTTGATAGTTTAAAAAAATATGGACAAGAACATACTTTGACAAATATTAGTAAAGAATCAGCACCATATATGAACTTAGATTATGCAACAGTTCAAAGCATAGCTGATACGAATTTTTTAAACAGACAATACACAAAAGACAATATAACTTCAATCCAAAGAGCAAATGAGGCTTCGGAAGATGCAAAACAATATTTATCTTCTTGAACTATATACACCGCCATTCCAAATGCAGTCTATTGAAATGGATTCTTTTTAGATAATAAGGCTAAGAATTTAGTTTCGCAAATTTACAACATCGATGACGAAAACTTGGAAGATATTGATTTTTCTAACTCGAAACCTGCCAACAAACTACTTTTTCAAGTAAAAAGTACTCTTAACAATCGCATTATCAGTGAAAAAACTTCATTCAATGGACGTGGCGGAGCAAGATATTACGGAATTCATTATCAAACCCAAGCCTTAAAAGGTTCAAGGGGTGGAACCAGCGGAACTATGGTAACTAATAGTGAGGGAATGACTATCGGCTTAGTGTTTGGCAACATGGTTGAACCTGTTTCATACACTGGTTCTGATGGCACTAAGTATGAACTAAAAAGCACACTTATCCAACCTCTGACAGTAACAAAACCAATTATTAAAGACAATATAAGAGTGGAAGCCTACAATTTAATTGATAATACTGATAAACAAAAATACCCTTATCAAAAAACTTCTTATCGTCAACAATTAATAGCGAAATATGGACCAAGCTACAAAACAGCATTATTTAGTTAACAAAAAAAAATCAGCCAAATTTTACAGGCTGATTTTTAATTGTTGTCTTTTTTAGAAATATCGTAAATTTGATTAGCAACTTTTGAAACTTTGATACTTTCGGGATTTGCAATGTACTCATCTTTTAGTTTTTGCAAGTTTCTTAGTTTTGCCATTTCAACTTCTTTTGAACCTTTAAAGTCAAAGAATAATAAAATTGATTGCACGAATGCTACAATTGCACTAAGAATTGCTACTGCCAAAAACAAATCTTTCAAAAGTTGTGTTTCATTTCATCGAATAGCAAACAAGTTTAGAAGAATTTGCAGTGAAGAAATGATCATAATAACTAGTGAAATCATGATGTAAGTAAGACGCGAAATGATGTATTTTTTGCGGTAAATTAAGTAGTTAGTTTTGCTGTTTTTAAGAACTGATAAGTCTTTATTGTGTGGGTTTTCAACTATTCAATCTTCATTATTATTTTTCTTCTTCATATTTTATCTCCCAGCTCATACTGCAAATATCACACACATTTTTATAGAATTTCAAATCACGATCTTTTGAAAAATACTCACCTATTTTTTGTTCATAAAGTACTCATTGAACTTTTAATTTTTCAATCCGTGATTGATATTTAGAAATTTTTACTCGTAGGGCGAAAAATGACATGATTGAAGTACAAAAAGTGGTGATTGCTGTGATTGCATTAGTGTATAACAAATAATCATTTCAAGAATTAGGACCGAACAGCTTACTTCCTGAATAAATTTGTAAAGTACTTAATATTGACAGCACTAAAGCAACTAAAAGCACAATAATATTTAAAGAAACAAATCAAAAACTTCAAATAATGAGTCTTTTTTTCATTTTGCTTTCATAGTCTTTGATTATTTTTATCAATAGAGAATTATTCACCTTTTTCTCCCCTCAGTGTTTTAATAACTATATTTTTAACTCTTTCATTGCTTTTGTTTTTTTCTAATGCCATTATTTCTTCAATGTTGTATTGATATTGTTTTTGTTCAAAGTTAGCATCATAAATGTATACATTTTTCATAAACTCGATCGACTCATACATCTTTTTATATGTATAAGTTTTAGCATATGTTTTGTAAATACTTTGTACTATAGCAAGAATGAAAATCAAAATTGTGAAACTAGCAACAATAATTGAAATGGTTACATTAACTTCAGCTGCTTTATTAGTTTTAAGAATTTGTTGTCCTTTGTAAATTGCAAAAGAACAAATGGCAATAATTGTTAAGTTAATTAAAATTATTAAAAAGTTAAAAAAAGACTGAAAAAAACTCTGAAATTTGATTCTTTTTGAAATTTGTTTGATTTCACTATCAAAGTAAGCAATCAGTTTTTCATTGATTTCTGGTTTGTTCATGCCTTAATTATAACAACTAATAATTTAGCACTAAGCAATTTTGACTGCTAAAATGGTGCTATTTTTTGTTATAATAACTTTCAGAGGTTATATGAACAGGTTAAAAGAAACAGAAGAAAATATTTTCAAATACATCGTTGAAGCCTACATCGAAACTGGTCAACCGGTAGGTTCTAAATTTTTATGTGAAAGATATTCTCTAGATTGATCGCCAGCAACAATTAGAAATATCATGGCTAAGTTGGAGCAAATCAATTTCTTAGCAAAAAACCATACATCAAGTGGAAGAATTCCTTCAACTGAAGGTTTAGAATATTACGCCAAGTTTCTAGCCTACAATCCAGAAAAATATTTCAAAGATCATTTAGAAGATTTACTAGCAAAAAGAAGATTGTCAATCGATTGTACTGTCGAACAAGCAGCAAATGCAATTAGTGAGCTTGCAGGACTTACTTTAGTTACAGTATCAAACAATGCAAACGAAGTTTTGAAATCAATTCAGTTAACTGTTTTGAGCGAAAATAGTGCAATCATTGTTTTGGTAACATCAACAGGAAGAGTGGAATCGAAATTATTTAATTTTGATAACAAATTAATTGACATTAATGATGTTAGAGTAGCGGTGCGCTTATTCAAAGATCGTTTAATAGATGTACCTTTAATTGAGCTAAATCAAAGAGCAAAATTACTAGCACCAATCTTAGCGGAGCAAGTTAAAAATTACGAGCAATTGCTGCAACAATTTGTTCGCGAAGTCTTGACATTTGAAGAAACTATCAAATCGCGTGTTTACAACAAGAATCAAATTATCCTTTCACGTGACATAAGTCGTGAACAAATTACTGAAATTTTTGATCTTATTGAAAATCACTCAATATGAGAAGCACTAGAACGCGATTTAGACGAAGAAAATTCAATTAAATTCAATATCAATGACCAAAACGTAAGTGTTATATCAAAAAAAATTAATTTCAACAACAGCGAAAATATTCGTGAAATTTCTATTGTCGGTTCAAATAGAATGAATTATGGTGAAGCAATAGAGGCTATGACCTTAGTAGAAAAATTATTGATGTATAAAAAGGAAAAATAATATGGAAATGAAACAAAAAGAGCAAAAAATACACAAAAAATCACACGAAAAATTGCCTTTAGAAAAATTTGACTCCCTTAATGTTGAGTTTGAAGTTGAAACAACTAAGGATAAAAACATCGAAAAACATACCAAAACAATTGTTTTTGGTTTTTATGAATTAGGCCAAAAAGTTGAAGAATTACTGCAAAAAGAAGCAAAGCACATCAAGTTAGATAAAATTTATAAAACAGAAGAGGATAACAAGGAAACAAAATATAAATTAGTTGTAAAAAAAATTTACAAAGCCAATTCACACACTAAAAAAGATCGTGAGCAAATCGAACAATTACGCCAAGCCTTATTAAAAAAACATCAAGAATTAGCCTTGGCGAATTTGCAAGTTTTAGAGCAAAAGAATATTAATGAAAAAAATGTTGAAGATTTTAAACGAAAAATAGAAGAATTTCAACAAAAAGCTAGTGAAGAATTAGCGGCTTTTAAAGCTAAAAATTATGATCATATGCAAAATGAAATGGCAGAAAATAAAAAATATGCTATTCAAGGCTTTGTTGAAGATATTCTATTACCTTTAGATAATATTGAAAAAGCGGCCTCAGCAGGATTAAATAGTCAAAATCCTGAAGTTCAAGCATACACGAAAGGTTTTGCAATGCTGCTAGGGCAAGTGGAAAATGTAATGCAAAATTATGGAATTAGTAAAATTATTCCACAAGTAGGTACTGATTTTGATCCTTATACACAACAAGTTTTTGAAACTCAAGATGCGGGACTGGAAAAAGAAAAAATCATCGCAGTTAAAAGCATTGGTTACAAACTACACGATAGAGTTATCAAGCCAGCATTAGTTGTTGTACAAAAATAATATCTATTCATTAGGCAAGGTTAATTTCTTGCCTAAAAATTTAAAAAAGAAAATTTAGCACTCTAATGTTGCAAGTGCTAAAAATATGGTAAAATATAGTTAGCTTATTGAATTAACAAAAAATTTAAGGAGTTTATTATGGCAAAAGAAATTATTTTAGGAATTGACTTAGGAACTACAAACTCAGTTGCAGCAATTATTGAAAACAAACAACCTAAAGTTTTAGAAAATCCTAATGGAAAAAGAACTACACCTTCAGTAGTAAGTTTTAAAAACGATGAAATTATTGTAGGAGAAGTGGCAAAAAGACAACTTGAAACTAACCCTAATGCAATTGCTTCTATTAAAAGATTAATGGGAACAAGTCAAAAAGTAAAAGCAAATGGAAAAGAATACACACCAGAACAAATTAGTGCAATGATTTTAAGTTACATTAAAGACTATGCAGAAAAAAAAGCTGGACAAACAATTAAAAAAGCAATTATTACTGTTCCCGCATACTTTGACAACGCACAACGTGAAGCAACTAAAAACGCAGGAAAAATTGCTGGTTTAGACGTTATCCGTATCATTAACGAACCAACTGCAGCAGCTTTAGCTTTCGGTCTTGATAAAGATAAACAAGAAAATCAAAAAGTTTTAGTATTCGACCTTGGAGGTGGAACATTTGACGTTAGTGTTCTAGAAATGGAAGAAGGAACATTTGAAGTTCTTTCAACATCAGGAGACAACCACTTAGGGGGAGACGATTGAGACCACAAAATTGTTAATTGAATGGTTGAAAAAATCAAATCAGAATACAACTATGATCCTTCAAATGACAAAATGGCTATGGCCCGCTTGAAAGAAGAAGCTGAAAAAGCAAAAATCACATTATCAGCATCACTAGTTGCTAACATCTCATTACCATTTTTAGCAGTTACATCAGAAGGACCAATCAATGTTGAATTAGAACTAAGTAGATCAGAATTTGAAAAAATGACTCAAGATCTACTAGATAGAGTAAAAAAACCTATTTTAGATGCTCTAAAAGAAGCAAAAATTGAAGCCAAGGATCTTGATGAAGTTCTTTTAGTTGGTGGTTCAACTAGAATGCCAGCTGTGCAAGAATTAGTTGAAAGAGTTTTAGGTAAAAAACCTAATCATTCAGTTAACCCAGATGAAGTTGTTGCAATGGGTGCAGCAATCCAAGGTGGAGTTCTAGCTGGAGACATTGATGACATTCTATTATTAGATGTTACTCCGCTAACTTTAGGAATTGAAACTGAAGGTGGAATTGTTGCTCCTTTAATCCCACGTAACTCAAAAATTCCTGTTACAAAATCACAAGTTTTCTCAACTGCATCAGACAATCAAACTGCTGTTTCTATTGTTATCGTGCAAGGTGAAAGACAAATGGCTTATGACAACAAGATTTTAGGGCAATTTAATCTTGAGGGTATTGACCCAGCTCCTCGTGGAGTTCCACAAATCGAAGTAAGCTTTACAATTGATGTTAATGGAATTACCACTGTTACTGCTAAAGATAAGAAAACTAATAAAGAACAAACTATTACTATTCAAAATGCAAGTCAATTATCAAACGATGAAGTTGAAAAAATGGTTAAAGATGCTGAAGAACATCGTGAAGCTGACCAAAAACGTCGTGAAGAAGTTGAAACAAAAGTCCGTGCTGAATCAATGATTAATCAATTAGAAAAATCATTAGCAGAACAAGGTGACAAATTAAATAGTGATCAAAAAATCAAAGCAGAAGCAGAACTAAAAGAATTAAAAGATTTATATGAAGCAGGAAAATGAGCAGAATTAAAATCAAAAATTGATTTATTTGAAACACAAATGCGTCACTTCCAAGAACAAATGCAAGCAAGTGGAATGAAACCAGAAGACTTGGAAAATATGATGAATAACCAAAACAATGAACCTAAGGAAGAAAACTAATCCTTCAAGTTTATTAAATTATCTAAATGTGGCACTTGCCACATTTTTTTCAACAAATAATGTTATAAAATAACTAATTAGTAAGGAGTAAAAATGAGTAAAATTATCAAACCAGTTATTTTTAGTGACATGGATGGAACTTTATATGGCAAAGATTTTGTAATAAGTAAGGATACAAAACAAGATATTAATTTTGCAATTCATAGCTCGGAAGAAAACCTTAACCCAGGAGACTTCAATCTGGCGACAGGAAATCCTTATTTTGAACGGGTAGCAGAAGTGTGCCAACAATTAGGAGTAAGGTTTGCAATATGTTCATCCGGAGCGCAGATTTTTGATGTTCAAAATCAAGAATTTGTGTATGAAAGATACATAGATGTTGATAAAGTAAAACAAATTATCAATGTTATTAAAGAAAATAAGTGACCTACAACTTTTTTTAACTCGAACAAGTATTATTACTTGAATATATCGGATAATAATTTTCTTGATTATGTTACTAATTTTCACTTTACTAATAAAGAACAAAAAAGTATCATTTCAGAGTATAAAGATGAATCGCTAGAAGAGATTGTTAAAATTGAAATTTGAGCCGAAAGAGCTCAAGAACGTAACCAAATTGCTGAGTTATTGAGACCTATTTCTGAAGATGTAGTTGTTGGTAATTTTGTAGTAGAAGTAACACCAAATAATGTTTCAAAAGCTAGTGGTATTGAGTTTTTACAAAGCACCATTTATACGCAACATTCATTTGAAGATTTTATGGCTGTAGGCGACAGTGGAAACGATGTATCTATGCTTTCATTATGTGGTTTTTCTTATGCCATGGCGAATGGTGATAGTAAGATTAAAAAACTTGCTCATTTTCACACATCATCAGTTGAACAAAACGGACTTGGTGAAGCAATTATTGATTACTTGTACCGTTTTGATAACATAGTTAAAAAATTCTTACTCCACTAAAATAAAGCAATTTGACATCTGCAAGAGAATATTTTCTCTTGCTTTTTTTATATAAAAAATGCAGTTTTACTTAATGTTTGACGCATAAAACACTCTTTTTGGGAAAATTACAAGTCGTTAAGACAATATAAAAATCTACTCAGCCATTGACTGAGTAGTCTGCAATTTTTATTTTAAATATTCTTTATATTTATTTATATTGTTGATATTAACACACAAATTGAATTCATCATTGATATCAAGAGATCACAATAAACCGTAGAAATTAACTAAACATTTCAATCGATAGTATTCACTTCAATCAGTTACTTCTTCATAACAAGACAGTAAATATTTTTCTTGTTCGTCAGTCAAAAAAGCGTTGCTTGAAAAATATGCAAGGTCGAAATATTTCGTGTTAAAACACACATATTCTAAATCAATAAATTTTATTGTTTCATCTTTTGTATAAATAATGTTTAAAGGATTTAGATCATTGTGACTTACAACATTGCTATCAAGTAAATGAAAATTTTCTAATAATTTTTTCTTTAAATTTTCATCTAATTCTTCAATTTTGGGATGATAATGATACTCGTGAAACCAAGTTTCGACCCTATCTGATACATTATTATGTTCAACATTGATATTCGAGTAATGCATTTGTTTTAAAGCTAAAGCTATCTTTTTCAATATCGTTGGACTGCTAATTTCAAAAATGGTATTTTTTATGAAATCACGAACTACAATTTTGTCATCTTCATAGACAACATTTGCGTTTCAAGGTTGATTGTTAAAAATCATATGATTGTTAAGATGATTGTATCCGTTGTATTTTTTAAACTGAATGAATTTATCATTTAGAACATAACTTTCGTTTGTTAGTCCGCCTTTTATCTGTTTTAAATTCGCATTGTTTTGTAACAAGTTAACATATGTTTGTTTGTAAGCATAGAATCTAAACTGTTCACATAAATACTCAAAATCAGTGAAATATTCTTCACTCATTCCAAAGCTTTCTTTTAAAAGTTCTTTGTCAAAACCATTTTGATACAAACTTAGTACATCAAAAGCTTCATTACATTTGCGCACTCATTCAAAATCCAGTAACACTATTTCATTGTTGTTTGTTAGCAAAATATTTTTGAGTGCAAGGTCACCATGTGATGTAACAAGTGTTTGGTCTTGATATTTTTTAACCAATCTTTTATATTTAGGATCTTCAATGTGATACACATCTCAGTCAAAAGTAGCAACATCAATGTTTTTGGTGTGAAATTGTTTGACTTTTTCAATTACCTTTTGTTGAATTTCAGTTGTTACTCTTACTTTGTCTAGCGTTTTACCTTCATATCATTTTTTTATTAGTATTCCTTCGTTGTAGTACGAAACGTCTTCCAGTTGACTGAAAACTTTGTTTTCATTTTCTCAATTAACAAAATCATTGCTAGGAATTCTTAACTGTACTGTTTGCCCTTTAAATATTGCTTTAAATGTTACATTATGAAAGCCTTGATAGAAAAATTCAATATTGTCTAATTGCTTTTTATTGATGAATTGTTTGAGAATTCCCTGATATTTAGGTGCTATTTGATACTCATTCAATAAATTATCCATGTAATAATTTTAACAATAAAAAAGTTGCTGCTGCAACTTTATAAAATGTACACCTCTATCAATCCTGGACTCTTTTCACTCTTTGATGTTTCCAATACTTTGAAGCTTACGTATTCTTCTCATTCATATCTATCATTTTTTCTAAGCTTGTGTTCTAATTTTGTTTCTAGTCACTGTTCTAATGAAAGATTCAGTTCATCATCCGACATTTCGTTGTCAATTTCCAATTGTTTGAATAATTGTTTCATTGTGATGTTTGCTTTAGCTCGAGAACGCTGTAAAGAAATTTCATAAATGTCTTCATCGTTGTCATACTCATCATATATTTCTCCAACTAATTCTTCCAAGATATCTTCTATTGTGATGATTCCTATCACTTCACTTGATGAATTGTTGGCAGTAACAAAGGCCATTTGTGCTCTATTTAGACGCATTTTTTCAAGCGCACTTGACAGCGACATGTTAGCAGTAACATTAGGTACCATTTTTAGATAATTAATTACTTTTCCACTTTTTTTATTGAAAATATCTTTTAAGTGAACAATTCCAATTAATTCACCATTTTTAACTACTGGTAAACGTGAATACTGAGTTTCTGCAAATAATTCAAAAGCATCAACAAGTGAAGCACTTGATTTGATAGTTTGTACGTTTTTCAGTCTGATGTAGTGAGTCGAAACTTTAGTTGAATCCAAGTCAAGTGCTTTTTGAGTAAGAATTGATTCTTTAGTTTCTAAAACCCCTTCCTCGCTGGCAATATCTAAAATAGATTTAATTTCTTCTTCTGAATTTGTTATCAGTGCTTTTTTACCGATTTTAGAAATTAAGAAAGTTAGTGGATAAGAAATGATGTATAAAAATTCAATGAAATAACAGAATATTTTTAAGTATCCAATAGGGTGTGATTTAGCAACAATTTTTGGTGTTATTTCACTAAAAACGACAATTAATGGGGTCATAACAGCAGTAGAAATTACTGGAATTAAGTTATTACCTGCCCCCATTCATATTCCTAAAATGAATGAGGTTAGTGTTGAGGCACCAATATTAACAGCATTGTTAAATAATAACAAGGTACTCAATGTTTGGTTGAATTTATGATAGTGTTTTTGAATAATTTTTGCACCACGCACTTTCTTTTCCACTAACATATTAACTTTTGCTAAATTCAGTGATGTATAAGAAGTTTCTGCTCCTGAAATAATCCCTGAAATAGTCAACAATAATAACAAAATAACAAATAAAACGATTTGGATTGGTGTGGCAATAGTAGTGCTTGTAGTAACACTTGTACTATTTGCTAAATTTACCAAAATCTGCTGGGAGTCTTCTAACATATATTTTCCTTTTTATATATAAATGTACTTAAAATTTTACTAAATTTCCTTTTAAATGTTTGAAGATAACTTACAAGAGATCCCACAATGATTTAAAGAAGCAAAAACTATGGGAAGAAAAATGCTTTTGAGTTATAATTGTATAAGTTTTTATTTTGAAAAATACTATAAATTCGCAAAAATAATGGACATTTAGGAGAAAAAAATGACACCGACTAAATTATGAGGGCTAGGTGGAATGCAAGAGATTGGAAAATCCACTTTAGCAATCGAACATGAAGATGTAATTTTCATTCTTGATTCAGGAATTAAATTCCATGATTCTTTCACTACAGGAATAAAGGGTTCAATTCCTGACTATACATATTTACACGATAACAACAAAAAAGTTCAAGGACTTTTCATTACCCATGGACATGAAGATCACATTGGGGGAGTTCCTTACTTAGTACAGCAAGTAGACGTTAAAAGAATTTTTGCACCAAGAATAGCTATTCAATACTTAAAACTAAAATTTAAAGATTTAAAACTAAAAGTAAACGTTGAATTCATTGAACTTACCGCAGATTTTGAATTCAAAATAGGCAATGTCAAAGTTGATACTTGAACAGCACAACACTCAATTCCAGATGCTTTCGGAATAAGATTTACTACCCCAAATGGTTCAATAATGTGTACTGGAGATTTCAGAATTGATTACACACCTATTGGTAATTTAACTGATTTCACTAAGCTGCATAAAATGGGTGCAGAAGGGCTAGACATTTTACTAAGTGACTCAACAAATGCAATGCGTCCAAATCACTCACCAAGTGAAAAAGACATTTTAAAAGACATTGAAGAGCATATGTTAAATGCAAAGAAAAAAATTATCGTTACTGCATTTGCTTCAAACCTAACAAGAATAAAAGCAATTATTGAATTAGGTTCGAAAATGAACAAAAAGGTTGTTGCTTTTGGACGCTCAATGGTTCAGGGTATTGATATCGGACGGCGTTTAGGTTATATAAATGCTCCTGATGAAGTTTTTATCGATAAAAAGAATATTTCGAAATATGATGATAATGAATTGTTGATTTTAACAACTGGATCACAAGGTGAAGAAATGGCAGGGCTTGCTAAAATGTCTTACCAAAAACACCCCCAAGTTACTATTAAAAATGGTGATGTAATTATTTTCTCTTCTTCACCAATTCCTGGAAATCGTTCAAAAATCGAGCTTTTGGTCAACCGTTTATATAAACTAGGAGCAATTATTAAAGAAAATGGTCCAGATGGTTACCTACATACATCAGGGCATGCTTACAAAGATGAACATAAAACCATTTTCAATATTGTCAAACCCAAATACTTTATGCCTTACCATGGTGAGTATCGGATGAGTGTAGTACATGGTCACACTGCTACTGAATGTGGAGTTAAGCCAGAAAATGTTGTAGTTGCTAAATTGGGTGAAGTTTATGAACTAGTTAATCATGAACTAAAACTAAGTGACCAACGCATTTATACTGGTCCTGTGTTTATTGATGGTGAAGTTGTTTCAAAAGTTAACACTCAAATTTTAAAAGAAAGAATGGAATTGGCAGCTAACGGATTTGTGCATGTGATTTTAGCTATTAATAAAGAAAAAAATATTATTTTAGGGCGTCCAAGAGTTGTGTCTCGTGGAGCTTTCTATGTTAAAAACTCTGCTGATTTAATTGAAGAAAGTAAAAGGTTAGTTCACAGTGCTGTTTTATACACAATTAGAAACAAAAAAGACTGAACTGTGCCTGAAATTAAACAGTTGATAAAAGATCGTTTGGAACCATTCTTCTACAAAGAAAAACGTCGTAATGTAGTGGTAATTTCAACAATTTTAATAGCTGATGAAACTGTAATGAAAGAAACGAAAAGTCCCGCTAAAAAACAAAGTAGTAAAAAAAGAGTTGAAGAAAAAATTGCTGTCAAAGCTAAAAGTTTAGAAAAAAAAGTGAAATTAGAAACCGTTAAACCGAGAACCAAAAAGCAATTAGCTATTAACCAAGAAACTCAAGACTCAAAAGCATCAACAAAAATTGAGTTGAAAAACCAAAAACCAAAAACCACGAGAAGACCACGCAAAACAAATCAACCAAACACCACTAAAATTGAAAAAAGTACTCAGGAACAGGCATAATTTGACCTGTTCCTTTACTTTTTATTTCTCTTGTTTATAATTTAATTAGGACACTTTTTAAAAGTTTGTCTAATAAACAAAATTTGTAAGGAAGAAATGAAAACACATAAAATGATACTTTCAGGTTTGGCACTTGCGAGTATTTTAAGCCCACTTTCAGCAGTCATGCTGTCTTGCCAAAACATTGAAAAAAGTAAGGATGGTGTTGATATCAATAAATTTGTTACAACTAAAATTTTCAATGATCTTTTAGAACAAACTAAAGGACGTTGAGCTGGAAACAAAAGTAACATTACAAACTACAACAGTGAAACGTTTGCAATTGATCAAGAGCAGTTGACAAATAAAAACTTGAAAAGGTTGTATCCTTTGGGTGCTGATGTAAAAGAAGATAAAAACTATGGTAGTTTGCACGCTTATGAATACATCAAGCAACAAGTTATTAATCTAGGATACACTGACCATACTCCAGAATTTTCATACCCAAATCAAAGCGTAATTTCAGTTTCTAAAGATGAATCAACAAGCAAAGAAGTTGCAACTTGAACATTAGGTCAAGATACAAGTGAATCGCAACTATCTGACAAAACTTGAATTGTTTACAACAACTCTTTAGAGCAAAGAAATAGATATCATGATTTAATGAAAAAAGATGGATTAGTTTCACAAGGTTTCTTGTTCCACACTTCAAAGACATATAACAACCTTGGAACAAATCTTATTGTAACAGTTAACCCAAGTTCTAAAAACTTTGAAGCAGGAACTGAACCAAAAGATTTCTATATTGCTTCACACTATGACTCAACAGCTCAAGGACCTAACAAGAGTTCTTGAGGAGCGACTGATAATGCAACTTCAGTTGCAGTAAATTTAGCGCTTCTGAAATATTACTCAGATGAAAAAAATCGTGAAGACTTAGGAGTTAGATTGCACTTTGTTTTTGTCGATGCTGAGGAATTAGGAAAACTAGGTTCTTATGCATTTGTTAAACAATTTTTAAGTAGTTCAGATAACAACAAAAATAGTATGAAAGATAATTCCGTTGGAATGATAAATCTTGATACTGTTGCCGGTGGAGATGTATTGTATGTTCACTCACCAGATGCTAAAATGTTTTACTCAAATACAGATAGCACAATTAGAGATCAATTACATGCCATTTCAAGAGCAAAAAGCTTACTCGCTAATAGACCAGATTATCTATTAGAAATTCACCCATACTACACTGCAGGTGAATATAAACCAGGACAGACTGGTGATTGATCTGATCATGCTCCGTTTTGTACTGAAGTAGTTATCCCTGTCGCCTACATAGAAGCAACAAACTTCGCTATTAAATCAAATTATGGTTCTTTTGATGGATATTCGCAAGTAACTAATCCGAAAGCCTGAATTACTAAAGACGGAAAGAACATTGAGCTAGTAAAAAGTAAATTAAATGGTTCAATAGTTGATGTTTATGATCTACCAGAAGGAATAAAAAGAGAAGATATGGTAGTTGCTGGTAACATTTGACACTCAGACTTAGACCGTTTAGACTGAGTTCAAGCAAACATTGGTAACAAACTATACGAGCAAATGAATGTTGTTTATGAACTATTGATTGACTACTTTAAAATCATTAGTGTTAAAGATAATGAAGGTAAGGTTGTCAACTTACTAATTTAGTGCCAAAATCACTCATGCTACTGACAAAATTTAGTTAGTCAGCACCGAGTGTTTTTTTTTTTTTTTTTAAAGTTTCTTGTTCAAATTAATTGAAAGTTATTGTTTTGAGGATTTTTTTGACTTTTGCGTTTAAAAGTTTGTGCAAAAAATCGAGAATAAAAACAAAAAGACTTATTTATGAGAACAAAAAAGACTAAAAAAGGCCATATTGCAACTTTTTTGCACCAATTTGTTTTTTTTTTTTTTTTGATATACTTCAAAAACTTTTTTACACATCATCTCTAAAAGTCTAAGGAATTTAATGAAGAAAACTAAAAAAATGGCAATCATCCTATCGATACTAAGCACACTAGTTATAGGAGGTTCTGTTGCTTATGTGATAGCATCACGTTCGCATCAAAAAACAAGTGCTTTAAACACAGAAAATTTAGATAAAACATTGCAAGAAGTTGCAATCTTTTTAACTGAAAATAACTCTAACAATGAATATCAAGAATTAAATCAAAAATATGAATCAGTAATCCAATCAAAGAATAGTTATACAAATCAAAGTCAGATTGAAAAAGATAACAATGATTTAACAGACTTACTAGCCAAGGCAAAAGAGAATCTAGCCTACAGAACAGAGCTAAAAGAAAAACAAAAGCAAACAGTTTTGCAACCTATTGAAGAAAACACAAAAGTAGTGACTGAAATTGACAATTTCATAAAAGATAATCAAAACAATCTTTCAGAAGAAGAAAAACAACAGCTAACTGATTTCATAACAAAAAATAAAAATGACATAGCAAAAGCCAGCGAAAATAATGACGCTGGCAAAATTCAGGAATTAACTAAAGAATTAAACGATAGATTATCCAATGTTAAGTTACAAGTGACTCAAAATAAAGAAGTTGCTAAAGAACAATCACGCAGTAAATCATTAAAAGCAAACGAATTGATTGAAAAATTAGATGAAAATCAAAAAGAACAATATTCTAACTCTATTGAGTCAAATACAGCTTCTGACAATGATAATTTAAAGACTATTATTGAAAAAAATAAAGATTTAGACAAAATTATCAGTGATATTAACAATCAAATTATTGAAAATACTCAAACAAAAGACGCAAATAATGCTTCTCAACAACAAGCAAAAAATTTATTAGAGTCATTATCTAACAACACTGATGTTGATACTCATTCACTAAAACAAAAACTACAAGAATCTATCGAAAAAAATAATAGTGATTTTGTTAACTCGTCAACTACTGAAAATAAAAAACAAGCTACTAACAATTTAAACGCTGAGATTGAAAAAATTCAAAAAGAATTTGAAAGCTTGAAACATCGAAAAGCTGTTGATGATGCAAACAAACTTATTGATTCATTGAGTAATTCTGATACAGACTCAAATCTAAAGAATAAATTACAAGATATATTGAAAAATAATTCAGTTGCAAGCAATGGTTCAACAAGTAATTTAGAAGACATAACCAAGAAAATTAATAAAGCAATCGAAGAAATTAAAAACATTCAAAACCAAGAGTTACAAGAAGCTAAAAACAATTTAGAAAAGTCACTAGATAAGGCTCAAGAAACGCTTAAATTTTTAGAAGAACTTAATAACCAAAAACCAAGTAACGCACTGAGTGAAAACATCGAAAAACTGAAGAAAGCCTTGCAAGATCAAAACACAGTTGATGCAAAGAACAAGCAATCACTAACAACACTAAACAATGCTATTAATCAAGCTGTTGAAGATGCTAATAACGAAGTCAAAGACTTGCAACAACTAGCAAAATCTAACTATGATAAGCTCCTAACTAGCGTTAAAGAGTTAAGAAAAAATAGCACTGATGAAAATTTAAATGCATACCTAGACAAAGTAATTGAAGACAATTCAAATCTAAATAACCCAACTACATTGACATACAACAAGGCTATTGAAAATCTAGAAAATGCTAGTGCTAGAGCACAACAAGCTAAAGGCTTTAATACTGAAAAAGACACCATTTTAGACTGAATTGAAGCGAATAACTCTAGTGTTGATCCTAAACTTATAACTGACCTAAAAGACAAATTAAAAGACATTAGTAAAAATTTTGATAACAATTTCAATAATCAAAACTCAAAAGCTAGTGATTTAAGTAATCAGGTTCAAGCATTAAAAGATGCACTTAACAAAGCAAAACTTGAGAACAAAAAGAATGAACTGGATAATCTACAGTCAAAAGTAAACAATGAGTTAAAAGATAATGATAATGATCCAAAAATCAAAGCAATAAAAGACGAGTATGACAAGCTGTTAGAAAAAGTGAGAAATTTAAACACTGAGTCAGAAATAAGTGATGAAACAGTTAAACAACTTGAAGAAACTGCTGACAAATTAAAACAACAATTAGCCAAAAGTTTAGAGCAACAAAAAGGTAATGATCTGATTGCAAAAGCTCAACAACTACTTGATGGCAATAGTAGTCTAAATCAACCAAAAGCAAAAGAAGAACTAAGTCAAAAATTAGGTGCTTTAAAACAAAAAATCGAAAACAACGAAATTAGTCAGGAAGACTTAGAAAAAGCAGTCGAAGATCTTAATAAAGCCATTGATGATGCACAAAAAACTAACAGTGACTTAAATTTAAAAGACAAGATTGAAGAAACAAACAAAGTATTAGAAAATCTTCCTGAAGAATATAAAACAAAACTAAAAGAAAAAATAAAAGAAGTACAAAATGGTACAAAACTTGAAGATTTAGATAAAGATCAAATTGATAAGTTATTAAATGATTTAGATCAAAGTCTTAACAAAGCAAAAGTTGATAATAGTAAAGAAATTCTTGACAAAGAGTTAGAAAAAATCAACCAGCTGACTGAAAATAACACAGAATTAAATCAAAAAGCGAAAGAATTAGCAGACAAAGCTAAAAAATTGGCTTCACAAGATAGTATAAGCGATGCTGAAATTAAAAAGTTGGAAGAGGAAATAAAAGAATTAGATCACGACATTGATAAGCAAAAAGGCAAAGAACTAATAAAAGATATTGAAGACTTTGTCAACAGTCCTTCAAGTAACCAAAATCCTAAGAATGAAATGACTAAATTGCTAGATGAAGCAAAAGATTCTATTGAAAGCAGTAAAACTTCTCCTGAAGAATTGAAACAAAAACTTCAAGATTTAAAAAATGCATATACTAATGCTCAAAATGAGAATGCCAATATAAATCTAAAACAAAAAATTAGCGATGTTGAAGCGTGACTAAACACAAATTCTGTTGAAAACAATCGTTTAGTAAATAGTCCTTCTAATTCTTCTGGAATTCTAAAATCTTCACTAACTAGCTTAAGCAGCGCCCTATCGGATGCAAAGGTTAAAAGCAATTCGAACGAACTTAATAAAGATGACTTTGACACAATAACAGAAGATTTAGATGCTAAATTAAAGAGAGTAAGACTTGCAAAAATTATTGAAAGCATTAATGTAGAGAACAATGCTTCATTGAATAAATATGTAGAAAAAGCAAAACAACAAGGTTACTTGACTGAAGTATCTTCAATTTCAGAAAATTCAAAACAATTATTAAATGAAGCGCAAATAGATACATCACAAGTAGTAAATTTGGAAAACCGTTTGGGCGCATATAACTTGAATATTGCTAAAGAAGGAATGAAATATTACTTAAATAAAGTACAAAATTTCGCAAATCAACCTTCGACAATGCAAGAAATTAAGTCAAAAGCTAATGCTTTGGTGCAAGAGTTAAACGATGCAATTGGTAAAGAAAATATCAATGTAAGTGAAGCTAAACAGTGAATAGGTGATGCAGATGCAAGACTAAATAATCTTGAAGATGAAAATAAGAACATATTAAAAAATAAGATAACTAACCTAGAAACTCAGGTAAGCAGCTGATTATCACAAAACGCTGCACAACAAAACTTAACAACAACACAAAAAGCACTCAAAGATCAGCTAAATTCTACTCAGTCTGCTAAGAACTCTAATTCAGCAGCAGCAATGTTTGAATCACACCAAAATTTAAGTGAGAAATTTGAAGCAGCTAAGATTGAACTTATTAAAAACAATGCTACACTAGTAAAAACTAATTTGGAAACAACATTAAGCGAAACTAATTCGTTACTGGAAAAAGTTAATAATGATTTTGCGTCTCAAGATATACCAGAAAAAACAAATCTAGCAAATATTAGAAATGAAGTGACTCAAGCAATAAGTGAAGCAAGTTACTTAATTAACTCAGATTCGCCTTCAAAAGAAAAAGTTGATGTACTAACAGCAAAAGCTAAAAATTTTGCAAATTCTAAACTAAAAGAAGAACAAAGATTAAACAGTCGTTTATCGTTAAAAAACACTGTTGCAAGTATAGATGGTCCAAATGATCCTAAACTGACTGAATTTGTAAACAATATGTCATCTAAATATACTGAAAAGCTAAATGATCCAAATATGCCTTTAAGCGAATTAAAAGACATAGCTAATAAGCTGAATAATATTAATAATATAGTTTCTGCTAAGAATACATACAATAAACAAGCTAATGCCATTTTATATTATGCGAATAAATATCCTGGTGCAGCTTATGTATCTGATGTTAAATGAATGTTAGCAAAATATAATCCTATGGCTAATGAACAACTAAGAGAAGACGGAAACCCTGGACTCATTTGATCGTGCAAGAGCAAATTTTTCCATGCCTTGCCTGCTATAAATTGAGCGA
The DNA here is from genome assembly GCF_053851755.1 of Mycoplasma sp. 3392. Taxonomy (NCBI): domain Bacteria; kingdom Bacillati; phylum Mycoplasmatota; class Mollicutes; order Mycoplasmatales; family Mycoplasmataceae; genus Mycoplasma; species Mycoplasma sp. 3392. The sequence continues at coordinate 348,790 of NZ_JBSQBF010000001.1, forward strand.
ATAAAGAGGGATTCTGAGTAGCAGACGCTTTATTACGAGAACTAAGACAAAATGGATCACCATATACACAAGAATTAATTGAAGCCATTGAAAATGCAAACCACTTAGATGGAAAAGATATAAATGAAACTAATGTCAAAGAACCGGTAAACAAATTGCAAAGAGAAATTGAAAGAATCAAACAATTGGAACAAGAGCGTCAGGAAAAATTGAAAACCAGTGAGCAAAGCTAGATAGCAAAAACATTCAAAAAAAACAAATAAACTCTTTTTACTCCACTAATGTGGAGTTTTTTATGCTTTTGGTCAGTTTATAACTCTAAACAAGACACAAAAAAAGACAAGAAATTCTTGCCTTTCATTATGGAAATTAGATCAGTTGGTCAAAAATGTCTTCACCGGTTTCTAGTAATGGACAATCAAAGTTACGAGCAACAATGTTTCCGGCTGTTCCTAAACCCATCAGTGGTTGTTTGAAAGCATGTGGTTTTGTGAAAGATTTCGAAAATACTGTCAGTGGTAACGCTTCACGTGTATGATCACTTCCTGGTCAAGTAGGATCATTTCCATGGTCTGAAGTCATAATCAATAAGTCATCTTCTCGCATTGCATTTATTAGTTTTGTTAGTTTAATGTCAAGACGTGAAATGTTTTCACTGTATCCAGTAGGATTACGACGGTGTCCGTAGTGGCTATCAAATTGAACTAAGTTGACAAAAACAAATTGATTAGTCGAATCAGAAGAAGCAATGTCGATAGCGATATCCATATTTTCATCGTCACTTGCAGGTCCATAAATTGTTTGGATTCCTACTCCTGAAAAAATATCTTTAATTTTTCCAACTCCAATAGTTTCAACACCTTTTGCTTGTAAATCCTCTAGTAAAGTCCTCTTCGGTGGCACGTTAGCGTAGTCGTGGCGGTTAAATGTACGAGTAAAGTCACCATTTTGTCCGATGTATGGGCGACTGATAACTCTTGCTACATTTCATTCTGGTCTAGATGAACAAATTTCTCTTGCTTTTTTAGCATATTCATTTAGTTTGTCTAGTCCTAATGCTTCTTCGTGCCCACAAATTTGCAATGTTGAGTCAGCTGATGTATAAACAATAATCTCTCCAGTTTCCATTGATCTTTGACCTAATTCTTTTAAAATTACTGTTCCACTTTCTGCTCTGTTACCAATAAGCTTACGATTATCTCAAGCTTTTGATAACGCTTCTAGCATTTCTTTTGGAAATCCATTTTCAAGAAACTGAGGACTTGGGGTTTTAGTCAAAATTCCCATCATTTCTCAGTGTCCTGTCAGTGTATCTTTTCCATTTGAAAGTTCATGGATTCTTCCAACATATGCTAGCGGTTTTTTATTTCTTGGCACGTGTCCTGCCATTTTTGCAACTTCAGTAATTCCTAGTTTATATCATGTAGGAATTTTGTAAGGTAAGACTTCTGAGGCGTGTAAAAATGAGTTAGCCCCCTTGTCTCCAAATTCTTCTTGACGTGGTTCAGGACCAATTCCTAGTCCATCAGTTACCAACATAAATATACGTTTAAATTTAGGCATTTTATCTCCTTTGTACTCCTTAATTTTATTACACATTTTTCACAATTATGATATATGGGGTAAAATTTTAATACTAAGCAAAAAGAATGAAATAAGGAGAAAATAAAGACAATGCAAAAAACCAAAATTGTAGCCACAATCGGCCCTTCAAGTGATAATTTAGAAACCATGAAATCACTGCTTTCAAATGGTATAACTTGTGTCAGAGCAAACTTTAGCCATGGAAGCGGACAAGACCACAAACACAAATTTGATTTAGCTCGTCAAGCAAGTGATGAGTTAGGAGTCAACGTATCTTTAATGCTTGATACTAAAGGTCCTGAAATCAGAATAGGAAAAATGTTAGATGATATTCAACCTATTCAAAAAGATCAAACATTGGAACTTGTGTGTGACCCTAGTCAATACAAAGAAATGGTAGGAAACAGTCAAAGAGTTTGTGTCTCTTATGAAATGCATAAAGACTTAAAAGTGGGTGACACAGTTCTATTAGATGATGGTAAATTACAAACTAAAGTAATTAAAATTGAAAATAGTTCAGTATTTGTCAAAGCAAATAATAGCCACAATCTAAAAACTAACAAGAGAATCAACATTCCTGGAGTTGAATTTTCACTACCATTTATGTCACAAAAAGATCGTGATGATGTCTTATTTGGTATTGAGTATGGTGTTGACATTATCGCTGCAAGTTTTGTTAATAATAAAGAAAACTTGATTGAACTAAGAAATTACATGCACAAACATGGTGGAGATAATATTCAAATTTGTTCAAAAATTGAGTCTCAAAGTGGAGTTAACAACATCGATGAAATAATTGAACACAGTGATTCAATCATGGTTGCACGTGGAGACTTAGGATTAGAAATTCCTTTTTACGAAGTTCCTAGAGTTGAAAAAATGATTATTAAAAAATGTTTAAAAGCCAAAAAACCAGTTATTGTTGCTACTCAGATGCTAGACTCAATGGAAAAAAATCCATTACCTACAAGAGCTGAAGTAACAGATATTTATTGAGCTAATGAACTGGGTGCAGATTCAACAATGTTAAGTGGCGAAACTGCAAGTGGAAACTTTCCATTAGAAGCAGTGAAAGTAATGCATAAAGTAAATCAAGCAACAAATGAAGATATTTTACACTGTCCTACTAAATTCAAAAATTACATTACTAAAATCTTTAACTATGCTGATGAATCTGAAAAATGAGCTTATGATATGGCTCTAGAACTATTTAATGATGACAGTAAATACCTTGTTGTTTTCTTACAAAACGATATTAACAAGCTTAAAACCTTAGCTAAATATCGTCCAAAACAAGAAATGATTGTTTTCGTAAATGACGAAAAACTTAAAACAAGATTCGGAATTGATTACAACATCAACATTCAAAAACAACTTCTTTCGTACGATGAGTTCAAAAAGTCAGGATTTTCTTCAGAAAAACTAAAAAATTCAATTTTTACTGAAAAAAATAGCAAAATTTTAACTTTTTAGTTCTATAATGGTTTTATAAAAAAACAAATTAAGGAGCTAATATGGGATCATGCTGTAAAGAAAAAACAGCTTGCAAATGCAAATGTGAAAACAAAGAAACCCAATGCAATTGCAAAGTTGACCAAAAATGTAGCTGCAAAGAAAAATGCAACTGCTAATTGTAGTGAAATAGACAGGTTCTTGCCTGTCTATTTTTCTAATTACTTTTGTGTGTTTAAAAAAGTTTCAATTTCTTCTTTGGCAGCTTTAATATAAGCTCCTGGCAATTTTGAGCGACCCAACAATTTTCCACCAAAGTAACGAACAACAAAAACCGCCAAGTTTTCAACATTTTTAAGCTGTAATAAATTCAATAAAGGCAATCCTGCTGAGTTTTTTGGTTCGCCATCATCAAAACCTTTTTCGCTCATTGAACCATCATTGTTTTTAATTCGATATGCATAACAAACGTGACGACAACGTTTGTGTTCTTTATACAGTTGTGCATAATAGTTGTGAATTTGGTTTTCGTTACTAACAGAATAAACATATGCCAAAAAACGAGATTTTTTTATTTCAATTTCATACATACTCAATCTTTTTAATTATAAAGAAATCAACTTGCTAATTGTATAATTGAAGAATGTTAAAAATTGAAGTTAAATACAGCGACAGAATAGACAAATACATTACAAATAATAGTGAAATTACGCGTAACGATGCGCAAGCTTTAATCAATGAAGGGGCAGTTAGCGTCGATGGTCAAAAAGTGAACAAAAATAAATTCATTGTCAATGAAGGACAAGTAATTGAGATTGAAAAATTGATTGATAAACAGGTAAAAATTGAGCCCCAAAATATTGGGATCAATATTGTTTATGAAGATGACAAATTGTTAGTTATTAATAAAAAAAGTGGGATGGTAACTCACCCTGCACCAGGAAATTACAAAGATACTTTAGTTAATGCTTTAATGTATCATTTCAAAAATAATTTGAGTAATGAAAATGGTTTAAACCGCCTTGGGATTGTACACCGTTTAGATAAAGATACAAGTGGACTTTTGTTAGTTGCTAAGGATAATGAAACTCACCGTTTTTTAGCAAAACAACTAAAAGATCACAAAATAAATCGCCGCTATCTTGCGATTGTCGATGGGATTATTGAAAACAAAATCACAAATATTGATTTACCTATTGGAAGAGATCCTAAAAATCGTCAAAAAATGGCTGTAACCAAAACTAATTCCAAAGAAGCACAAACAAAAGTAACTGTTTTGGACTATGTGAAAATCAAAGATAAAGATAAAACTCTTATTGAATGTGAGCTAAAAACTGGAAGAACACACCAAATTAGAGTTCACCTTTCTTACATAGGACACCCAGTTTATGGTGATCCTGTTTATGGAAAGGATGTAGATGATTTCAAACAAAGATTACATGCCTACAAAATAAGCTTTACTCATCCTAATGGCAACTACATGGAATTTGAAATTGAAATGCCTTGAAAAATGGATAAAGATATTCGCTTAAAAGGATATGATCAGTAATTTAGCAATTTAAGCCTTAGAGTGCTAAATGTGCTATAATTTTATTAATTGATAGGGGGTAAAATGTTTCCACTAATGCCGAAACCACCAACCAAAGAAGAATTGATGCGTGATGAAAAAGCAAAATTCAGACCTTGATTCATTTGAACAGGGATATTGCTATTCTTCTTCTTAGCTTCGACCATTGCCAACTTTGTAATTTCAATCATTCGCAGAAATTTCTATATAACTGCTTTTGTTAGTCTATTAAGACAAGCGAATGCTGATGCTGACCAAAGCAGAATAACTGCCACTGCAGTTCAAGAAGCAAATGTAATTATTATTTACCAAACTGTATTTTTATTAGTTACCTTAGCTCTATCAACAATATTTGTAATCAACTTTTTTAGAGCTTTAAAAGATAAGGATTATGGCAAATTTAATCCAACAATGATTAGCTATTCAATCCTAGTTATAGGTTTGATTTTCTTTAGTCAATACTCAATGTATTCACGTTTACAGACTTTGGGATCACAAGACTGAGTAGCCATTATTTCAATTTGCGAAATTATTTACTTTGTTGCTTGATGAATATTCTTCTGAAGAAAATGTCTGAATGTGATTCGTCAATTCAAAATGTATGAATTATGACAAAAACAACAAGAACTACAAGAAACTATGTTGCAAGGAATGAAAAATCAAAATGGACAATTCCCATTTTTCCCATTTGCACCGTCACAAGACAACGGAGAATCTAAACAACCACAATTTGAAAATAACACTGAACCACACACAGTTGCTCCTGAAAATAATAAGTCAGTGACAATGGATGAAAAAGAAAAAGAAATTTTTGACAAATACCCACAAGTGAAAGATTCAAAATATTGATCTTCATTAAAATCATTAACACGTGAGCAAATGCTAACAATGGCTCACCGCTTAAATATTTTTGAACCAGAAAATTTGTCAGATCTAGAATTAAAAGCAAAAATTACTATGATTTACATTGAAAAAGAAACAACAAAAAGCGAGGCTAACTAATGCTGTTTTTAAGTGAAGAAACTGCTAATACAACTCAAGAAGTAGCAACTAAAGAAAACAATAACAATTTAGCACAATTAGTAGTAGTTTTAGCATTGATAATTTCTGCTTGAATGGCATTTAAAATTGTGTCGTATTTTAAAAAAAGCTTGCAAATTTATCAAGCTGTACAAGGTGAAAAATTAAGAATAAAACACACATATGGACTAAAGAAAAACTTTAATATGTGAGTTTCTCCTGTTATAGCTTTTGCATTATTATTAGCAATTTTCATAGCAGGAATTGTGTTCTTGGCAATTGAATTGACCAAAAAGGAGCATAATTCAACATTATTAATTCTTTATAGTGTGTGAGCAGTAGTTTCAGTTGGAATAATTCTGGCCACTTCGCTATCAATGTTATTAATTTATAGAAAAGTGTACAGTTCTGAACTTTACCAAAATAAAAATTGATCTTCAATATTGAAGGGTGACTTAACAAGAGCATATGGTAATAATGAATATGTTGAAATTACTTTAGATGAAGAAGGGTTGAAAACTAAAAATTCAATGCTTTACAAAGCTCTTAGTCAAAGAATAGATCAATATAGATTGCTAGGTTCTAAATCTGTTCTAGAACAGTATAAAACAGTATTAGACATCAATTTTGTCGCAGAGTATTTACCACACTATGTTTCTGAATACACACTTTATGGAAATGTATTTAACCCAACAAGTGTTGATGACGAACAAAACATAGAGCCGTCAACACAAGATCCAAGCATTAGAGAACAAATCGCGTGAATGAATGCAATTGACAATAAATTTAGTGCTAAGAAAGATTTTGAACAATCAAAAGCAAATTTAGTGTCTGAGCAACCAAGATCGTCGCAAACTAGAAAAATTCAAAAAGCTAATCTTTATTTCATTAATACCAATGAATTTATGTGACTATCGTCAGAACCGTTTACAAAAATTAACGTTTTAGTAAATAATGAAAGACAAGCATTAAGAGTGCATGAATTACTAAAATTAATTAGTATTAATGCTTGAATTAAACTTAAAAACAATCTTTAATTTCTAAGGCAAACTAGCTAGTCTGGTTTGCTTTTAATTTAGCCCAAAAACAAAATAAAAAATTTTTTAGCACACCGGTTAAGTTGTTGTATAATTATGAATATTTTTAATTTCAATCAAAACAAAAATCATATAGAAAGGACACGATATGCCAACAATTAGTCAACTTATCACTAATGGTCGTAAAGATAAAGTTGTTAAACCAAAAGCACCTGCATTGCTATTGTCATACAACTCTTTACTAAAAAAAGATAAGAAAATTCCGGCACCATTCAAACGTGGTGTGTGTACTCGTGTTGGGACAATGACACCTAAAAAACCTAACTCAGCTACACGTAAATATGCTCGGGTAAGACTTTCAAACGGAATGGAAGTTACAGCCTACATCCCAGGAGAAGGACACAACCTACAAGAACACTCTGTAGTACTAATCAGAGGGGGAAAAGTTAAAGACCTACCTGGAGTTCGTTACACAATCGTTCGTGGAACACAAGATACAGCAGGAGTTAACAACCGTAAACAAGGACGTTCAAGATACGGTGCTAAAAGACCTAAAGCAGCAAAATAATTTAGTACATTTTTGAAATAAAGATATTAATACTTACATTTATTAAAAGGAGAAATCATGTCAAGAAAACGCCAAGCGCCAGTTCGTGATGTTTTAGCAGATCCAATTTTTAACTCAAAAATAATTACTAAATTAATTAATGGAATTATGCTTGATGGTAAAAAATCAATCGCTGAAAATATCTTGTACTCTGCATTTGAAATTGTTAAAGAAAAAACTCAAAAAGACCCAATGGAAGTTTTCAACCAAGCTATTGAAAACATTACTCCACAATTAGAAATTAGATCACGTAGAATTGGTGGAAGTAACTACCAAGTTCCAGTTGAAGTTAGTGCACGTAGAAAACAAACTTTAGCACTACGTTGATTAATCCAATATTCTCGTCTAAGAAGTGAAAAAACAATGGATTTACGTTTAGCAAATGAAATTATTGATGCATCAAACAAAGTTGGTGGATCAATCAAAAAACGTGAAGACACACACAAAATGGCAGAGTCAAACAAAGCCTTTGCTCACTTTAGATGATAATTTTTTAAGGTTAAGTTACTATGGGAAGATCAGTTCGCTTAGAAGACTACCGTAATATTGGAATCATGGCTCACATTGATGCCGGAAAAACAACAACAACAGAACGTATTCTATTCCACACAGGAAAAATTCACAAAATTGGTGAAACTCACGAAGGGGAAAGCCAAATGGACTGAATGATCCAAGAACAAGAACGTGGAATTACCATTACATCAGCTGCTACAACAGCTTTCTGAAAAGGAAAAAGAATTAACATCATTGATACACCAGGACACGTTGACTTTACAGTCGAAGTTGAACGTTCACTTCGTGTACTTGATGGTGCCGTAGCTGTTCTAGATGCTCAAAGTGGGGTTGAACCTCAAACTGAAACAGTATGAAGACAAGCTACAACATACAAAGTTCCTCGTATCGTTTTCGTTAACAAAATGGATAAAGCTGGAGCAAGTTTCAAAGATTCAGTTGCCTCAGTTAGAAGTCGTTTAAATGGAAACTGTCACGCAATCCAATTGAACATTGGAGAAGAGTCACAATTCAATGGAATCGTTGACTTAGTAGAAATGCGTGCTTATGAATTCGATGGGCAACCTGAAGAAAACATGAAGGATATTGCTATTCCTGAACACCTGGTTGAAGAAGCACAAATCATGCGTCAAGAATTAGTTGAAGCTGTTAGTGACTTCGATGAAGAATTAATGATGATGGCGCTAGAAGGAGAAGAAATTAGTGCTGAAAGATTGAAGCAAGGTATTCGTAAAGCTACCTTAACATCAGAATTCTTCCCAGCAGTTTGTGGAACCGCTTTCAAAAACAAAGGTGTTAAATTAATGATTGATGCTGCTGTTGATTATCTACCTTCACCAGTAGATATTCCAGCAATCAAAGGTCACCTAGGGGATGAAGAAATTTCAGTGCACCCTTCAGATGATGAACCTTTTGCAGCACTAGCATTTAAAGTTATGAACGACCCTTATGTTGGAAACTTAACTTTCTTCCGTGTTTATGCCGGAGTTCTAGAAAAAGGAAGTTATGTTAAAAACTCAACAAAAGATCAAAAAGAAAGAATTAGCCGTATTCTACAAATGCATGCTAACTCTCGTGAAGACATCAATGAAGTTAGAACAGGAGACATTGCAGCTGCCGTTGGTCTAAAATCGACAACAACTGGAGATACTCTAATCGCTGAAAAATCAGCCGACATTGTTCTAGAAAAAATGGAATTCCCAGAACCAGTTATTTCTCAAGCTCTAGAACCTGCTTCAAAAGCCGCTACTGAAAAACTTTCACTATCATTGCAAAGACTTTCAGCAGAAGACCCAACCTTCAGAACATATACTGATGAAGAAACAGGACAAACAATTATCGCTGGAATGGGAGAATTGCACCTAGATATCATTGTTGACCGTCTAAGAAGAGAATTTGGAGTAGACGTAAACGTTGGAGCACCTCAAGTTTCATACCGTGAAACAATTACTAAAACAGCAGATGTTGAAGGAATTCACAAGAAACAATCTGGAGGAAAAGGACAATACGGACACGTATGAATTAAATATGAACCTAACCCAGATGGTGGATTTGAATTTGTTGACAAAATTGTTGGAGGAAAAATTCCAAAAGAATACATCAAATCAATCCAAAAAGGTCTTGTTGAAAAAATGGAAATTGGTATTCTTGCAGGATACCCAATGATTGACATTAAAGCAACACTATTTGATGGATCATACCATGAAGTCGACTCTTCAGAATTAGCTTACAAAATTGCTGCATCTAAATCACTAACCAAAGGAAAAGAATTATTAGGAACTGTTCTACTAGAACCAATCATGGACGTTGCTGTTACTGTTCCTGAAGATTACTTTGGAGACATCATGGGAGATATTTCACGTCGTCGTGGACAAGTTCGTGGAGACGAAACACGTAGTGATGGAGTTCACATCATTAAAGCATTCATTCCACTAAGTGAAATGTTTGGTTATGCAACCGACTTGCGTTCAATGACAGCTGGACGTGGAAACTACCAAATGTGATTTGACCACTACGAAAAAATGCCTAAAAACTTATCTGATGAAATCATCAAAAAACGTGGTGGAAAAGTTAAAGTTGAAGAAGACTAATTATCTAAAAAAGCAAGCCAATAATAAGCTTGCTTTTATTTTGTTAAAATTTCTTAAGGTATTACATCATGAAATTACTTAAAATTCTTAGATTTAAAAAAAACATTTCTCGTGTCAAAAATCACTCTGAATGTAAGAGACTTTTATACGATAATATTAATTTAATAACCTTTGTTTATACGAACACGAGAAGAAACAAACCACAATTCAAAAATGCATTTTATGCTTTATTTGAAGTTGTTTTACTGGCTACATTTATTAGTGTCATTGCGTTGCCTTTTTTCAGTATTTATAATCTAGCTGTAAAACAAGAACCTAATAAAATGTATTATTTATGGATTTTTGTGGCTGCAAGTATATTGGCATTTGTTTCACTGCTGATAGTAAAAATAATCCAGATTATTTTCATTAATCATATGCACAAATTGTCCGAAATTATTCGTACCTTTTTGAAAAATGAAAAATTAGATAACAATGAAAATGTTATTCTAAACCAAATTGTTAATGAAAGATTAAACGTCTTTAAACTGGATTTTGCTCCTTACGCAAAACATTTTAATCTAAACAAATTGGATAAGTTTTTAGAAATGGTCGAAGATACTTTAGAAGTTGCAACTAAAGATAAACGTAAAAACATTTCAACTTGAGTATTGGAAAAGTTATCAATTTTAGCTATTTATTGCTTAGCTTTATTCTTACTGTTAGACTTTTTAATTGAATTGCAACTGAAATTGAGTAATAATCATCAAGAAATTTCGTCAGGTGGTTTTGTTTCGCTTGTTTCTAGTCCTTTGGTTTTGATTATTTTTCTTGTAACACATCATAGTAAAGTAAAAGTCACTAAAAAGATTTTTAAAGTTGCAATAGGTGCATTAGTTGCAAAACAATCAGATATTTATTTAAATCTTCAAGTTGAAAAAACCCTTGAAAAAATCAAGTACTATCGTTATTTATTAGAGAAAAATGAATTCAAGCAAAAATACATTTTTATGATTTTGCAGCAAATTAATATTTTTGCAAATAAAGACGTCGTACATGGAATGAACAAAAATTATAGTTACATAAAAATTGATATTATCAGTCAAAATTTAATGGCAATTCAGTCTTTTTTAGAAAAAACACAACAATAGAAAAATGGATTTTGCAGAAAATGTCGAACTTTTCGACATTTTTTTATCTACTTTTTACAACTTTTTTGTGTCAAAAAAATGAACAAAATCATACTTTTTTGTTTTTGTTGCATATAATTATTACTATGTAATAAAGGAGCATAAATGTCAGAAATACCAAACATCGATCAGTTCGAGAGTTTTAGTGATGAAATTAAATTCTTACTTGATAAAAATGAAATGAGTCAAAAAGAACTTGCTTTGCGACTGGGTTTGAGTTTAAAACATGTTAATAGTTTTTTAAATGAAGATAGCAATGTGATAACAACAGGAATAATTGAAGGTTTAGAATTTGTTTTTCAACTTCCTAACGGTTCACTTTGAAGGCATTATCAACTATATCGCAACCGTAAACAAGGTCTTGATATGGGGGATGACCTAAAAATTCATCTAGAAAGTTATGGAGTAAAATTTCTAATCAAAAATCCACAACTTTTAATTAAGCAAAACATTCAGATTCGTGAAGAAATGGAAGACTGAAGAAAATTGATGTTATTAAAAGAATTTTATGGGGTCAATAAATTAGAAAATTACAAAGAGTATTTGGAAAAACACATTTTGGCAGAATCTAAAAAATATTATAACAAGCCTAATACATATGTTTGAATTCGTTTCTGTGAATTGGGTATTGATCACAACCTAGAAGTTGGAAACTTTAGAAATAGTCAATTTAAAGTAACTCTAAAAAAAGTGCTGAACATTATGTCAAGTAGCGTAACTTTTAGTGAAAAGATCGAACTTTTAAAACATTTTCTAGCAAGCAAAGGGATAGTTTTAGTAACAAAAAAATATATAACAGGAGCAAAAATAAGAGGTATTACTCTTAAAAAACGTGCTAAACGTTACATTTTCTTGAATGACATTTACAATCGTGAAAGTTTTATTTTCTTTAACTTATTGCACGAAATTATTCATTGTTACCTACCAGATTTAAAAGAAGAAGAAATTGACAAAAAAGTTTTTGAAGAATATGATAATTGAGAAAGTCATGCTCATACAAACTATAAAGCAATTTATGATGCAATCATATCTATCAAACAAATCACAAGCCTAAGAGAAAAAAGCCCAAAAGCAGACATTTCACACATTTGAGAAACTATTCAACAAAAATATGAAAGTGTTAGTTTTGAAGAGGAATAATAATGGAAACCACAGAATTAAGAGAAAAGCTTTTGGCATCATTTCCAAGAAAATACTACAATGATCGCCACTACACACTTGACGAAGAAAAAAGAATAGTAATATTAGAACCTTTTTTTCATAATATGCTTTTTAAAAATGAACCAGGTTCATTCGCGGGATTTAAAAAAATTGGGGGTTCATCAATAGCTAAGGTTTTAAATACTGACGTTTTTAACAATCATTTTCAAGCCTTTTGCCATATAAGTCGTTTAGCGTTGCCAATGTTAGATCCTAAATATGTTAATGCAGGGGTTATTTTAGAACCTAAAATAATTGCAAAATTAGCAAGAGAAGCGAAAGTTGAAGTGCAAACATTTAATGCCCGTGAGTACAAGTATGACTATTTTGCTGACAAAAATAAATATGTCGGTGGTATTCCTGATGGTTTCATTGAGTCAAAAAATACAGTAGTTGAAATTAAAACTGCTGGTGTTAAAAAATGGGAAGAATGAAAGAAAAATGGTCCAAGTCTCGCTTATATCAAGCAAGCTCAGTTATATGCTTACTTGATGGGAGCTGAAAAATTTGGTATTTTTGCACTCTTTTTAGAAGAAGAAGACTATCAAGATCCAAATAAAGTTGATGTTAATAAAAGACATGCTTTAGCCAATATATACCCATTAGACGAAAAGCAAGCACGTGATGATTTAGAATACGTAATAAACTGATTTAAAAAAACAACTATTAATGGTTTTTCTGAACATTATGATCCAGTTATTGATGCTGATCAAATCGACTATCTGCGCTGTCGTAATGAAAATGACTGAGCAAAATTGCTGCTTAAGTGATATGAAAATGGAAAGGTTGTAATTCGTGACAAATAAAAAATACATTCAATATAAAGACTATTTTACATACAATGTTTCATCAGAGTACTGATTAACACACACTGAAGAAGATTTTTTACTAGAACATAATGTACAAAATGCAAGTTATTATGATGAAGACGATGATGAATTAGAAGACGATGATGAAAATAAAGAGTGAGCTAACTTCATAGGTCTTTTTGAAACTACTGAAGAATTCAACTACTCAGACAAATTTGGTCTTGATTTGTATCGCGCTCATGCTGACAACAAGGCTTTTAATTTAGTAAATAAATCTATCAACTTGTATATCAATAAATATTTTCAAAATTTCAAATCAGTAATAATTCCTCTTTCAACCAAACTGGAACAAAAAATTGAATTGACTAAAAAGCATTTAGATGACCCGAAAATAGAGGTAATTATTGGTCCAGTTTTTGAGTATAAAGATGCTTTGGCTAAACCTGCTGCATACAACAAAAAAACAGGTTTAATGTTAGACAAAAAACCAGTAGCTAAAAGCTCACTTGACAATCTTTTAAAAGGTTATTGAAATTGCCAGATAGCAAAACTTTCTGGTGTCAAAAATTTGACAAGTTATCGACTTCTTGTTTTTAATAAAGACGTAAACAGCACTCAAAAAAATACTTTAGATTTCTACTTGGCAAGTGAAGTGGCAAGCACGAAAAGTCAAAAAGAATTCATTGCCTGGTTAGACGACAGCAAAAAGTTTTCTTTCGATAAAGTAATTTTTGAAAATGACGGAAAAGTAAAAAAAGATTTACGATGTGCTGATGTTGAATACTTTATAAAAATAATTAAAGAGTTAAGAAGTAAAAAAGAAAAAACTTCTTATGTTCTAAGTGAGAAGGATGATTCAAGCAAATGATGCAAAAAATACAAGACAAAAACAAATCTTGTCTTCAACACCCTATATCCAACTTTTTCACATATTCATGGTTCATTTGTATCTAAAATAGCCGAAAAAATTTTTCACGACCAGCCATATGATGATATATTGCAAAGAACCACTTCTCAAGCTAATGCTCTCAACAAGATTTTAAGAAAAGAATCTACACTAAATGAGCAAGTGGTTGAAAATATAATTAAGCCATTAAGACAAAAAGATAAAGTGGTTGTTTGATACGATTTTGAAGGTTTTTCTATGCCTTATCCAATTTTTGATTACGCTTTGCCATATCGACAAATAGTTTTCCAAGTAAGTGTAATTAAAACAATAAACAATCAAATAATAAGCAAGGAAAATGTTGTCTTAGATCCTAGAAATCTTGAACTATCACAATATTTGGATTTTATTAAAACAATTTATGATCCTAATGCCTGTGCGTATGTAGTCTTTAACAAATCTTACGAAAATACTCGTTTAAGAGAAATGGTTGAACTTTACGAAATAACTAATTTAAAAACAGGCGGTAAAGCAATTTCACAAGAGCAAATTGATGAATTGAAAAAAATGGTTGACAAAATTATAAGTGAGGAACTGTGTGTAGATCTTGAAAATGTTTTCAATTACTCAAAAAATGCTATCTATTTCCACCAGCTAAGAGGTTTTTCTTCAATTAAAAAGATTGAAAAATTAATAACTAAATCAAAACTACAACTTCCTGTAATGATTACTCCTTATAGTGAGTTAGAAGTACAAAACGGAACAATGGCAATGACATATGCTATCTGCCGTTATGCTGACACAATTCAAGATAATAAATGAGAAGAAGTAGTCAATAATCTAAAAATATACTGTGAAAATGACGTTATGGCAATGATTATGGCATATCAGTTCATTGAACTAGTACTGGAAAAAGGTGTTAATATCATTGATAAGGACCTAAATATTTTTGAATAAAAAATCAGACCTTGCTAAAAAAGTCTGATTTTTTTTGCGGTCAAAATGATGATATGGTACACCGTACAGGGTTCGAACCTGTGACCCGAAGATTAAGAGTCTCCTGCTCTACCAGCTGAGCTAACGATGCATATACTTAAAATGATAGCACTTTTAAACAAAAAAGCACCAAAAGTGCTCTATAAAACTGGTTTAAAAATTCTCAATAAGTACTTAGCTATCAAACCGTTTTTCTTGTTCAACAACTTTTTAAGTTGCTTTTCATCATGTAAACGGTTGTAAGTTTCAAAAATATATTTTATATCTTTTGTTGCTTCACCACTGTAAAAATTGGTCACTTCAAATTGAGTATAGAAACTGCGATGGTCAAGATTTAAAGTTCCCAAATATGCTAATTCATCATCAACTAAAGCAATTTTTGAGTGTAAAAAGCAATTTTTTACTAATTTAACTTTTAGTCCTAGTTTAATCAGAGGTTTTAAACAAGAAATAGTTGCAAAATATACATATGCTTTATCTCACAGGCCAGGAATGTAAAGAGTAATATCAATTCCTTGTGCTAAAGCATCACTTAACGCCATCGAAAGTCTTTTACTTGGTATGAAGTACGGTGTCGATAATTTTATTGATTTGTCCGCTTCGCTTAGCATTTTAATCATTGTTGATTCTATAAATGGAAAATCACATGCTGGCCCGTCTTCAATGGTTGTGATAGCATTTTCATATTCATTATGTTCGCTATTTGATGCCAAAAAATAGCTTTCAATATTACCTATTTTTTTACCCGATTGTTTGTATCAATCATAGCCAAAAAGTCTTGTGTAATACTCAACTATTGGTCCTTGTAAGCTGATATTTGCGTCTTTTCAAATTCCATATTTTTTTGAAAAGTTAGCATATTCATCACTAATATTACATCCACCTGTAAAAACGTAATTGCCATCAATAATAACAAATTTACGGTGACTGCGATAGTTGGCATTTCCAGTAATAAAAGGAAAAGGGATTTTTTCAAACTGAACAATTTTTATTCCAAGATTTTCAAGTTCTTTAAATGTGCTACGTGGTAAGTCTCAAGAACCAAAATCGTCAACAATGATTTTGATTTCTAAACCTTCAGAAACTTTTGAAATTAGAATTTGCTTCAGTTCTTCAAAGATTTCTCCTGGCTTAATAATGTAAGTTTCTAAAAAGATGAATTTTTTAGCCTTTTTTAATTGGTTAAAAAGTTCTTGAAAAAAGAAATGTCCATTATCAAAAGTTATTATTTTAGCTGGATATATGTTTTTAGCATTCATTTTGGCAATTTTTTGTAACTTTTCGCAGTTGATGGACTCATTCAATTCATATGTTTTATTGTTTTGTAAAAATGAATTTCTTTCTTTTACATAATCTTCAAAGGACAAAACTTTTGAATATTTTTGTCCAAAGATAATATAAAGAATATGTCCAATTAAAGGCAATGAAATAAAAACAATAATTCAACTTTGCCTTGTTTCGTTTGGCCGATCTTGAGTAAAAACAATGATATTAAAAATTAAATTTAGAAAATAGATAGCAGCAAGAGTTGAAATTAAGGCAATATTGTTGCTGTTTTGAATTATTAAATATATGACTCCAAAGAGTCCTAGAATTAATATTAATAACAAAATATAATAGCAAACCAACTTTAATTTACGCTTATCCATAAGTAAAATTTTACAATTTTGTGCCATTTTTGTCTACTTTTAGGTCAAAAAAGTTATAAAAAAAATGGCGGGCTGGAGAGGATTCGAACCTCCGCGGGAATTGCTTCCCCTACAGTCTTAGCAGGACCGCCTCTTCGGCCTCTTGAGTACCAACCCAAATTTTGTATATCTATTATAACATGTTTTATGTATTTTGTTTTGTCTTTAGTTGCTGACCAACTAATCCAATTGTTGAGTAAACTTAAAAAATTTGTTATAATATTCAAGCGAAACAGCCAAACAAACAATAAAAATATTTTTTAAAAAGAAATTTATTTTTATGTATAATTATTAAGCAATTTAAAAGTTGCCGACATAGCTCAGCGGTAGAGCAGTTGGCTGTTAACCAATTGGTCACAGGTTCAATCCCTGTTGTCGGCGCCAGTTGGCCCTATGGTGAAGCGGTTAACACACATGGTTTTCATCCATGCATTCGCGGGTTCGAGCCCCGCTAGGGTCACCATTTTTTATCGGACGATTAGCTCAGTTGGGAGAGCATCGCCCTTACAAGGCGAGGGTCGTGGGTTCGAGCCCCTCATCGTCCACCATATGTTAAATCACCAAGCACACAAGTGCTTTTTTTATTTGCTTTTTTGTTATTATATTTGTGTATTATGGATATCAAAATTAAAAAACTTAGTGAAATGACAGGTTTGGAAGCAATGCATATCTTTGCTTTGCGTCAAAATGTTTTTATGATAGAACAGCAGTGTTTATATCAGGATATCGATGAAATTGATGCTACTGCCAGCCATACCTTTTACTATATTGGAAATGAAATTGCTTGTTATTTGAGATATTTTGAAAGTGATGGAAAATACAAAATAGGTAGAGTTATAACTAACCCACGTTATAGACGCCAGGGATTGATGCAAAAGTTTCTGTCTGAAGTGGTGCAAATTGTAAAGAATGTAGCACAACAAAAAGGGTTACAAATATGACTATCGGCGCAAGTTTATGCATTAGGTCTATATGAAAAATGTGGCTTTGTAACAGTAGGTTTTGAGTATTTAGAAGATGATATTCCCCACATCGATATGTGTCTTGCTGAAAAATAAAAAATTTTAAAAATTTGTTCTTTAAATTGTTATAATATTAAAGCAAATTAAAAGCCTCCTTAGCTCAGTTGGTAGAGCAACTGACTTGTAATCAGTAGGTCGTAGGTTCGAGTCCTATAGGTGGCACCATTTGCGCGAGTGGTGAAATTGGCAGACACGCTAGTTTTAGGCACTAGTGCTTCACGGCGTGAGGGTTCAAGTCCCTCCTCGCGCACCATATCAAGAAATTGACCAGAAAGCCCAAAGGGGCTTTTTTTGTTTCAAATTTGTCTTTGTTTATGTTAGGATACTAGATCCCTAGGAGGCAAATTTGAAAGTAGAAAATAGCAAAAAAGCAATTAGACCAATCTTAAAATGAGTTGAGGGTAAGCGACAATTATTAGATGAAATCTCCAGGTTGATACCACCAAAATTTAATTGATATTTAGAGCCTTTTGTAGGTGGTGCAGCAGTTTTGTTGGCAATTTTACCTAATAAAGCAATAATTAACGATCTTAACAAAGATTTAATAAATACTTATATAACTGTAAAAACACAATCTTATGAGCTACTAGAATTACTTAAAAAACACCAATCAAATAACTCAAAAGAATATTTTTATTACTTGCGAAATCAAGACAGAGATTCAGATTTTAGGCAAAAAGACTGTCTCTTTAAGGCTTCAAGGCTAATTTATTTAAACAAAACTTGCTTTAATGGCTTGTATCGAGTCAATAAACAAGGTCATTTTAATAGTCCGTATGGATATTATAAAAATCCAAATATAGCAAACAAAGAATCCATATTGGAATTATCTAGCTATCTGAATGAAAATCACATTGAAATATTTTGCAGAGATTATAAAGAAGTTCTTAAAGTGGCAAGAAACGGCGATTTTGTGTACTTAGATCCTCCATATATGCCAATATCTAAATCTTCATCATTTACAAATTACACAAAAGAAGGTTTTACTAAACAACAACAAATTGAACTAAAAGAAGAATGTGATAAATTACACTCACGTGGTGTGAAATTTTTGCTGTCAAATTCTGATCATGAGCTTATAAGAGAACTTTTCAAAGAATAGAAAATTAAAGCAATCCAAGCTAAAAGACTAATAAATAGTGTTGCAACCAAGCGAGGCAAAGTAAATGAAGTTTTAATTTGGAATTATGACTTAAACAATTAATGTTACACAAAGTAAAGATACAATCACTAGTAGAATAGTTTAAAAAAATCAAAAAGACAGCCAAAAAATAAGCAAATTATGCAATTTTTAAAAAATTGTTATAATTTGAAATATATATTTTAAATAAGGAAATTTATGTACGAACAACGCGAAGAAGTAGAAATAGTGGATGGAGTGAAAACAGGGAAAGCAATTTATTACTTTCGTTGTGGTTCAACCGAAACTTACTCATATGTTAATGGACAAAAAAATGGTCCTGCCAAAATGGTAGTTCCAAATGGTGATATTGCTGAATACACATATGTTGATGGTTTAGCACAAGGTCCTGGTTATTTACAATATGCTAATGGTGATCGTGAAGAATTTATTTATGTTGACAATCTAAAACACGGGAAAGCAACATTTTATAAAGCTAACGGTGATCGTGAAGAATGCAATTACAAAAACGACATGCTAAATGGGGATGCAACAACATACTATGCAAATGGTGATGTTGAACGTTACAAATACTCAACAGGTAAAAGACAGGGGGACGCTGTCTACATCACTAAGGATGGTAAAGAAAGCCACTATAAATACTTCTGAGGAAAGAAATACGAGGAATAAAATGAATGCAGTTTCAGATAAAAGTAGATTAGTATTAGTTTTATTATCTTGATTTTTAGGTTGACTAGGAATTGACCGTTTTTACGCCGGAAGAACAATGTTGGGCATTTTTAAATTATTAACTTTAGGACTTTGCGGAATTTGATGATTTATTGATTTTGTTCTAGCTTTATTAGGATCACAAAAAGATTCAAATGGAAAACTAATCGCCAAATGATAAAAAAGGCAAAATAAAAAACTCTCAACACGAGAGTTTTTTATTATTATTTTGAATTTTTACCGAATCTACGGTTGAATTTTTCAACTTGACCAGTAGCTTTAGCACTTGTACGGTTACCTGTATAGAAGGCGTGACAACTTGAGCAAACATCTAAAGAGATTTTACTTGCAGTTGTTCCGAATTCGTGTTCTGCACCACATGATGAGCAAGTTATTTTAATTTGTTGATATTGTGGGTGAATATCTTTTTTCATAATATGTTGCTCCTTTTAATGTTGTATTGCTTTATAATTCTACCAAAAAATTAACTTTTTTTGCTTTATTAATATAGAAGGCCGATAACGTATGCTTTAGTTCCGAGCGACCACATACCGATTTTATTTAAGATTGCTTGGTTTTCAGCATTTTCTAGCTCCATGTAAAATGTTGTGTCACTTGTGTAATATTTATTTTTTCTTTCCAAACTAATATAACGCTTAATTGCTAAACCCTTTGTTACTAAGTCTATGTTCAGCATATGCTGCTCGCTAAGGTAAATTTTTCCCAAAGATCGAGAGTATTTATCCTTTTTAGGATTTTTTGGCACTCACACGAAGTCTTTATTTTCAGTTATTAGTCTTTTTAATTCTTCTTTAGCTTTTGTTCCCCATAAATGTTGGTCTCCAGTAGTCAGTTCTCAACTTCCGTCAGGTGCATGTTTTCTTGTTTCTGGAGTGTCAATTCCACTGAATCTTCACTTAGTAAAATCATTGTTATTCTCAGTCACGATAGTATCACCATCGATAACTTCCGTCACTTTTGCTTTGTAATACTCACTTAAAAATTGTTGACTAAATTTTGTTTCTTCTTGTGGGTGTTTTGTTTCAACATTATTACATTTTTGGGCCGAAAGTAAAACAGTTGGAATCATCAAACTAGTTAGCATTAAAGGAAAAAACCATTTTTTAATTTTTGTCGCCATATACAAAATTATTTCACTTTCTCTTCCATTAATATAAAAATGAAAAAAAATCAGGGAATGAAGCCCCTGATTATTAACGATTTGTATTCTCAATTGGTCGGTTAATGGTTCATCTTCCATCTGCTAAGCGGAAAAATTTACCATCAATAGTCAACAATTTATACAATTGCCCTCTTTTTAATTCATCAATTTCATCTTCACTAAAATTATTATCGTTTTGTGAGAATTGTTCGATTCAAGATTGAATAAATTTTTCACGAACGTATTGATAAATTTGCTCAAAAGTAAGATTTTCTTTATTCATTGTTTTAAAAGCTTCTAGAGAAGTTGAAAGCATTGTTTCATTTTGCATTGTTATACTCCTTAATCCCCAAAGCACTTGTGTTTCTAAATTTAAACATTAATAAGAATTATAAAAATTAATTAAGAAAGAATGAGAAAAGTTTATTTAAAGAAAGAAAAAAACAAAATGTTGAATATTAAAATACACAAGAAGGTATACAAAACACAGTGTGGGGTCTTGAATATTTATGTTAATAAACTATAATATTATTGTATAAATATTTTTTTGCGTGTAGCTGTTGTTTATACCACCAAATTGAGTTAGTGGTTTTTATCACAAAAATAAATTTGCAAATAAAAACAGTGTAATTTTACCATAAAATTTCGAATTACACAAAAAAATTTATTTATGCAAACAACAAAATTTATTAATTTAAAGATCTATTAAAAAACTATTTAAGGAAGGCAATAAATGTCAGTTTTTAATGAAAAATTTAAGGGAATCAACGTCTACAGTGAAGTTGGTGAACTTGAATCTGTATTAGTACATGAACCAGGGCGAGAAATTGATTACATTACCCCTGCTCGACTAGATGAACTATTGTTCTCTGCTATCTTGGAAAGCCATGAAGCAAGAAAAGAACATAGATCATTCGTTGAATCACTAAAAGGACATGGAATCAATGTAGTTGAACTACTAGATTTAGTAACAGAAACCTACGAACTAGCTAGTCCGGAAGCTCGTAAACAATTTATCGAAGACTTCTTAGAAGATTCAAACCCAATTCTAAGTGAAGAAAAGAAAGCTCTTATTAGAGAATTCTTCAGCAAACTTTCACCAAGAAAAATGGTTGAATACATGATGTCAGGAATCACAAAATATGATTTAAACATTGAATCAAAACACGAATTAGTTGTAGATCCAATGCCAAACTTATATTTCACACGTGACCCATTTGCATCAGTAGGTAATGGAGTTACAATTCACTTCATGCGTTACAAAGTACGTCAAAGAGAAACATTGTTCTCATTATTCGTTTTCAAAAACCACCCAAAACTAGTTAATACTCCTATTTATTACGAACCAAGTCTAAAACTTTCAATCGAAGGTGGGGACGTATTCGTATACAACGAAAAAACACTAGTTATTGGAGTTTCAGAAAGAACAGACCTAGATACAATTGAATTATTAGCTAAAAATATTAAAGCTAACCCAGAAGCAAAATTCACACGTATTGTTGGGGTTAATGTTCCTAAATGAACAAACTTAATGCACCTAGACACATGATTGACAATGTTAGATAGAAACAAATTCTTATACTCACCAATCATGTTAGATGTTCTAAAATTCTGAGAATTTGATTTAACAGAGGATGAACCAAAACGTAAAGAAAGCGGAGCATCTCTATCAGACTTATTAGAATCAATTATCGGTGAAAAACCAGTTCTAATTCCTATTGCAGGAAAAGGTGCAACTTTAATGGAAATTGAAAGAGAAACACACTTCGACGGAACAAACTACTTAGCTTTAGCTCCAGGAGTTGTAATTGGTTACTCACGTAACGAAAAAACAAACAAAGCTTTAGAAGCTGCTGGAATTAAAGTTATTCCATTCCACGGAAATCAATTATCACTTGGAATGGGAAATGCTCGTTGCATGTCAATGCCTTTATCAAGAAAAGACCTTAAATAAAAATTAATAAATTTATATTTGTGAACATTCATAAAATTATTAGCGTTTATAAAAAAACAACTTAAACCCATTTAAATTCATTCTTTTTCTTAATTTTTATAAACAAACAACAAAACAGTAATAAGAAAAACTTATTACACAACATACGAAAGGATAAACAATGTCTGACGAACAATTAGTTGTGACTGCTGACAAGAAAAAGAAAATTAGTTTCTTTTCAGCAATTTTAATTGTTATCGGTTCATCAGTCGGAGCAGGAATTTTCCTACGGGCAGATAAAGTACTTGCAGAATCTGCTGGAAACATTTTCTGATCTATCTTAGCTTGGGGACTAGCAGCATTTGCGGTTATTGCCATGGCAATAGCACTTGTTGAAGTTGCTTCAGGTCGTAATGATAACCTTGGTATGATTGGGTGAAATAAAGCGTTCAACAGTCTTTACATCTATAAAGCATGTAAAAACTTCATGACTTTTATTTACTTACCTTTCACTTACTACTTTATGCCACTATATGTAATTATTCAAATGCAAGACGCTGCTGGAGGATTTGTCACAGATGGTGGTTTACTAATCAATAAAGCATTCGGAAATAATGACTGAATTATTATGATGCTTTTTGCTTTAGGAATTTCATTCTGATTCTTATTTACATCAGGATTAAGTTCAAAAGCAGGAAACATTCAAAACTTAGTTGTTACTGCTATTAAATTCTTCCCACTTATCGCAGTAACCATTATTGGATTAGTATTTGCTGGTCAAAAACTATCTGAACAAGTCAGTGATGGAAGCACAGTCACTGTCGGTCAACAAATGACACAAATTAAATGATGAAATCCACAATCAACAAGCCTAGCAAAACTATCACCAATCTTTGGTATCTTCACAAGTATGGCTGCTATCTTCTTTGCATATGATGGATTTTATGTAACAGCCGGAGTTCAATCAGAAATGGCTGAACCTAAGAAAACACCACTTGCTCTAGTTATTGGACTAGTAACTGTAACTATTATTTACTTGATTCTTGCTGTTACAATGACAATTGGTGCTGCTAGTGGAGGATTCTATGGATTCTCGGATCAACTAAAATCAATTAAAGCAAGTTGATTATTTGGATTAATTAACTTTGCTATTGCAATCGGAATCTTAGGAATCATTAACGGATTCACAATGTGATGTACTCGTTTCATTGAAGACTTAATAAACGAAGGTGAGTTGTGAGTTCCACTTAAAGTTCATGCAAAAATGCAAAAAGCAAAAACTCCAATCGTCGGAACTATCTATGCAATCATTCTAACAATTCCTGTTACTCTAATCTTTAATGTTGTTGGATCACTTGCTTACTTCCCAGGTGGATATGACGGTTTATATGGTTCAAGAAACTTCAATTCAAATATGAACTTCTCTGACTTAATGGCTAACTGAATGGCTGTTATCTCGTTCGCGTTCATTATTGTTGCTATTTTTGGAACAATCAGAAACCGTAAATTGAACTTTATTAAAGTTGAAAAAGGAAAACACACAGTTTGAGCAGGTTGAGTTGGTATTGTATTAGTTGCTTTAGCATTAGTTACTTATGCAATTAATCCATATGTATCAATTGCTTTAACTGAAAAACAAATCGAAAACTACTTTGACCCTAAAGTAGGACTAATTACAACAGTAGAAAAAACAAAAGACATGACTGATGCTGCTTTTGTTAAAGCTCAATGAAAATTATTAGAGAATTTACACTATGAATGAATCGGAAACATCGTAACAGCAATTCTTCTTCCTTCATTTGTATTAATTATGTTCGGACTTGTTCCTATTGAAAAAGCAGTAGTTTACAAGAGAGCTAAAAAATACGAAAAAAGACTTGCTAAAACTTCTGATCCAGTTCTAAAAGAAAAATTAGAAAAATTAATCAGCTTCAACAATCTAAGAATTCAAACTTTTGAAACTGCACGTTAATTAGCATATATTGAACACAGGATAAGCCAAGTGCTTATCTTGTTTTTTATTCTTGCTTTTGCTATATAAAAAGCTTAGTCTTTTTGACTAAGCTTTAAAACTATTTTTTAAGTCTTAACTTATTTTCTGTTTTATTTACCAATCTTTTAATATTGGTGCGATGCATAAAAATAACTATCAAGTCAGCAACAAGTAAGACAATACCTGGAATATAAAACCAATCTTTATTAATTGAGCAAACACCAAGAGGTCCAGAAGCAATTCAAGGAATAAATGCCAATAAAACTAGTATGAATGGAACAACTATTGAACCAAGTGAAACATATTTTGTTATTAATACAACACTTAAAAATAAAACAATACCAATGAATAGTAAGATGATGTTGGTTGCAATAACCATTCCTAAGAAACAAGCAGCTCCTTTACCACCTTTAAATTTAAAGTAAATAGGTCACACATGTCCAACCAAGGCACCTAGACCAGCAATCAATGGAATCAATGAAATACTGATGCTTAAGTCTCTGATTACTCATCTTTGCAAAAAAACAACGAAAAAACAAGGTAACATCGCTTTTAAAACATCAAAGCAAAAGACAACTAAAGCAAATTTCTTACCGTAGACTCTTAAAGCATTTGTTGAACCCGCATTATTTGAACCTTGTGATCTGATATCTTCTTTTTTAAGTTTTTTAGACATGATAATTGATAGATTTATTGAACCAATAAAATATCCTGCAATAAAAATAAAAATGTTAATTCATCAATATGGCATTACTCTATTATATAAGGTTTAAAAATGGCAAACAAAAAACAAAATATTTTTTGTACTTTTTCAATTAATTCACATAGTATTAGAGTTAAACATTACCTTGCTTTTGTCAATGATTAAGTCTACTCACTTGTAAGTCTTTGAGGT